>NZ_VATA01000030.1 GCF_005870025.1 Poseidonocella sp. HB161398
ATGGTGAATGGCTTGCCCGCAAGCATGGCGCGCCGCGCAGGCGGGAATGGCGGAAGGTTCATCTGGCCATGGACACCGCCACCGGCGACATTCACGCAATCGAGTTCATGTCGAGCCGGCAGAGAGACAGCCCGATCATGCCCGAGCTGCTGACGCAAATCCCGGCCGGTGAACCTGCAGAGACGGTCACTTCCGACGGGGCCTATGACACCCGCCGCTGCCATGCGGCAATACTCGAGCGCGCAGCGGAGCCGTTCATCCCGATCCGTCGCAATGGCCGGGCCTGGAAGCCGGACAGCCCGGCCGCGATATCACGAAATGACATCCTCAAGGCGACACACCGACTGGGACGGTCCATTTGGAAAAAGTGGGTCGGCTATCATTCCCGAAGTCGCGTCGAGGCGCAAATGAACCGCCTGAAGCCTTTCGGGGAACGGATCATGTCACGCGACCCAGACCGTCAAACTGCTGAAATCCAGATCGGCATCATTCGCGGCTATGCTCGGACCGGTGGCGCTCGCCGCTCATTCGTGAACCACTGCTCGGCCCTTGGAAGAGCTTAAATCGAAGTCGTTGCCTGAAGCCGGAGAGGAAAGGGGAACCTCATCCTGTCGTTCGATTAGCGCAACAAGGCCGGTCCGGATCCGTGCGGCGGCCCTTGGCCTGCCGGCCCCTGCCGCCACAGGGCACGTGCGCTCGGGCAGGGTGGCACTGCGGTCCTCGGGCGACCTGCGCATGAGCGCCTGCATGCCCTGATCGGCGATCTCTCCGGGGAATGGCGGGCGATCCGGGCTGCGGGCGGGCCCGATGCGACCGATGCGACCGATGCGACCGATGCGACCGATGCGACCGATGCGACCGATGCGACCGATGCGACCGATGACATCGACGGGCTGATCGCCTGGGAGGTCAAGCAAGGCGCGCCCGGCGCATCCGGTCCGCGCCGGCGGCACCGTCGCGCGGATGGCTGCCGCGGCGGGCGCCTTGCAGGAGACCCGGCCAGGCGCCCAATCCGTCAGCACTGCCCGGACCGCGGCATCTGGTCCCTGCCCGCCCGTCCGGCGGCATTTCCGGCAGAACGCCCTCCGTTGAAAGGCGATCGCGGCCCGGTTCCCTGGCGCTTGCCGCGAGCGTTCCAATTTTTGCAACACGAAATCCGAAAATTGGTGCTTTTTATCGGCCGAGAATGGTGTCTGCATAGCGCCGACCACCGACGCAAGGAATCCGTGTCCCATGCCCTCCCTCTCCCGTCCCCGTCCCGCCCCGATGCCGGAGCGTGCCGATGGATAAGCGCGGCTACCTGCTGCTCGACTCCGTCACCATCGCCTACGGCAAATCCGTTGCCGTCGACCAGCTGACCCTCGAGATCGCCGAGGGCGAGCTTCTGTCGCTCCTCGGCCCCTCGGGCTGCGGCAAGTCGACGACGCTGCGCATGATCGCGGGCTTCGTGCCGCCGGTTGCGGGCCATGTCATGCTCAACGGCCGCGAGATCACCCACAAGCCGCCGCACAAGCGCAATATCGGCGTGGTCTTCCAGTCCTACGCGCTCTTCCCGCATCTCTCGGCGCTGGAGAACGTCGGCTACGGGCTGAGGATGCGCAACGTGGCGAAGGCCGCGCGGCTGGAGCGCGCGAAGGCGGCGCTCGACACGGTCGGGCTCGGCGCCTTTGCCGAGCGGCTGCCGGGCAATCTTTCCGGCGGGCAGCAGCAGCGGGTCGCGCTGGCCCGGGCGCTGGTGATCGAACCCGAGGTGCTGCTCCTCGACGAGCCGCTGTCGAACCTCGATGCCAACCTGCGGGCCGAGATGCGCGACGAGATCCGCGCGCTGCAGCAGCGGCTGGGCATCACCACGATCTTCGTCACCCATGACCAGCAGGAAGCGCTGGCCATGTCCGACCGGATCGCGGTGATGAAGGACGGGCTCGTCACCGAGCTCGGCACGCCGCGGCAGCTCTGCGATGCGCCGCGCTCGGCCTTCACCGCGGGCTTCCTCGGCGCGCGCACCGTGATCGACGGGCATGTCGAGGCGGGCACCTTCCGCGCCAAGGGCACGAGCTGCACCGGCGCGCCCGAAGGCGCGACCCAGATGGTGCTGCGCGCCTCGCGGCTGCGCCCCGCCACCGGGACCTCCGGCGCGCTGGCCCTGACGGGCACGGTCAGCACCGTCAGCTATCTCGGCGAGAGCTTCGAAATCGACCTGGCCGCCCAGGCGGGACCGGTGCGGATGGTGATCCCCTCCGACCTGCCGCCCCCTGCCCCCGGCCAGACCGTCGCAGTGGAGGCGCTGCCCGGCGCCGTCACCTTCATCTGACCATAACCAGAAACGATCCCCGACAGGAGACCTCCCCATGACACTCAACCGCCGCCAGTTCACCGGCCTCGGCCTTGCCGCGCTTGCCGCCCCTGCCAGCATTATCCGCCCTGCCTTCGCGCAGCCCAAGCCCGGCGACGAGCTGGTCGTCGGCATCTGGGGCGGCGCGCAGGAGAAGATCGTCAAGCAGTATATCGAGCCGAAGCTCGTCGAGAAATACGGCTGCAAGATCAGCTACGTGCTGGGCGGCACCACCGACCGCCGGGCGCGGGCCTATGCCGAGCGCGGCCGCCCCAGCTTCGACGTGCTCTATCTCAACATCTACGAGAGCCGCCAGGCCGTGGCCGATGGCGTGACCCAGGCGCCGACCGCCGCCGTCGAGCGCTTCGACGCGCTCTATCCGCTGGCGCAGAAGGGCGGCTACGGCGTCGCCTTCAACCCCTGCACCGTGGTCTATGACGGCACCGCCGCGCAGACGCCGGTCACCTCCTGGAAGGACATGTGGAACCCCGAATGGAAGGGCCGCATCGCCTGGCCGAACGGGCTCGGGGCCGAGGGCATCTCGGCGCTGATGATGACCGCGAAATCCTTCGGCTACGACATCACAGAATTCGACAAGGTGCTGGAGAAGGTCGCCGAGCTGAAGCCCTTCGCCGGCATCCAGTCCTCGCAGGCGCAGCTTTACGACATGATCGACCAGAACGTGGCCGACCTGTCGGTGGAATTCGCCTCCTTCACCCGGAAATACGCCGAGACGCGCAACCCCGACTGCGTCATCGCCGAGCCGGAAGAGGGCATGGCCGTGACCATGAACGTCGCCTGCATCACCGAAGGCACCAACAACCAGAAGCTGGCCGAGGAATGGATCAACCTGCACCTGAGCGAAGAGGTCATGGTCGCCTATGCCCGCGAGGTCTACTATTCGCCGACCGTCAAGGACGTGGTCATGCCCGATGACGTGAAGGACAAGGTCATCACCGGCGGCCAGGTCGACAATCTCGTCGATTTCGACTGGGACTACATCAACGCCCACCGCGCCGAGTGGCAGGCCAAGTTCGACCGGGTGCTGGCTGGATGAGACGCTGGATCGGGCCGGTCCTGGCCATGCCGGTAACGGCATGGCTGCTCCTGGCCTTCGCCGCGCCCCTCGGGGTCGTGGTGCTCCTTTCGCTGCACGAGTATCCGAGCCCCTTCGGCCCGGTGCTCGTGCACCCTTCGCTGATCCAGTTCCGCACGATCCTGTCGGACGGATTCTACCTGTCGATCATCGCCGAGACGGTGGGGCTGGGCCTCGCCGTCACGGTGGTCTCGGCCATTCTGGGCTATCCGCTGGCGCACTGGCTGGCGCGGATGCCGTCCCGCTGGCGGGCGATGGCCTTCGCGGTGATCCTGATCCCGCTCTTGACCAATGTCGTGGTCCGCTCGCTGGGGATCATGCTGCTGCTCTCGCCCAAGGGTCTGCTGAACTCCGCCGCCGCGCTGGTCGGGCTCGGCCCGTTCGAGGGCATGCTCTTCACCCATGGCGCGGTGATCGTGGCGCTGGCGCAGGTCTTCATGCCCTTCATGGTGCTGGCGCTCTACGACAACCTGCAGAACACCTCGCCGCGCATCCACGAAGCCGCCGAAAGCCTCGGGGCCTCGCCCGCAATCCGCTTCCTGACGGTGGATTTCCCGCTGTCCCTGCCGGGGCTGCGCTCGGGCATCATCGTGGTCTTCCTGATGACGGTGACCTCCTATGTCTCGGCGACGCTCCTGGGCGGCAAGAAGGTCTGGACCATCGGCATGCTGGTCATGCAGGAAGCGATCCAGAACCTCAACGCCACCATGGCCTCGGCGCTGTCGCTGGTGATGACGGTCGTGGGGCTCGCCTTCATCGCGCTGGTCACGGTCGCGCTCGGGCGGTTCATGGCCTGGCGGCGCGGCTCGCCGTCCACACCCATGGACATTCCCGCCCCTCTGGCGCGGATCGTCGATATTCTCGGACCCCTCCTGTCGAAGATCGCCCTTCTCTGCGCCGTCGGCCTGCTGCTCCTGCCGCTCGGCCTCGTGGTGGTGCAGAGCTTCAATGACGTGCCGCTGGCCACGGCGGCGGGGTTCAAGGGCTTCACGCTGGAATGGTACCGCCGGGTGCTGATCGCGGGCGACTACACCGCGAATTTCTGGATCTCGGTGAAGCTGGCGCTGGCCTCGGTGCTGACCGGGCTGGTGCTGGCGCTGCCTGCGGGCTTCGCGCTGGCGCGGCATCCGTTCCGCGGGCGCAGCCTGCTGCTGGCATTCTGGATGCTGCCCCTGTCGCTGCCGGGGATCGCCATCGCGGTGGGCATGCTGAAGCTGCTGCAGATCTACCTGGCCGTGCCGCCCTTCCTGGGGCTGATGGCGGTGCATGTGGTGGTGATCCTGCCCTTCATGATCACGCTGCTGACCACCTCGGTCCTGGCCCTCGATCCGGCGCTGGAGGAGGCCTCCGCCAGCCTCGGCGCCAATGCGCCGCGCACCTTCGTGCATGTGACGCTCCCGGCGCTGGCGCCGGGGCTCTTCGCGGCGGGGCTGGTCGGCTTCCTGATGAGCTTCGGCGAGGTCACGGTGACGGCCTTCCTGACCACGGCGCGGCTGACGACCCTGCCGGTCCGGATCTATTCCGAGGCGACCTTCGCGCTCGAGCCCACGGCCCACGCGATCTCGGCGCTGCTGATCGGCGTCACCATCATCGCGCTCGGCGTGCTGGGCAAGTTCGTCCGGCTCGACCGGCTCTATTCCAGATAGGGCACCGGGCCGGGGCAGCCCCCCGGCCCGCGCCATCTGCCGCCTCAGCTGCCCGCGAGCATCGGCTTCAGCGTCTCCATGTAGACATTCGCCATGGCATTGCCGTAGCGCTCGGACCCCACCACCATCAGCTTCTGCGTCCGGTCGGCGAATTCCTGCACCGGAACCAGCACCAGCCGCCCGGCCGCCGCATCGCGCTCGATATCGAAGCGGGTGAGGAAGGTGATGCCGTCGCTGCCCGAGGCCATCTCTCGCATCACCTCGATCGAATTGGTCTCGGCGAGGATCTCAGGGCTGCCCCGCAGCGGCGCCAGCGCATGGTCGAGATAGGGCCGGATCACCATCGAGTCATCGGCCAGGATCAAGGGATAGGCGATGCAGTCGCTCAGCCGCAGGCTGGAACGCGCCGCCAGCGGATGCCCCGTCGCCATCACCGCGCCGAGCTGGGCCAGCGAGGTGACATGGACCCGCAGCCCGAAGCGTTCGGGAAAATCGAAGCCAATTCCGAAATCGGCGTCTCCAGAGGCAACGCATTCGGTAATCGCCTCTCCGGTAGGCAGCAACATGATCTTCAGCACGACCCGGGGATTCGCCTTGCGGAAGGCGGCGAGGCTGCGCGGGATGACATTGCCCGCCAGCCCGCTCATGATCGCCAGCGACACCTCGCCGCGCCGCAGCCCCTTCAGGTCCTCGATCTGCGCCAGGGTCCGGCTTTCCTCGCGCAGCGTCTCGCGGACATGCACCATCAGCAGCTCGCCCGCCGCTGTCAGGGTCATGTCCCTGGCGCCCCTGTGGAAAACCGGCGCGCCGACCTGCTCCTCCAGGGTCTTGATCTGGCGGCTGATGGCCGAGGGCGCGACATGGAGCTTCTCGGAGGCGGCGCGGATCGAGCCGGAGCGGACGACTTCGTCGAGATAGCGCAGGATGCGGGCATGCATGAAATGAGTTGCCTAATTTGGAACGTTCTCGTGCAAATTTGATGCTTTTAACTCACCCGTCAATCGTCTTCCTTGGGACCAATCGCGGCGCCGCCTTCGGATGCCGCCCGCAATTGACGATCAACGGAGCAGACCGGATGCAGAAATCCTTCACGTACGAGCAACTTCGAAAGGCCGAGGTGTTCCGGATCGCTCCGACCGACACGAACTACTTCGCCATCCTCTTCGATCCGGCGAATTCCTCCACCTCCGCCATCTTCGTGATCGAGATCTTCACGGTCGGCGGCGCCACCCCGCCGAACAGCCATTCGACCGCGCATGAATTCTTCTACGTGCTCCATGGCGAGGGCGTGGCCTCTTCCGACGGCGACGAGCTGGCGATCGCCAAGGGCGACGCGCTGCTCCTTGACCCTGGCTCGGTCCATATCGTGAAGAACACCGGCAGCTCGAAGCTCTACACGCTGACCGTGATGGTGCCGAACCAGGAGTTCTCCGAGCTGATCCGCTCGGGCGAGCGCGTCGCGCTCGACGAGGAGGACCTGGCGATCCTCGCCGGGACGGCGGCGTGATGGACGGCATGACGGACCGCGACCTGCTTCCGCTCGGGGCCTATCCCCGCAACGCCTGGGCCGTGAGCGCCGCCGAGGTCAGCCTGGTGCGCAGCCGCGACAGGGCCCGCCCGGTGACCCTGGCCGACCGCGGCCGCAAGGTCGTGCTCGACGCGCGCCGCACGGCGATCATCGTCGTCGACATGCAGAACGACTTCTGCCACCCCGAGGGCTGGCTCGCCTCGATCGGCGTCGATGTCTCCCCCTGCCGCGCGCCGATCGAACCGCTGCAGGCGCTTCTGCCGGTGCTGCGCGCCCATGACCTGCCGGTGATCTGGCTGAACTGGGGCAACCGCCCCGACCGCGCCAACCTGCCGCCCTCGGTGCTGCATGTCTACGATCCGGACGGGCGCTCCACCGGCATCGGCAAGCCGCTTCCGGGCAATGGCGCGCATGTGCTGGAAGAAGGCAGCTGGGCGGCCGCGGTGGTCGACGAGCTGGCGCCCGAGCCGGGCGATATCGCCGTCTCGAAATACCGCATGACCGGCTTCCAGGACACCGAGCTGGAGACCATCCTGCGCAATCTCGACGTGACCACCGTGCTCTTTGCCGGCGTGAATGCCGACCAGTGCGTGCTGAACACCCTGACCGACGCGGTCGCCAAGGGCTTCGACGCGGTGCTGCTGGAGGACTGCTCGGCCACCTCCTCGCCGTCCTACTGCATGGAGGCGACGCTCTACAACGTGCGGCAATGCTACGGCTTCGTCTGCGACGGCGCCGAGCTCGCGGCCGGGCTGGAGGCCGGGGCATGACGCCCGGGCTGAACCTGCCCGGGCCGGTCGCCGAACTGACCGCCGCCTGCGACGCCTACGAGGCGGCGCTGATGGCGAACGACCTTGCCGCGATGGACGCGCTTTTCTGGGACAGCCCGCTGACGCTGCGCTACGGCGCGGGCGAGAACCTCTACGGCATCGACGAGATCCGCGACTTCCGCAAGGCGCGCCCGGGCGGCAGCCCGCAGCGCCAGGTCACCCGCCGCGAGATCGTCACCTATGGCGAGGCGATGGGCACCTGCAACCTGGAGTTCCGCCGCGAGGGCAGCACCAGCACCGGGCGGCAGAGCCAGACCTGGCTGAAGACCCCCGAGGGCTGGAAGGTCGTCGCCGCGCATGTCTCGCTGATCGGGGAGGCAAGCTGATGGCGCTCGACGCATTCCTCGCCGCGCTGGGGCCGGTCGAGGCCACGACCGAGCCGAAGCTGGTCAAGGCCAAGAGCCGCGACTGGCATTTCATCTCGCCGCTCTTGTCGAAGACGCTGGACGGGCTGGTCGCCGAGGCCGTCGTCACGCCGAAGACCGCCGCGGAGGTCCGCACCGTCGCGGCCGCCGCCCATGCCCTTGACGTCGCGCTGACCCCGCGCGGGACCGGCACGGCGAATTACGGCCAGTCGGTGCCGCTTCATGGCGGCGCGATGCTGGACCTCTCGAAGCTCTCGGGCGTGATAAAGGTGGGCCACGGCTTCATCCGCGCCCATGCCGGCACCCGCATCGCCGATCTGGAAACCGCCGCGGCCGCCACCGGGCAGGAGCTGCGCTTCTTCCCCACGACGAAGAAGCAGGCCACGATCGGCGGCTTCGTCACCGGCGGCACCGGCGGGGTCGGCTCGATCAACTACGGCGTGCTGCGCGATCACGGCAATGTCCGCGCCGCCCGCGTCGTCACCGTCGAGGAGACCCCGCGCGAGATCGAGCTGACGGGGATGGAGACGCGCATCGTCCAGCACAGCTACGGCACGCTCGGCATCGTCACCGAGGTGGAGATGCCGCTGGCGCCGAAGCGCGACTGGGAGGAATGCCTGGTCGCCCTGCCCGACTACCCCTCGGCCGTGCGCCTCGCCGTCGCCATCGGCAGGGAGCCGGGGCTCGAGAAGAAGCTGGCCTCCGCCTATGAATGGCCGGTCGGCGACTGGCTGAAGCCCTTCGCGCCCTTCGTCCCCGAGGGCCAGTCGATCGTCATCGCGATGATCGAGGCCGCCTCGATGCCGCTCTTCCGCCAGATGGTGGCGGAGGCCGGCGGCGCGATCGTGGCGGGCGGGCCGGAGGGACAGGCGCCCTATGGCCGCCCGATCTGGGAGTTCGCCTTCGGCCACACCACGCTTCAGGCGCAGAAGACCCGGCCCGACATCACCGAGATCGAGGGCTTCTTCTCCGCCCCCGACCTGGCCGCGCGCATCCTCGAGGTGCATGAGGCGATCCGCGCCACCGGCCCGATGCGGATCGAGATCCGCCGCTGGGGCGGCGATCTGGTCGGCTCCGGCTCGACCTTCGTCACCTTCACCGACGAGGCGGCCGTGAACGAGGTGGTGACGGCGATGCGGGCCATGGGGCTGAAAGTCGCCAATCCGCATGCCTCCAACGTGCGCGGCGTCGGCAAGAAGACCATCGGCCCCGCCGAGATCGCCTTCAAGCGCGCGGTCGACCCCAAGGGCCTGCTGAACCCCGGCCGCTTCGAGGCCGAGGGCGCAGCGGACACCGTGATCGACCGCCATCTCGATACCGACGGCTGGCTCGACCGCCAGGCCGGCTGACAGAAAAAGCCCGCAAAGGGCGCAGCGGGGCCCGCCCCGCGACCAACAGGAGTGACCTTGATGATGAAGACCGTTTCCGCTGTCCTTCTCGCCGCGCTGGCAGGCTCGACCGCCATGGCCCAGGACCTCGTGCCGATGACCTTCCAGATGAGCTGGAAGGCGCAGGCCGAACAGGGCGGCTACTGGCTGGCCGCGGCCGAGGGCTACTACGAGGAATGCGGCCTCGACGTGACCGTCCGCTCGGGCGGGCCGGGCATCGACACCACCCAGCTCCTCGTCACCGGCGCGGTCCAGGCGATCCTGGTCAGCCAGAATGACGGCGCGATGCGGATGAACCAGGCGGGCTTCCCGTCGAAGGCGGTCATGGCCGGGTTCCAGAAGCTGCCGACCATCCT
The DNA here is from genome assembly GCF_005870025.1 of Poseidonocella sp. HB161398. Classification (GTDB taxonomy): domain Bacteria; phylum Pseudomonadota; class Alphaproteobacteria; order Rhodobacterales; family Rhodobacteraceae; genus Mangrovicoccus. Next base: position 9,542 of record NZ_VATA01000030.1, read on the forward strand.
GCTCTACCACGAGGAGGCCGGCATCTCCGCGCCCGCCGACATGGCCGGCAAGCCGGTGATGATCTCCCAGGGCAACCGCCAGACCTTCTGGCCGTTCATGAAGGACAAATGGGGCCTGACCGACGACCAGCTGCGCAGCTATAACGGCCAGATCGCGGTGTGGATGCAGAACGAGGACTCCATCCAGCAGGGCATCGTGACCAACGAGCCCTTCCGCATCAAGGAGCAGGCGGGCTTCGACGCCTCCTACTTCCTGCTCGCCGATTACGGCTACGACCCCTACACCTCGGTCGTCGTCGTGCCGCAGGCGCTGATCGACGAGGCCCCCGAGCAGGTCCAGTGCCTGGTCTCCGCCTCGGTCAAGGGCTGGACCGAGTTCATGGCCGATCCCGAGGCGGGCTTCGCCGCCGTCAAGGCCGAGAACCCCGAGAACTCGGACGCGCTTATGGCCTATTCCTATTCCAAGATGAAGGAGCTGAACCTGGTCGAGAATGACGACACCGCAGCGCATGGCATCGGCGCGATGACCGATGCCCGCTGGGCGGCGCATTTCGACGAGCTGGTCAAGTTCGGCCAGTTCCCGGCGGATTTCGACGTCAAATCCGCCTACACGCTCCAGTTCCTGGACTGACCGCTCCCTTCTACCCCTCGCGGACAGTCCTTGCTGCCGGGGCCGTTGCCCCTTGCGCCCCGGCAGCCCCTTCTCACGAAAGACCTCCCATGACGCTGAAATCCCACTGGTGGACCGATCTCACCGCGCTCGACTTCAAGACCCTCGACATGTCCGGCATGGTCGCCGTCTTCCCGGTCGGCGCCACCGAGCAGCACGGGCCGCATCTGCCGGTCAAGGTGGACTATTCCATCGCCCAGGCGGTCTGCGAGGCCGCCGTCGCCAAGATGGCGCCGGACTTCCCCGCCCTCGTCCTGCCGGTCAGCGCGGTCGGCAAGTCCGACGAGCATCTCGCCTATCCCGGCACGCTGACCGTTCCGGGGCCGCTTCTGGGCGACTACTGGTTCGAGATCGCGAAATCCGTGCATCGCGCCGGCTGCCGCCGCATCCTCTTCCTCAACGCCCATGGCGGCCAGCCGCAGGTGATGGAGATGGTCTGCCGCCGCCTGCGGGTGGAGCTGGGCATGTTCGCCGTCTCCTCGATGTGGTCGCGCTTCACCGAGATGGCCGACCAGTTCTCCGAGTTCGAACGCCGCCACGGCATCCATGCCGGCGAGGTGGAGACCAGCGTCATGCTGCATCTCTTCCCCGATCTCGTCGACATGGAGCATGCCCGCAATTTCGAGCCGCTCTCGATCGCGCTCGAGCAGAAGGGCGGCATGCTGACCCCCGAGGGGGCGGTCGGCTTCGGCTGGCAGGCGCAGGATCTTCACCCCTCGGGCGCTGCGGGCGATGCCTCGGCCGCCGATGCCGAGCGCGGCGGGATCGTCTTCGGCCGCGCGGTCGACGGGCTGATCCAGCTGATCGGCGAAGTGTCCGCCTTCGATCTCGGCGAGCTGGAAAAATCGCCCTCCTACGCGTGAGGCAGACCCGATGAACGACATGACCCGCCCCGCCTATCCGCTCGAGGCCTATTCGGCCGAGATCGGCGGCATCGAGCACACCACCGACCCCAAGCGGATCCGCGTGAAAAGCCGCGACCGCTATGCCGTCAGCCCGATCCTGAAGGAGGCGCTGGCGGGCAAGACCGCCGATATCGTCGTCTCGCCCAAGTCGGATGACGAGCTGGCGACCGTGCTCTCGGCCGCCGTGCGCCACCGCATCCCGGTGACGGTGCGCGCCGCCGGCTCCGCGAATTACGGCCAGTCGGTGCCGCTGAAGGGCGGGATCGTGCTCGACTGCCTCGGGATGAAGGGGGTCGTGTCGATCTCCGGAGACCGGGTGCGGGTCCGCGGCGGCACCATCGTCGCCGAGCTGGAGAAGGAGTTGAGAACGCACGGCAAGGAGCTGCGCTTTCCGCCCACCACGGCGCGCATCGCCACCGTCGCGGGGCATTTCGCCGGCGGCCAGGGCGGGCCGGGCTCGACCGTCTACGGCACCTGGCGCGATCCGGGCAACGTGATCTCCTGCACGGTGATGACCATGGAGGAGGAACCGCGCCTGCTGGAGCTCCGCGGGCTCGACGCGCAATTCGCCCACCACACCTACGGCGCCACCGGCATCATCACCGAGATGGAACTGCCGCTCGCCCCGGCCTGGGCCTGGAACGAGGCGATCGTCACCTTCGACGACTACATGGACGCGGTGCGCTTCGGCGTGACGCTGGCCGATGCCGCCGGGATCACGCGGAAATTCGTCTCGGTCCATGAATGGCCGACGCCGAGCTTCGTCAAGCCGTTCCGGGACATCGTGCCCGAGGGCAAGTCGATCCTGATGACCATGATCGCCGACCAGAGCTGGGAAAGCTTCGCCCAGATGGCCGAGCGCGCGGGCGGCACCATCGTCACGCAGTCGCGCGAGGGCGAGGGCCCTTACGGCCAGCCGCTCTGGGAATTCATCTTCGGCCACATGCTGTTCCAGATCCAGAAATCCCATCCCGAACGCTCGGTGATCGAGGGCTTCTTCCGCGCCGGCGACCTGGTCGGGCTGATCGACCGGGTGCACGCGAAGGTGAAGCATTACGGGCCGCTGCGGATGGAGCTTCTGAGGATCGGCGGGCAGATCGTCGGCTCGGGCGCGCCCTATTTCGTCTACGAGTCGCCCGAGCAGATGGCGCAGATGGTGCGCGACATGCAGGAGGCCGGCGCGGTCGTGTCGAACTCGCATACCTCGAATGTGCGCGCGGTCGGCAAGAAGGAGATTACCGATGCCGATCTCGCCTTCAAGCGCATGGTCGACCCGCACGGGCTGCTGAATCCGGGCCGCTTCGAGGTGGACGAGGCCGATGACGCCGCCGTCTCCGCCGTCGAGCTGCCCACCGACAAATGGGACCGGAGGCTCGGATGACGCTGGACCTGACCCCGGGCTTCGACCCGCATATGCCGACCGTCGCGCTGCCCCCCGTCGCGGGCGTGCAGCCGGTCGAGACCGCCTCGATGACCCTGGCCGACGGCACCCGGCTGGATGCCGATATCTGGCGTCCCGAGGGCGCGGGCCCCTGGCCGGTGCTGCTGCAGCGGCAGGCCTATGGCCGCCGGATCGGCTGCACCATCTGCTACGCCCATCCCGCCTGGTACGCGGCGCAGGGCTATCTGGTCGTCGTGCAGGACGTGCGCGGCCGCGGCACCTCCGAAGGGCGCTTCTGGCCCGGCCGCCACGAGGCGGCGGACGGGGCCGAGGCGGTCGAATGGGCCGCACGGCTCCCCGGCTCGGACGGGCGCGTGGCGATGTACGGCTTCTCCTACCAGGCCTATGACCAGCTCCTGGCCGCGACCGGCGACAGCCCCTCGCTTGCCGCGCTGATCCCCGCCATGGGCCCCTGGGATCCGGCGGAGACCTGGATCTACCAGGGCGGCGCCTTCAAGCTCGGCCAGATGGCCGGCTGGGGCACGCAGATCACCGTCGAGGGCGCGCGCCGCGCGGGCGACGCCGCCGCCTATTCCAGGCTGAAGGCCGCGGCGGGCAGCCTGTTCGCGGGCGAGGTCCCCGGCCATCCGGCCGAGCTGATGGCCTCCGCCGATATCGGCCACTATCCCGACTGGGTGGCACGCGGCGCGGATGACCCGGAATGGCAGGCGATCTCGCCCGCCGCCTCGCTGGAGCGGCTGCGCGCGCGCAAGCTGCCGATGCTCTTCATCGGCGGCTGGTTCGACGGGCACCTGCATTCGACGCTCCGGGCCTTTGCCGATCTCGACCGCCCCGGCGACCCGGAAATGCGGCTGATGGTCGGCCCCTGGATCCATTTCCCCTGGCAGCGCCGCGCCGCGGGCATCGATTTTGGCCCCGAAGCCGCCGCTGATACCGACAGGGCGCAGATCGCCTTCCTCGACGCGGTGCTGAAGGGCAAGGGGCGGCTCGAGGCGCAGGACCGCGTGCAGCTCTTCGATCTCGGGCAGAAGACCTGGCGGCGCCATGCGGCGATGCCCGCCGCGTCCACTGCCGCGCATCTCTCGGGCTCGGGCCGCGCCGCCACCCGGACCGGCGATGGCGGGCTCGCCGCCGCGCCCGCCGCGGGGACCGAGCTGATGGTCCACGACCCCTGGCGCGCCGCCCCCTCCGCGGGGCCCGGCACCGGGCCGGTCGACCGCCGCGTCACCGACGAGCGCTCCGACGTAATGACCTTCGACACCCTGCCGCAGGCCGCGCCGGCCAGGATCGAGGGCCCGCTGCGGCTGCGTCTCGCCATTTCCGCCGACCGGCCGAGCTTCGATGTCTCCGCCACGCTCTCGATCCTGCGCGCAGACGGGAAGGCCCATGCCATCGCCGAGGGCTACCTGCATCTGCGGACCCGTCCCGATGCGCCGGTGGCGCTCGATCTCGGCGCTGCCTGCGTGACGCTGCAGCCGGGCGAGGCGCTGCGCCTGTCGCTTGCCGCCGCCGCCTTCCCCGCCCATGCCGTCAATCCCGGCACGGGCGCCGATCCCGTCTCCGCGCCGCTCGCCTCGGCGCTGATCACCACCCTGCATCTGTCCTGCGGAGAAGACAGCCGCCTCGACCTTCCGGTCGCCGATGGCGTGCTGCAGCTTCGCTGATGCCCGAACCGAGGAGCCCCGATTTGGCAGATGAAAGCCTTCCGCTGCCCCGCGCCCGGACAGGAAAGCTGGTCGAACGGCCGAGCCGCCTGACGCGGGCGCTGCGCGAGAGCGGGCCGACCGTGGCCGCGGGCCTCGCCGTGCTGGCGCTCTGGGAAATCTCCGTGCATGCCTTCGGCATCTCGAAATTCGTGCTGCCGCCGCCCTCGATGATCATCGCCTCGATGATCCGCGACTTCCCCTACCTGATGCATGCGCTGGCCTTCACCGCCGGGATCACCATCGCCGCCTTCGCCGCGGCCGTGGTCTCGGGCATTCTCGGCGGGCTGCTGCTGACGCTGCACCGCGATGTCGAACGGATGCTCTGGCCCTATGCGATCGCGCTGCAGGTCACGCCGATGGTCGCCATCGCGCCGCTCGTCATCATCTGGGTCGGGCTCGACCGGGTCTGGCTGGGGCTGATGATCCTCGCCTGGCTCGTCGCCTTCTTCCCGATGCTGGCGAATACCGTGCAGGGGCTGAAATCCGCGGATCGCGGGCTGCAGGACGTGATGAGCCTCTACCAGGCGTCGCGCTGGCAGCGCTTCCGCCATCTGCAGCTGCCCGCCGCCCTGCCCTACATCCTGACCGGCGCGCGGATCTCCTCCTCGCTGGCGGTGATCGGCGGGGTGGTCGCGGAATTCGTCGCCGGGTCGGGATCCTCCACCGGGCTGGCCTGGGTGATCGTGGAATCGGGCACCATGCTCGACGTGCCGCGGATGTTCGCGGCGCTCTTCATCCTGTCGATCTTCGGCCTGGCGATCTGGCGGCTGACCTCGATGGTGCAGGCGCGGCTGCTGAGCCGCTGGCACGAAAGCGAACTGGGCGGAGAGCGCTGATGACCGACATGACCCCCGGCGCGCAGCCCGTGATGCGGATGCAGAGCCTCGACAAGGTCTATCCCAACGGCACGGTCGCGCTGAAGAAGCTGTCGCTCGATGTCTATCCGGGCGAGTTCGTCTCGCTGCTCGGCCCCTCGGGCTGCGGGAAATCCACCGCGCTGAAGATCGCCGCCGGGCTGACCGGGCATTCGGCGGGCCGCGTCCAGCGCCCCGGCGAGGACGAGGCGAAGGGCATCCGCGCCCGCGCCGGCGATATCGGCTTCGTCTTCCAGGAGCCGAACCTGATGCCCTGGCTGACGGTCTTCGACAATGTCCACCTGCCGCTGAAGCTGGCCGGGGTCTCCCGCGCGGAGGCCCGGGCGGATATCGCGGCGATCCTCGACACGGTCGGGCTGGGCGGGTTCCGCGACAGCTATCCGCGCGAGCTCTCGGGCGGCATGAAGATGCGCGTATCGATCGCCCGGGCGCTGGTGACGAAGCCGAAGCTCCTATTGATGGACGAGCCCTTCGCCGCGCTCGACGAGATCACCCGCAACAAGATCTCGCAGGATCTGCTGGAGCTGTGGCAGGCAACCGGTTCGACCGTGATCTTCGTGACCCATTCGGTCTTCGAGAGCGTCTTCCTGTCGAACCGCATCGTCGTCATGGCGGCGCGCCCGGGCCGGATCATCGGCGAGATCGGCGTCGCGGCGCCCTATCCGCGCGACGCCGCCTTCCGCGTCAGCCCGGACTACACGGCGCATTGCCGGGATGTGAGCGCGCTTCTGACCCGCGCCATGGAGAGCTGAGATGAGCATCGACCCTTTCGTGGCACGTTTCCCCGCAGGAACCTTCCCGGACGGCGCGGGCCCGCTCTCGGGGCTGCGCCTGGCGGTGAAGGACAATCTCGACATCGCGGGCCACGTCACCGGCTCGGGCCATCCCGGCTGGGCTGCCGCCCGCCAGGCGGCCACGCAGACCGCCCCCGTGGTCGGGATGCTCGCGGCGGCCGGGGCGCGGATCGCCGGCAAGACCCATATGGACGAGCTGGCCTATTCGCTGATGGGCGAGAACGCGCATTACGGCACGCCGCTGAACCCGGCAGCGCCCGATCGGGTGCCCGGCGGGTCGTCTTCGGGCTCCGCCTCGGCGGTGGCGCAGGGGCTGGCGGATCTGGGCATCGGCACCGATACCGGCGGCTCGGTGCGGCTCCCGGCCTCGTTCTGCGGGCTCTGGGGCTGGCGGCCGACCCACGGGCTCCTGCCCGCGGCGGGGATGCAGCCGCTCGCGGCGAGCTACGACGTGCCCGGGCTCTTCGCCCGCGATGCCGCGACGCTCCTGCGGGCGGCGGCGGTGCTCGCGCCCGCCTCTGATCTGCCCGCGCCGCGCTATCTCGCCCCGGCCGATCTCTGGGCGGAGGTGCCAGCGGCCACCGCCGCAACGCTGCGGCCCTTTCTGCCCGCGGCCGATGCGGCGCCGCTCTTCCCCTCCGGCACCATCGAGACGCTGCAGCCGGTCTTCCGCATCGCCCAGGGCAAGGAGGTCGCGGAGACCTTCGGCGCCTGGATCCGCGCGGCCGCCCCGGAATTCGGCCCCGGCGTGCGCGAGCGCTTCGACGGCGCCATGGCGCTGAGCGCGGCGGAGATCGCCGCGGCCGAAGCCGCCCGCGCCGCGATCCGCGCCCATGTGCGGAGCGTGCTCGGCCGTGACGGCGTCATCGTCCTGCCGACCGCGCCCGGCGCCGCGCCGCGCCTCGGCACGGCCGGCGCGGAGATGGAGTGCTACCGCAACACCGCGATCCGGCTCCTGAGCATCGCCGGTCATGCCGGGCTGCCGCAGATCACGATGCCGCTGGCGAGGATCGAGGAGGCGCCGCTCGGCCTGTCGCTGATCGGCCCGCCGGGGACCGATCTGGCGCTGATGGCGCTGGCGGCGGAGGCATTCGCCGCGGCGGCCGCGCCTGCCTGACGCGCGACGCACCGCCCGCAGAGGGCTATTCCTGCGGTGTGCCGAGGGCGTTTCCGGGAGGCGCCCGCAGGCGCGGCCAACCCTGCCCGGGGTAAGCGTGCCAATGCGCCAGGCGGTGCATGCCCCTCCGCGGCGCGCCCGCCTTTGTCGTTCCGGCAGGCATGCGGGCGGTCCGTCGGGTCCTCCGGCCGCCCGCATGACAGCTGCTCCGGCATCCCGGAAAGGTGGAGCGGGCGTCGCCGGCGGGGCTCCCGTGGACCATGCGGGCGCAGGCCGGGACGGGCTGGTACCGCCATTGGAAGGGGGCGCAGGGGCCCGCTCGCCGTCTCCTCGAGCAGGTCCGGCCGGTCCCTGCCCCGCGGAAGGTCGGAACATGGCTCCGCGCCGCGCCGCAAGCCGGCGCGTAGACCGGACATGCGCCGATCGCTGGCAGTGGATGCGGGGCGGTAGCCCCCTGACGATCGCATGCGGCCGGGTCGTTCCGCTCTGCCGGTGCCGGTCGCGTCTCGTCGCGCCAAGCCTGGGGCGTTCGGCGCCGGTCCTGCTGAACCGCCGCGCGCGCATCGACCGGGCTGCGATCAATGGCTTGGCTGCACAGCGTCCGGAAGTCTTCCCTGCGCGACATGCCCTCTGCGCAAGCGGATGGCGGGCCCTTGGCCGGAGGGACGATCCGCTGCGGCCCGGCTTTTGCCCGGGTGCGGCGGCTGCGGGCCCGGCCCTGCCGTCAGGGCCAGGCGGCGAAGGTCTGGGCGGCGGCCTCGGTCCTGCGCAGGGACTTGCGGAAGGCGGCCGGGTTCTGGCCGGTCTCGCGCTTGAAGAAGCGGGTGAAATAGGCCGGGTCGGCGAAGCCCAGGCGGAAGGCGACGCGCGAGACAGGCATGCCGGTATGGGCCAGCAGCTCTGCCGCGTCGCGCAGCAGGATGCGGTGGAGATAGGCGCGCGGCGAGAGCCCGGTCGCGCGCTTGACGGCCGAGCCCAGCCGGTCGCGGCTGACCTTCAGCTCCCGCGCGTAGTGCCCGACCGGCAGGTGGTCGCGGGCGCGCTGCGCGGCGAGAAGGACGAAGCGCTCGGACAGGCCCTGCGGGGCGCCGCCGGGAGTGACCAGGTCCTTCCGCGCGAGCCGCCAGAGCTGCAGGAGGAGCAGCGAGAGATAGTGCGAGGCCGCGATTTCCGCCCCGGCCTCGGCCTCGGCGGCTTCGCGGGCGAAGCCCTCGAGCAGGCCCGACGCCGCCCAGGGCGCCCCCGGCGAGAGTTCGAGATCCTGCGACAGGGTGCGCTGCATCTGCTCGCCGATCGGGCTGACCGGCAGCGCCTGCAGCAGGCTCGGCGCCGGGATCGACAGCAGCATGCCGCGGGCCCCGGCTTCGGCGACAAGCTCCCGCCCGCCGCCGCCGGCCCACCACAGGAGCCGCGGTCCGCTGCGCTCCGGCCCGTCATCGGCCGTGGCGCCGCGCAGCCGGACCCGGCCGTGATCGAGCTGCAGAAGATGCGCCGCGCCCTCGGGCAGCGCATAGGCGATCCGCGACAGCGGGCTCTTGATCTGGTGCAGCCGGGGAACCGGGCGGCGCGGCGGGGCGGGTCGGAAGATGCGCGTCATGGTTGCGCGATGCTGCCGCTGATCCCGCACCGGATCAAGCACGCGTGCAAGAATTGGCCCCATGAATGCATTCCTGTGTCGCCATTTCCCGATCTAGGCTGGCGCCAGCTGCGGCGAGCTCCGGCACAAGGGGCCGCCGCGACGGCGCAGGGCCGGGCGCAGCCGGCCGAAAGGGAGGATCGGATGAAGGGCATTTCGCGGCGCGCGCTCCTGCGCGCGGGACCTGTCGGCATGGCGGCGGCCATGGCGCTGGCAGCCGGGGCACAGGCGGACGACGCGACGGTGAAGATCGGCTATGCGGTGGCCCGCACGGGCCCGAACGCGACCGGCGCGGGGATCACCACGATCCCGAATTACGAGCTCTGGGTGGACACGGTGAACAAGGCCGGCGGGCTCGCGATGCCCGATGGCAAGCGCCGCATGATCGAGGTGGTCGAGTACGACAACCGCTCCTCCAACGAGGATCTGGTCCGCGCGATCGAGCGGCTGGTCTCGCAGGACAAGGTCGACCTGATCCTGCCGCCCTGGGGCACGGGGGCGAATCTGGCGATCGCGCCGCTGATGGCGCGCTTCGGCTATCCGCAGCTTGCCGTGACCGCGGTGACCGACAAGGCGCCGGATTTCGCCGCCCGCTGGGAGCGCAGCTTCTGGATGCTGGGCGGCGGGCACGACTATGCCGCCGGGCTGGTGGACGTGCTCAGCCAGGCGCGCGACGCGGGGACGATCAACGCCAAGGTTGCGGTGGTCTCGGTCGCCGACGGCTTCGGCATCGACCTGATCAGCGGCGCCCGCCCGGCCTTCGAGGCGGCGGGGTTCGAGCTGGCCTATGACAAGAGCTATCCGCTGGGCACCTCGGATTTCGCCGCGATCATGAGCGAGGCGCAGGCCTCGGGGGCGGACAGTTTCGTCGCCTTCTCCTATCCGCCGGGCTCCTTCGGGATGACCAGGACGGCGCAGACGATGGGCTACAACCCGGCGGTGTTCTACGTCTCGGTCGGCGGCGCCTTCCCGATCTATCCCGGCGTCGCGGACGGACGCGAAGAGGGGGTGATGGCGATCGGCGGCGTGGATGCCGGAAGCCCGGCGATCAGGGACTATTTCGCCCGCCACGAGGCCTTTGCGGGCAAGGCGCCCGACAGCTGGGCCTCGGCGGTCACCTATGCCTCGCTGGAGATGCTGGAACAGGCGGTGGCCCGTGCCGGGCTCGAGCATGGCGCGCTGGCGAAGGAGCTGTCGGAAGGGACCTTCGAGACCGTGGTCGGAGAGGTCAAGCTCGAGGACAACCAGCTGCGCGACCTCTGGTGGGTCGGCCAGTGGCAGGGCGGCGCCTTCCGCGCGGTCGGGCCCTCCGGGCGGGAGGGCGCCTCGGCGCCGGTGATCCCCAAGCCCGACTGGTGACATCATGCGGCCCGCACGCCCGGGCCGCCTCCGACCTTCCAGGGGACACCCATGCTGACGACCACGCTCATCCTCGGCCTCGTGCTGGGCGGCAGCTACGCGCTGCTCGCCCTCGGGCTGACCCTGCAATACGGGATCGCGCGCATCATGAACCTCGCCTATGGCGAAGTCGCGCTTGCCGCCGCCTTCATCGCCGTCGCGCTCTTCCAGGGGCTGGGCATCCCGCCGCTGGTGTCGCTGCCCGGCGTGGCGGCGGCGGGCTACGGCGCGGGCTGGCTGCTCTACCAGCTGATGATGCGGCCGCTGGTGGCCCGCTCGGGCGGCGGCGGCCGGCTGGAGACCGACAGCATCCTCGCCACCTTCGGCCTGCTCTTCCTGCTCCAGGGCGTGCTCCTGACCGCGTTCGGCGCCGATTTCACCTCGATCTCCTATCTCGACCGGGGGATCAGCATCCTGGGCGTGCCCGTGGCGGCGAACCGGCTGGTCGCCTTCGGCATCTGCGTCCTCGCCGGAGGCGCGCTGGTCGCCGCGCTGCGTTTCACCCGCTGGGGGCTGTCGCTGCGGGCGGTGGCGCTGGCGCCGGGCGCGGCGCCGCTGGTGGGCATCGACGTCAACCGCGTCGCGCGGCAGGGCTTCGCGCTCGGCGCCGCGCTGGCGGCCACGGCCGGGGCCTCGATCTCGATGTACCAGACCTTCTCCGCTACCGGCGGCGTCGTCTTCACCATGAAGGCGCTGGTCATCGTCATCATGGGCGGGGTCGGCAACGTGCCGGGCGCGCTGGCCGCGGGCTTCGCGCTGGGGCTGATCGAGACCTTCGTGGCCACCGCCATCGATCCCGGCCTGACCCTGGCCGCGACCTTCGCCCTCTTCCTCGGCGTGCTGCTCTGGCGGCCGCAGGGCCTGTTCGGAGCCCGCACATGATCCGCCTTCTGCTGCCCCTCGCGGCACTTGTCCTGCTGGCCGTCCTGCCCGCCCTGGTCTCGGAATACGGGCTGGGCCTGCTGATCGGCGCGGCGACCTACGTGACGCTGGCCTCGGCCTGGGCGCTGTTCTCGGGGCAGACGCATTACGTGTCGCTGGCCACCGTCGCCTTCTACGGCACCGGCGCCTATGCCGTGGCGGTGCTGAACGAGGCGCTGCCCTACCCGGCCGTGCTCCTCTGCGCGGCGCTTGCCGGAGCGGCCATGGCGCTGGCGGTCGGGCTCTCCACCCTGCGGCTCAGCGGCGTCTATTTCGTGATCTTCAGCTTCGGCCTGGCCGAGCTCGTGCGGCAGCTGATCACCTGGTACGAGGTCAATGTCACCGGCACGCTCGGGCGCTACATCTTCCTCGATGTCACCGCCCGCGGGATCTACTGGCAGATGCTGGCCCTCGGCGCCGCCACGATCGCGCTCTCCGCCTGGATCGGCCGCGGGCGGCTGGGCATGGCGCTGCGGGTGATCGGCGACGACGAGGAGGTCGCGGCGCATTCCGGCATCAACCTCGCGCGCAGCAAGCTCGCCGCCTTCGTGCTCTCGGCGGTGATCCTGACCCTGGCCGGGGCGATCACCTCGCCGCGCTATGTCTATGTCGAGCCCTCGATCGTCTTCAATCCGACCGTCAGCTTCCTGACCGTCATCATGGCGCTGCTCGGCGGGGCGAACCGGCTCTGGGGCCCGGCGCTCGGGGCGGTGCCGCTGTTCCTGGCCTTCGAATGGCTCTCGGCGCATTTCCCCGACACCTATCCGGTGCTGCTCGGCCTCCTGTTCATCGGGGTCGTCTTCCTGGTGCCGCAGGGCATTCTGCCAGCGGCCGAAAAACTGCTGCGGCGGAGGGCAGAGGCATGAGCCTCCTCGAGATCATCGGCGCGGAGAAGCGCTTCGGCGGGCTGCGGGCGGTGGACGGCGTGTCCTTCTCGCTCGGGCGCGGCGAGATCGCGGGGCTCCTCGGGCCGAACGGCTCGGGGAAAACGACGCTGATCAACCTCGTCTCCGGCGCGCTGCCGCTGAGCGCGGGCGAGATCCGGCTCGGCGGGCGGCGGATCAGCGGGCTCGGCCGCGACCGGATCGCCCGGGCGGGCGTCGCGCGGACCTTCCAGCTGGTGCGCATCCTGCCCTCGCTGAGCCTGCGCGAGAACGTGATGGTCCCCGCCGTCTTCGGCCGCAAGGCGCATTGGGGCCGCGCGGCGGAGCGGGTCGCGGATGCCGCGCTCGAGCTGGCGGGGCTCTCGGCGCGCGCCGCCCTGCGGGCCTCGGAGCTGACCTATATCGACCAGAAGCGGCTGGAACTGGCCCGTGCGCTCGCCGCGGAGCCAGAGCTGCTCCTGCTCGACGAATGGCTTGCCGGGCTGAACCCGACCGAGCTGGCAGAGGGGGTCGCGCTGATCCGGCGCCTGCAGGGCGAAGGGCTGGCGATCCTGATGGTGGAGCACATCCTCGACGCGGTCCGCGCGCTCTGCCCGCGGGTCGTGGTGATGAATTCCGGCCGGCTCATCGCCGACGAGGCGACGGAGGCCGCGCTGTCCGATCCGAAGGTGATCGCGGCCTATCTCGGGGAGGAAGCCGATGCTTGAGATCCGCGGCCTGACCGTCGCCTATGGCAAGCACGTGGCGCTCGAGGACGCCTCGCTTGACGTCGCTCGGGGCCGCATGGTCGCCATCCTCGGCGCGAATGGCGCGGGCAAGTCCTCGCTGCTCGGCGCGATCGGCGGCCGCGTGGCGCCGGTCGCGGGCAGCATCCTCTACCGCGGCCGCCCGCTTCTCGGCCTGCCGCAGCACCGCCTCGTCGAGGCGGGCATCGCGCTGGTCCCCGAGGGGCGCGGGATCTTCCCGGCGCTGCGCGTCGAGGAGAACCTGCGCCTCGGCGCCTTCCCGGAGCGCGCGCGTTCAGGCGCGGCGGAGCGGATGGCAGAGGTTTTCGCGCTCTTCCCCAAACTCGCCGAGCGCCGCCGCCAGTTCGCGGGCACCATGTCGGGGGGCGAACAGCAGATGGTCGCCATCGGCCGCGCGCTGATGTCGAGGCCCGACCTGCTGCTCCTCGACGAGCCGTCGCTGGGCCTCGCCCCGATCGTGACCCGCGAGGTCTTCGCCGCGCTCGCGCGGATCCGCGCGAGCGGCCTGACGATCCTGATCGTCGAGCAGAACGCCCGCGCCACGCTGGAGCTTGCCGATCATGCCTATCTCGTGACGGCCAGCCGCATTGCCGGTTCGGGCCCCGCAGACCAGATCAAGTCCGACCCCGCAGTGATCCGCGCCTTTCTCGGCGGATCGTCGGCGGCGGCCGAATAGGAGAAGACCCGGATGGAAAAGCTCGATCTCTATGTCAACGGGCAGCATGTCCCCGCCGAGGGTGGCCGCGTCTTCGCGCGCGCCAATCCGGTCACCGGCGAAGTGGTGACCGAGGCCGCCGCCGCCTCGCTGGACGATGCCGCGCGGGCCGTCGACGCGGCGGCCGCGGCCTTTGCGGACTGGTCGGAGACGACCCCCGGGGAGCGGCGCCGGATCCTGCTGGCGGCGGCAGAGTCGCTCAAGGCGCATGCCGACGGCATCGTCCGGGCGATGAAGGAGGAGATCGGCGCCACCGAGGCCTGGGCGCGGTTCAACTGCATCCTCGCCGCCGACATGCTGGTCGAGGCGGCGGCGCTGACCACGCAGATCAAGGGCGAGATCATCCCCTCGAACCGGCCCGGCTCCACCGCCATGGCGGTGCGCCAGCCCGCGGGCGTGGTGCTGGCCATGGCGCCCTGGAACGCGCCGGTGATCCTCGGCGTTCGCGCCATCGCCACGCCGCTGGCCTGCGGCAACACGGTGGTGATGAAGACCTCCGAGCTCTGCCCGCGCGTCCATGCGCTGGTGGTCGAGGCGGTCGCCGCGGCGGGCCTGCCGCCGGGCGTGCTGAACGCGGTCTCGAACGCGCCCGAGGAGGCGCCCGGGATCGTCGCGGCGCTGGTCGCGCATCCGGCGGTGCGGCGGGTCAACTTCACCGGCTCGACCCGCGTCGGCCGGGTCATCGCCGAGCTGGCCGGGCGGCATCTGAAGCCCGCCCTGCTGGAGCTCGGCGGCAAGGCCCCGATGATCGTTCTGGAGGATGCCGATATCGACGCCGCCGTCGCCGCCGCGGGCTTCGGCGCCTACATGAACCAGGGGCAGATCTGCATGTCGACCGAACGGATCATCGCCGTCGGCTCCGCCGGGGACCGCTTCGCCGAGGCCTTCGCCGCGAAGGTGGAAAGCCTGCAGGCCGGCGATCCGCGGCAGGGGGACGCGCCGCTCGGCGCGCTGGTCAGCCAGGCGGCGGCCGAGCGGATCGGCAGCCTCGTCGCCGATGCGGTGGACAAGGGCGCGGCGCTGATCGGCGGCGGCGGCACGGGCGCGATGCTCAATGCCGCGGCGCTCGACCATGTCGGGCCGGAGATGCGGATCTACAGCGAGGAGAGCTTCGGCCCGGTGGTCGCCATCATCCGCGCGGGCTCGGCCGACGAGGCGGTCCGGATCGCGAATGAAAGCGAATTCGGCCTGTCGGCGGCGGTCTTCGGCCGCGACACGATGGCGGCTCTGGCCGTGGCGAAGCGGATCGAAAGCGGCATCTGCCACATCAACGGCCCGACCGTGCATGACGAGGCGCAGATGCCCTTCGGCGGGGTGAAGGCCTCGGGCTACGGCCGGTTCGGCGGCAGCTGGGGCATTGCCGAGTTCACCGAGCTGCGCTGGATCACGTTGCAGGACGGCGCGCTGCACTACCCGATCTGAGGGGCGCAGGCCCGCGGGACGATCCGTGCAGGGCCGAGCCCCGCCGCAGCGCCGGACAGGGGAAAGCCGTCGCCGGGCAGACCTCGTCCGGACGCTCCGGCGTCGCAACGGGCACCATCGCCCGCGCCCAAGCGGGGCCGACGCCGGATCGGGACAGGCCGCGGGGCGTTCTTCTCCGCGGCCGGAGGAGGTGCGCGGCACGTCCCAGCCGCCATCTGATGGCCACGGGATCGGCGCGCAGGGCGCCGAGTTCCGGTGCTGCGGCGCTCGGCGCGCAGGGCGCATGCCTCGGCGGGGCAGGAAAATGCGGACGCCAGATGGTCTTTGCAGCCGGGCTATCCCTGTGCGAAGCGGGCGCCTTGACGCGACGCACAGTCCGTCGAAAGGCGTGCCTGCCTGGAACAGGCGCCGGCCCGCGCGGGCGGCTTCCGCCGCCGGGCGCGTCGGCAGGACCGGCGGGACGCCAGGACGTCCTGCAGGTCCTCAGGCCGACGTGCTGCCCGTTTCCGCCGGGAAGACATGCGCGCGCAGGAAGTCGACCAGCGCCCGGACCTTCGGCGACGGGTGCTTGCTGGCGGGCCAGAGCACATGGAAGACGCCCGAGCTCTCGAGATGGTCCGCCAGGACCGGAACCAGCTCGCCGCGGACCAGCTGCGGCCGGATCGCGAAATCGGGGAGATAGGCGATCCCGAGGCCCTGCAGCGCGAAGCATGTCCGCGTCTCGATATTGTTGCAGACCATCGACACCGGAAGCTGCAGCTCGGCCTCGCCATCGGGCGGCGCCAATGGCCAGGCCTCGAGCTTTCCGGTGGTCGGAAACCGGTAGTGCAGGCAGGCATGCGCTGCCAGATCGCCCGGCTGCCGCGGAGTGCCACGGTCGGCCAGATAGGCCGGCGCGGCGACCAGATGCCTCTGGAACCGGCCGAGACGGCGCGCCGACAGCCGGGAATCGGCGGGCTCTCCGGTGCGGACCACGGCGTCGAAGCCCTCCTCGATCACGTCGACCATGCGGTCGGTGAAGTCGAGGTCGAGCGCGACCTCGGGATAGGCGCGCATGAACTCGCCCAGCACCGGCAGCACCAGCGAGCTGACCAGCGGCAGGCTGATCCGCAACCGGCCGCGCGGCGCGGCGCTGGCCTGCGACAGCTCCAGCTCCGCCGCCTCGATCTCCGCCAGGATGCGGCGGCTGCGCTCGAGGAAGAGCGCGCCCTCGGCCGTCAGGGCGACGCTGCGGGTACTGCGGTGGAAGAGCCGCACGCCGAGCCGCTCCTCGAGCCGCGCCACGCTCTTGCCGACCGCCGAGGCGCTGACCCCGAGCACCCGCCCGGCGGCCACGAAGCTGCGGGTCTCGGCGACCTGCACGAATACCGGGAGACCGTTCAGCCCGTCCATCATGATCCTCCGCAATTGCGGACACTTTAGTCCCCGGAACACGGAACTGCACCCGGCTTTTTCCCTAATCCCGGAGTTTCTATTTTCCGGGCATCAGGCAAACCGGAGCACACAGCCATGACGATGACCGAAATTCCCACGGGCACGACCCGTCCGCCCGGCCCCGCCGCCAGCGGCATCCGCCGCGTTGTCGAGGACGCGATCGCCGCAGAGCGCCTGGTCGGCGCGGTCGTGCTGGTGGCCCGCGACGGCGTGCTGGTCCACCGCCAGGCGGCCGGCCTCGCCGATCGCGAAACCGCGCGGCCGATGACGCCGGAGACGGTCTTCCGGCTGGCCTCGGCAAGCAAGCCCGTCGTCTCGGCCGCGGCGATGGCGCTGGTGGCGCAGGGGCGGCTGGATCTCGATGCGGATATCGCGGCCTGGCTGCCGGAGCTCGGCTTCCGGCTGGCGGATGGCCGTCCGGCGCGGATCACGCCGCGGCATCTGCTCAGCCACATGGCGGGGCTGGGCTACCGCTTCCTCGAGGCCGATGCCGGCGGTCCGCTGGCCCGGGCCGGCGTGTCGGACGGGATGGATGCCTCCGGCATCGGCCTGGGCGAGAACCTCCGGCGCCTCGCGAGCGTGCCGCTGAGCTACGAGCCGGGCACGTCCTGGGGCTATTCGCTGGCCACGGACGTGCTGGGCGGGCTGATCGCGCGGGTCGCGGGCGCGCCGCTGGGGGCGGCGGTGGAGCGGCTGGTCACCTGCCCGCTGGGCATGGCCGATACCGGCTTCGTCGCGCGGGACCCGCGGCGGGTGGCGACCGCCTATGTCAGCGATGCGCCGCGGCCGCACCGGCTGGCCGAGGGCGAAACCGTCTCCGCCTTCGACGGGGCGGTGGGGATCGAGTTCAGCCCCGCGCGCATCTTCGACCCGGCGGCCTATCCCTCGGGCGGTGCCGGCATGGCGGGGACGGCCGGCGACCTGCTGCGCCTGCTGGAGACGCTGCGCCAGGGCGGCGCGCCGCTCCTGCCCGGCGCCCTGGCGGCCGAGATGGGGCGCGACCAGACCGGCGGGCTGGAGCTGCCCGACGCGCCGGGCACGGGCTTCGGGCTGGGCTTCTCGGTGCTGCGCGATCCCGGCCTGGCCGCCTCGCCGGAATCGGCGGGCACCTGGCGCTGGGGCGGCGCCTACGGGCATTCCTGGTTCGTGGACCCGGCCCGCGGCCTCAGCGTCGTGGCGCTGACCAACACGCTCTACGAAGGCATGTCCGGGCGTTTCGTCACCGATCTGCGCGACGCGGTCTATGCGGCAGAGGCCCTGCGGTGAGCGCCGCGGGACCGGGCGGGCGCCTGCCGATGGGCGCACTGCTGGCGCTGGCCGCGGCCGCCTTCGTCACCATCCTGACGGAGGCCCTGCCGGCCGGGCTGCTTGCCGGGATGGCGCAGGGGCTCGGCGTCACCGAATCCTGGATCGGCCAGACGGTGACGGTCTACGCCGCGGGCGCGCTGGCGGCGGCGCTGCCGCTGACGGCCGCCTCGCAGGGGCTGCGGCGGCGTCCCCTGCTGCTTGCGGCACTGGCGGGCTTCGCGCTTGCGAATGCCGTCACCGCGCTGTCGGCGAGCTTCGCGCTGACCATGGCGGCGCGCTTCCTGGCGGGCATGTCGGCGGGGCTGGTCTGGGCGCTGCTTGCGGGCTACGCCGCGCGGATGGTGCCGGAGGCGCAGAGGGGCCGCGCGATTGCGGTCGCCATGGCCGGAACGCCGCTGGCGCTGTCGCTCGGCGTGCCGGCGGGTACCTTTCTCGGCACGCTCGCAGGGTGGCGCCTGTGCTTCGGGGCGATGAGCCTCCTGGCGCTGGCGATCATGCTGTGGGTGCGTCTCGGCCTGCCGGATTTCGCCGGGCAGGCAGCGGAGCGGAGGCCGCCGCTGCGGCAGGTCTTCGTCCGGCCCGGCCTGCGTCCCGTGCTGGCCGCGGTGCTGGGCTACGTGCTGGCGCATAACATCCTCTACACCTATGTCGCGCCGGTCCTGGCGGAGGCGGGCCTGGCCCGGCGGACGGATGCCGTGCTGCTGCTTTTCGGCCTGGCCTCGCTGGCGGGCATCTGGATCGTAGGCCTGCTGATCGACCGCCATCTGCGCGCGCTCACCCTGGCCAGCATCGCGCTCTTCGGCCTTGCGGCGCTGATCCTCGGGCTCTGGCACGGGGCCGCCCCGGCGGTCGTCCCGGCCGTTGCCATCTGGGGGCTCGCCTTCGGCGGCGCGGCGACGCTCTTCCAGACGGCGCTGTCGCGGGTGGCAGGCGAGGCGGCCGATCTCGCGCAGTCGATGCTGGTCACCGCCTGGAACGCGGCGATTGCCGGCGGCGGGATCCTGGGCGGGCTGCTGCTCGACCGGGCGGGCCCGGCGGCCTTCGCCCCGGCCATCCTGCTGCTCCTCGGGGCAGCGCTGGCGGCGGTGTCGATGGCGGGGCGGTCCGGCTTTCCCCGCTCCGCGGCGCCCTGCCCCGGCGCCGGCCGCGGCCTGGACGGCGCCGGATCCTAGGCGCGCCGTCCGCCCGTCCCGCAGCGCTCCGACCCCTGCCCGGGCGCTGCGGGCGGGATCAGCGCAGCCCGCGGCGCTTGGCGATCTCGACGAAGTCCAGCACGGCGCGCGCGCGATTGCTGCGCTTCCAGGCCAGGACAGTGCGGCTGCGGAAGCCGGGCGCCACGATGGGGCGGGTCTCGACATTGCGGCCGAGGAAGCCGATCAGCCCTTCGGGATAGATCGTCACGCCAAGCCCGGCGGCCACCAGCCCGATCAGCGCCAGCGTGTTCGACGCCTCGAGCCGCGGCGTCAGGTCCAGGCCGATCCGGTTGAACAGATCCTCCAGCCGGTAGCGGTACTCCCCCCATTCCGTCATGTCGCCGAGGATCATCGGCTCCTGCGCAAGGTCGTGCGGCTCGAGCTGGGGCTTGCGCAGCAGCCGGTGGCCCTTGGGCAGCACCGCGTAGAGCAGCTCGCTGGCCAGCAGCTCGGTCTCGCATTCGCTGTTCTCGTAGGGGCCGATCATGAAGCCGACATCGATCTCGTCATTGGCCAGGGCCAGCTTCTGCCCCTGGGTGCGGATGTAGCGCAGCTCGAGCCGGATATCGGGGTGATCCCGTTCGAAGCGCGCCACCGCCTGGGGCATCAGCTCGGTCGAGGCGAAGGACATGTAGGCGACCCGCACCCGCCCGGTGCGGCCCTCGGCGACGCTGCGCGCATCGCTGACCCCCTGGGCGCAGTCATGCAGCACGTCGCTGGCCCGGCGGTAGAAGAGCTGGCCGGCCGGGGTCAGCATCACCTCGCGGGTGGTGCGCTCCAGCAGGCGGTAGCCGAGCGTCGCCTCGAGCTTCTGGATGCGGCGGCTGAGCGCCGACTGGTCGAGCGCCAGCCGCTCGGCGCTGCGGCGGAAGTTCAGCTCCTGCGCCACGGTGACGAAGGAATGCAGCAGCGACAGTTCGGGCAGGTCACGCATCGGGCGGCTCGCGTCAGGGGTCCGGAATTGATGTTGCTTGTGCATTAGTATTTGCGAAATGGTCAATTCATATCAGCGCGCGGGCGTGGAATTCATGTGTCCTGTCAGGCAGGGCCTGTCCGAGATGATCGGATCCCGTGTCAAGACATCCGTATTTACAGCCATATTCACGAATCCGGAGGATCCATGGCCACCCTCGACAACACCGAGCTCGACGCGATGCTGCAGGCTGCGTTCGACGCATCAACCAAGCTCTACCAGGAGCGCGGATTCCAGCGCCGCGTCGGCTTCGGCAAGCGTCCGGCGCTGGTGAGCGTCGATCTCGCCAATGCCTGGACCCGCCCCGGCAACCCCTTCACCTGCGACCAGGAGAAGATGGACAACGAGATCATCCCGGCGATGCAGGCGCTGCTGAAGGCGTTCCGCGCCGCGAAGCTGCCGGTCGTGCATGTCACCACCGCCTACGAGATCACCGACCGCGCCGCCGATTTCACCGATATGGGCCTCTGGCACGACAAAATCCCGGTCGACGTGGTGGATCTGGCCGACAGGGAGCTCTGGGCCATCGACAGCCGTATCGCCCCGGTGCCCGGCGAGTACACGCTGCTGAAGAAGCGCGCGTCGTCCTTCCACGGCACCGAGCTGGCCGGGATCCTGCGGGCGAACAATGTCGACACCATCCTGGTGACCGGCGTCACCGCCTGCGCCTGCGTGCGCCAGACCATCTGCGACGGCATTGCCGACGGCTTCCGCCCGATCGCCGTGCGCGAGGCGATCGGCGACCGGGTGCCCGGCGCCAAGGCGTGGAACCTCTTCGACATCGACGCCAAGTTCGGCGACGTCAAATCGGTCGGCGAATGCGTCTCCTACATCGAGGGGCTGGGCCGGGTGCCCGCCGCCGCAGAGTAGCGCCACCGAAGGGCGCCACCGGAAGAAGCGGCGCCCTTCCTCCTTCAACAGGGACTGCATCAATGAACTTCATCTCTCCGGCCCGGACCGGGCTAATCGCGGCGCTCTGCGCCGGGGCGGCGGCTGCGGCCGCGCAGGATCTGCCGCCGCGCGACTTCAAGGTCGTCGGCACCTGGGGCAACCTCTCCTCCTGGCAGAATGTCGAGGCGCCCTTCTGGAACGACAGGATCGGCGCGGCGAGTGGCGGCGCGCTGAGCGGCGACGCCATCCCGATCACCGAGGCCGGGCTGAAAGGCGGCGAGGTCATGCGGCTGCTCGATCTCGGCGTCTTCGAGATCGCCCACGGGCTCGGCTCCTATGTCGCCTCCGAGAACCCGGCCATCGAGGGGGCGGACCTCTCGAGCATCGCCGCGGATTTCGCCACCATGCATGCCATCGCCGATGCCTACGAGCCGGTCATGGACAGGCTTTTCCGCGAGACCTACGGCGCGACCATCGTGGCGCTGCATCCCTGGCCGGCCTCGATGATCTACTGCCGCGAAGAGGTGGCCTCGATCGCCGACCTGAAGGGCCGCAAGGTGCGGGTGCATTCCGCCACGCTCGGCGATTTCGTCGAAGGCGCAGGCGGCGTGACGGTGACCCTGCCCTTCGCCGAGGTCGTCCCGGCGCTGGAAAAGGGCGTGGCCGACTGCGCGATCACCGATCCGGTCTCGGCCTACAAGGCCAGCTGGCACGAGGTGATCGGCCATGTCTTCGCCCTGCCGGTGGGCTATTCGATCACCTTCACCGCGGTCAATGCCGCGCTCTGGGACGGGCTCGACGCCGCCACGCGCGAGGTCATGCAGACCGCCTTCGACGACATGGAGGCCGATGGCTGGCGCATCGCCGAAGAGCAGCAGGACATGGGCGTCGCCTGCCTGACGGGAACCGGCCCGGCCTGCACGCTGGGCGGCACCCCGGGCAGCGCCGAGCTGCACCTGCCGCAGCAGAGCGACACCGCCGCGCGCCAGAGGATCCTCGACGAGTTCGTGCTCCGACGCTGGGCCGCGCGATGCGGGGCCGACTGCGCCGCCACCTGGAACGCCACCGCCGGCGCGGCCGCCGGGCTGACGGCGCCCGGCTCCGAAGGCTGAGGCAAACCCGCGGGCCGCGCCCTGCGGCCCGCCTTCCGGCAACCGATGAAAGGAACGCGCATGTACCGGATGCTTTTCTCCGGCCTGCTGCGCCTGTCGCAAGTCGCGGTCTGGATCGGCGGCGCGATGATGCTGCTGGCCGCGCTGATGGTCTCGGCCGACGTGCTCTCGCGCAAGCTCTTCGGGGTCACGATGGGCGGCTCGGACGAGATCTCGGGCTATCTCTTCGCCATCTCCACTGCCTTCGCCTTCCCCTATGCCCTGCTGTGCCGGGCCAATGTGCGGATCGACGTGGCCTATGCCCGCCTGCCTGCCCGGCTGCGGGGGCTGGCGGACATCTTCGCCCTCGCGCTGCTCGGGGCCTTCGCCGCCGTCGTCACCTGGCGGATCCTCGCGACGGTGCGGATCACCTGGGAGAACGGAGCGCATTCGATCACGCCGCTGCGGGTGCCGCTGATCCTGCCTCAGGGGCTGTGGCTGGCCGGATGGGGCCTGTTCTGCGCGGCGCTGGCCGTGGTCCTCTACGGGCTCGCCGCCGCCTGGGCGCGCGGCGAGGATGACGAGGTGCAGGCGCTCGGCGGCGCGCTGTCCCTCGAAGAGGAGATCGGCGCAGAGATCCCCGGCACCGATGCCGGCGGTCCCGGCCCGGCACGGGAGGCGCGGCCATGCTGACGACTGCCGCCGGGCTGCTCTTCGGGCTGATCGCCGCAAGCGTGCCGATCGCCGCCGTCATCGGCTGCCTCGCGCTGGCGCTGGGGCTGATCTACTCGCCCATGCCGCTGCACCTGGCCGCCGGGGACATCTTCTGGAGCAACAGCACCGATTTCGTGCTGATCGCGGTGCCGCTCTTCATCCTGATGGGCGAGATCCTGCTGCGCGCGGGCATCGCCGGGCGCATGTACGCGGCGCTGTCGCACTGGATGTCCTGGCTGCCGGGCGGGCTGATGCATTCCAATATCGGCGCCTGCACGCTCTTTGCCGCCACCTCCGGATCCTCGATCGCCACGGCGGCGACGGTCGGCACGGTCGCGCTGCCGCAGATCGCGCGCAACGGCTACAACCCGCGGCTCTTCATGGGCACGCTGGCGGCGGGCGGCACGCTGGGCATCCTCATCCCGCCCTCGATCAACATGATCGTCTATGCGCTGCTGACCGACACCTCGGTGCCGAAGCTCTATCTCGCGGGCTTCCTGCCCGGGCTGATGCTGGCGGGGCTCTTCATGGCGACGATCGCCGGGGCCTGCATCCTGCGCCCCGGCTGGGACGGCCGCCGCCAGCGCAGCAGCTGGGCCGAGCGCCTCCGCAGCCTGCCCGACCTGCTGCCGCCCCTGGGGATCTTCCTCGTGGTCGTCGGCTCGATCTATGCCGGGGTGGCGACGCCGACCGAGGCGGCCTCGCTCGGGGTGGCCGCGGCGCTTGCGCTCGCTGCCTGCACGCGGAGCCTGACGCCCGGCATGCTGCGGCTCGCGATCGAGGCCACCATGCGGACGACGGCGATGGTCATGCTGATCGTTCTGGCGGCGATGTTCCTCAATTTCGTGCTGGCGGTGGTCGGGCTGACCGACCTGCTCAGCGCCTTCATCGGCGGGCTCGGCCTCGGCCCGATGCAGACGATGATCGCCATCGTGATCGCGGTGATGCTGCTCGGCTGCGTGATGGAGGCGCTGTCGCTGCTGCTGATCGCGACGCCCCTGCTGGCGCCGATCGTGGCGGGGCTCGGCTTCGATCTGGTATGGTTCGGCATCCTGATGATGCTGATGCTTGAGACCGCGCTGATCACGCCGCCGATCGGGGTCAATCTCTACGTCATCCAGGGGGTCCGCAAGGGCGGGTCGGTCAATGACGTGATCCTCGGGGCGCTGCCGTTTCTCGCGGCGCTTCTGGCGATGATCGCGCTGCTGCTGGCGGTGCCGCAGATCGCGCTCTGGCTGCCGGGCACCGCCGGCTGACGCAGGCAACAAGGACAACAGGAAAGGCAAGGAACCATGGCAAGGATAGGCGTGGATGTCGGCGGGACGAATACCGATCTCGTGCTGGAGACGGCGGCGGGGGTGTTCTACCACAAGGTGCCGACGACACTGAAGAACCAGTCGATCGGCGTGGTCGAGGGCGTGCAGCGGATCTGCGAGATGGCCGGCATCCCGGCCTCCGAGGTCGAGACCATCGTCCACGGCACCACGACCGCGACGAACATCACGATCGAGAATAACGGCTCGGATTGCGGGATGATCACCTCGGAGGGCTTCCGCGACATCCTGCATATCGGCCGCCACAAGCGGCCGCACAACTTCTCGCTGCATTTCGACGTGCCGTGGCAGTCCCGGCCGCTGGTCAAGCGGCGCAACCGCATCGCCGTGGCCGAGCGCATCGTGCCGCCCACGGGCGAGATCGCGACCCCGCTCGACGAGCAGGCGGTGCGCGCCGCCTGCGCGCTCTTCCGCAGGCGCGGCATCGACTCGGTGGTGATCGGCTTCATGTTCGCCTTCCTCAACGACGCGCACGAACGCCGCGCCCGCGAGATCGTCCAGGAGGAAATGCCCGGCGCCTATGTCACCCTCGCCTCCGAGGTGGCCAATGTGATGCGCGAATACGAACGCTTCTCCACCGCGGCGATGAACTCCTATGTCGGGCCGAAGACCGCCTTCTACCTGCGCGATCTCGAGGCCCGGCTGCGCGAGGCCGGGGTGCAGTCGCGGCTGCGCATCATCCAGTCGAATGGCGGGGTATCGACCGTCGGGGCCTGCGCCCGGCGGCCGGTGCGCATCCTGATGTCGGGCCCGGCCGGCGGGGTGATCGGCGGCGCCTCCGAGGGCGAGATGGCCGGGACCGGCAATATCATCACCGTCGATATCGGCGGCACCTCCGCGGATATCAGCACCATCCCCGGCCACCAGATCAAGATGATGAACCCGCGCGACACCTTCGTGTCCGGCCATCCGGTGCTGACGCCGATGATCGACCTCGTGACCATCGGCGCGGGCGGCGGCTCGGTCGCCCATATCGACGCGGCGGGCGGGTTCCATGTCGGGCCGCGCTCCGCCGGGTCGGAGCCGGGGCCGGCCTGCTACGGGCGCGGCGGGACCGAGCCGACGGTGACCGACGCGCAGATCGTGCTGGGGCGGCTCGATCCGGACATGGCGCTTGGCGGCGATCTCGCGCTCGACGCGGGCCTCGCGCGCAGGGCGGTCGAGGAGAAGATCGCCCGGCCGCTCGGCCTGACCGTCACGGAGGCGGCGCTGGGGATCATCCGGATCATCAATTCCAGCATGGCGCTGGCGATCCGGTCGAACTCGGTGGCGCGCGGGATCGACCCGCGGCAGTTCTCGATCATGCCCTTCGGCGGGGCGGGTCCGCTGCATGGCGTGGCGCTGGCCGAGGCGGTTTCCGCCCGCGATGTGCTGGTGCCGGTGGCGCCGGGGATCACCGCCGCGGTGGGGCTGCTGAAGACCGATCTGCAATACGAGCATACCGAGGCCGTCATCATCGAGCTGGCGGGGGCCGGCCCGGCGGCGCTGGCGCGGATCAACGGCGCGGCCGGGGCGCTGCGCGAGAAGGTCGCGCGGGAGCTCGACGGCGACGGCATCCCGCGCGAGGCGCAGCGCATCGAGATCCTGGCCGAATGCCGCTACCACGGCCAGGGCTTCGAGCTGCGCGCCGCCATGCCCGACGGGCCGGTGACGGCCGCCAATGTGGCCGCCATCGCCGAGAGCTTCCACGACCGGCACCACCAGGATTACGGCTACAGCTACCGCGACGCGCCGGTCGAGCTGATCACCCTGCGCGCCATCGGCACCGCGGCGGCGCGGAGGATCGCGATCCCGGCCATCCCGGCCACCGACGGATCCAGCCCCGACCGGGCGCTGCTCTTCGTGCGCCCGACGACCTTCGACGACGGGCGGACCCTGGAAACGCCGCGCTACGACCGGGCGAAGCTCCTTGCCGGCGACGTGGTGCCCGGCCCGGCGATCCTGGTGCAGCATGACGCAACGACACTCGTCCCGCCGGGCTACCTCGCCGAGACGCTCGCCCACGGCAACACCCGCATCCGGCGCGCCGGGCAGGACCAGTAACGGAGACCGCAAGATGAATGCCATTACCGACACCGCCCCGGAGGTCGATCCGGTCACGCTCCAGGTGATCCGGGGCTCTTTCGAGACGATCGCCGAGGAGATGGGCCATGTGCTCTACCGCATGTCCTTCTCCTCGATCATCCGCGAAAGCCAGGATCTGGGCGCCGGGCTGTTCGACGCGCAGTTCAACACGCTGTGCGAAAGCGAATCCACGCCGATGCATATCGGCTCGATCCCCGGCTACCTGCGCGGCATCGCCGAGACGCTGGAGGACGGCGAGTGGTACGAGGGCGATGTCGTCGTCCACAACCACCCCTATCACGGCGCCTCGCACACCCCCGACCTGGCCATCGTCGTGCCGGTCTTCCACGAGGGGCGGCTGGTGGGCTTCGCGGGCAACACGGCGCACCATGTCGATATCGGCGCGGCCACCCCGGGGCTGATCATCGACGTGCCCGATGTCTATGCCGAGGGCATGCTGCTGGCGGGGGTGAAGCTTTACCGCAAGGGCCGGCCGAACACCGCCATGTGGACCTTCATCCGCCGCAACAGCCGCGCGGGGGCCCAGCTGGTCAGCGATCTCGAGGCGCAGGTGGCCTCGGCCCGGCTGGGCGCGAAGCGCTTCGCGGAGCTGATCGGGACCTATGGCGAAGACGTGGTCTTCGGCGCCGCCCGCCAGCTCATGGACTATTCCGAGCGCATGACCCGGCAGCGCATCGCGGAGATCCCCGATGGCGAATACGCCGCCGAGGGCTGGCTGGACGATGACGGGCGCAACCGCGGCAGGCAGCTGAAGGTCAAGGTGACGGTGCGCGTCGCGGGCGACGAGGTCGAGGTCGATCTCGCCGGCTCTGCCGAGCAGACCCCCACCGCCTATAACGTGCCCTTCGAGGGCTCGACCAAGGTCGCCGCCTATGCCGCCTTCCGCAAGCTGCTGCTCGATGCGGCGACCTCGGAGGCGCGGGTGCCGTCGAACGAGGGCTCGTTCCGCCCGATCAGGGTCTCGGCGCCGCTGGGCTCGATCTTCAACCCGCGCAGCCCCGCCTCGGCCGAGGCGCGCTTCACCCAGTGCAACCGGATGATCGACCTGATCATCCGCGCGCTGGCGCCGGTGCTGCCGGAAACCGTGATCGCGGGCAGCTCCGCCTCGATCAGCTTCGCGGCCTATTCCGGGCTGCGGCCCTCGGGCGCGTACTGGGTGTTCCTGGAGGTCAACGAGGGCGCCTATGGCGGGCGGCCGCGCTCGGACGGGCCGGACAGCATCGACAACCTGATGGCCAATACCCGCAACAACCCGCTCGAGGATCTGGCGATGCACATCCCGATGATCTGCGACCGCTACGAGCTGCGCGACGACATGCCCCCGGGCGCGGGACGGTACCGCGGCGGCATCGGCGTGGTGAAATCGCAGCGCGTACTGACGGATGCCTTCATCACCCATGAGAGCGAACGCCATACCGAGGCGCCCTGGGGCATCTTCGGCGGCCATGAGGGCGCGGTCGGCAAGTGCCTGGTCTACAATGCCGCCCGTCCGGAGGAGGTGACGGAAATGCCGTCGAAATTCTCCGGTCTCGAGGTGAAGGCGGGCGACGTGATGGCCTATTACAGCCCCAATGGCGGCGGCTACGGCGATCCGCTCGAGCGGCCCGAGATGACGGTGCTCGAGGATGTGCTGGACGGGTTCTGCACCGTCGGGCATGCCCGCGCGGCCTATGGCGTGGTGGTGGACCTCGACACGGAAACCGTGGACATGGGCGCCACCAATGCGCTGCGCGACCGGATGCGGGACGCGCGCTGACCCCGCCGGGGGCGGAGCCTGCTCCGCCCCTTTGCCCCAACTTGAACCGACAGGGACGTCCGACATGACGGCGACAGACCAGACCGCCAGCGCCAGCAGGGAAACCGGCGCGCTGATCGAGGAATCCATCCTGCCCACGCTCAACGGCCAGCGGCCGATCGGCTGGCTGGGCTATGCCTGGATCTGGGTGGGCATCGCGGTGATCATCGCGACCTATTCGCTGGGGGCCTCGGGCATCGCCGGCGGCGTGCCGCTGGCCACGGTGGCCGCGGTGATCGCGCTGGCCAATCTCGCCATCGGGCTCGTCATGGTGGCGACCGCCGATATCGGCACCGAGCACGGCCTGTCCTTCGCCGTCTACCTGCGCGCGCCCTTCGGCGTGCACGGCACCCATGTCCCGGCCGTGTCCCGCGGGATCGTGGCGGCAGCGTGGTTCGGCATCCAGACCTATCTGGGCGCGCTGGCGCTGAACGGCATCGGCGAATACTTCCTGGGCTTCGAGAACTGGGTGGTCTGGTACGTGGTCTTCGGCCTGCTGCAGATCGCCAACACCGCGATGGGCATCAAGTCGGTGGAACGGCTCGCCGCCCTTGCCGCCCCGGCGATCATCGCCATCTCGGTCTGGATGTACCTCACGCTGGAGGACGTGGCGGCGACGCAGGGGATCAATATCTGGACCTACAAGGCGCCGGGCGAGATGTCTCTGATGGTGCTCTTCATCGCCAATATGAGCTTCTGGTCGACCATGGCGGTGGACATCCCCAACCTGACCCGCTTCGTGAAGACGCCCTCGGGCGCCAAGGGGTTCTTCCGGCGCAACCGCAATGTCTTCCTGGCGCAGCTGGTGGCGCTGCCCGCGACGCAGGCGCTGATCGCCGGGCTCGGGGCGGTGTCCTTCATCGCCACCGGCAACTGGAACCCGGTCGAGGTGATCCAGGGCGAGGGCCAGGGCCTGTCGCTGGTGCTGCTGCTGGCGCTGGTCGTGCTGGCGCAGTGGTCGACCAACAATTCGGCCAACCTCATACCCTCGGCGCTGACCTTCGTCAATCTCGCGCCGCGGGTGATCACCTACCGCAGGGCGGTGGCGCTGGCCGGGGTGGCGGGCACGCTGTGCTTCCCCTGGCGGATCCTCGACAACCTCTTCGTTTTCCTGGGCTATTACGGCGCCTTCCTGTCGGCGCTCGGCGGCATCATGGTGGCCGATTACTACCTGCTGCGGCGCCGCCGCCTGAACGTGCCGGCGCTTTTCGATCCGGCGGGCCAGTACCGCTATTCGGGCGGCGTCAACTGGGCCGGGATCGGCGCCTGGGCCCTCGGCGGCGGTGTCGCCGCCTGGCAGTCGCAATACGCCTTCCTCATCGGCTTCCCGGCGGGGCTGGTGCTCTATCTGGCGCTGATGAAGCTCGCGGTCCTCAAGGCGCATCCCCAGGCCGAGATCGACAGCGGCTATTCGGACGCCTACCTCGCCACCTCCGCAGGGGTCAGCTGGGCCTATTCCGGCGAGGGCCGCTTTGCCCGGCTGACGCCCGAGCAGGCCCATGGCGAGGCCATCCGCCGCGAGGATCTCTAGCCGGCGGGTCGGGCCAGCGGCCCGTGCATCCCGCGGCCAGGGGCAACCGAGGCACCGGGTCCGCGCGGCAGCAGCGTGGCCGCCATGCGGTCCCGTCCGGGAGATCCCGGGACCGCGCCCAGCGGGGCGGCTCCCCTGCCCGCGGCCTCTGGACGGGGCCGGCCGGTCCGACCTCCGGCGGTGCCGCAAGGGCGCGGCGGCGGGGCGCATACCCGCCTGCTCTTCCGCGGCTCCCGAACCGGTTCCGCCTCGCGGCCCAAGGGCGGTGTCCTCTGCCGTCCCCGGCAGGGACGGGCTCCGCCGATGGCCGGACTGCCCCGTTTCCGAAATGCATCACATTTCCGGAATACAACCAAAGGAGTATTTACGCAGGGTCAGGAGTGTAGTCTATTCCGGGCTGGAAGCCGGGTGCCGCTCTCCCAGAAGGCTCCCAATTCGGCTTCTACAGGGCCGTGCCGCCACGAATTGAGCGTGGCGGCACATTTCACGCAGACCCGCGCGGCCAGGCCCGGCGCCGCTTCCGCAAGACGGGCAGGACCCTTTGCAGGGCGGCCTAACGGACCGGACCTTTCGCCGGGATCCCTTACGACATCAGCGGTTCCGACGTCACCCGTTTCGGCATCTGCCCTCCGCGCGCCGAACCTCCGCCCGGACAAGAGGCAGAGCCTGCCGCCCCCATCGGCGATCCCGGCGCTCTCGCCAGAGCCCGGGACCGGCAGCGGAGGGCGGGACGGCTGATGCGTCCCCGGAGATCCCGCGCCGCGCCAGGGACCGGGTGCCGGAGGGGGCGACGCCCCTCGCGGATGATCGCGCCAGCCGGGACCAGCAGAGAGCTGGCCGACTGCTGCGGTCCCGGAGGCGCTCCACGGAGCCGGGGACCGGGTGCCGGACGCCCCTCGCACATGATCGCACGGCGCCGCGGACTGGCAGCAGAGCGCTGGCCTGCTGGTACGCTCCCGGAGCTCCCGCGCTGCGCTAGGAACCGGGGGCCGGACGCCCCTCGCACATGATCGCGCCGCGCCGGGACAGGCAGAGGGCTGGCCTGCTGGTGCGGTCCCGGAGATACCCGGGGAGCCGGGGATCGAGGGTCTCGGGCAGGATGACCATTGCGGAAGAGCGCGCCGTGCTGCCTGCCAGTCGCGGCCCTGCAGAATGGCCCGCATCCTGGACAGTTGCCCCGGCCATGGCGGCGTGCCCCCCGGCTTCGACTGGGATGAGGAACACGTGAGCAGCGCAAGCGCGGGAAAAGAAGCGCGCAGGGCCGCCTGCGCGCCCTAGACCGGGCCGGGCGCTGCCTTCCGGCGCTCGATCTCCGGCGGCCGGTGCGCCATGACCTCGGGCACGGGACCGGTGAAAAGCTCCGCCTCCACGAGGCAGGTCATCGCCGCCGGGCCCTGGGCGATCTCCGAGGTCGGCAGGTCCGAGGTCAGCACATTGGGATTCCCATGGCGGCAGAGCGCGGGGTCTCCGTCCAGATCGGGGTCGTGCCAGGCGCCGGTCGGCAGGCTGATCACCCCCCGCCGGATGTCGCGGCTCAGCCGGGCGACGCTCAGGCAGGCGCCGCGGTGGTTGAAGACCCGCACCATGTCGCCCTCGGATATCCCCCGCTCTGCGGCGTCCCCGGGGTTGAGGCGGCAGGGCTCCCGGCCGCGGCGCTTGCCCGCCAGGCTGGTCGCGCCGTGATCGAGCTGGCTGTGCAGCCGTCCCTCCGGCTGGTGCGAGATCAGGTGGAGCGGCAGGGCCGCCGACAGCGCGCTGCCAAGCCATTCCCGCGGTGCCCGCCAGACCGGATGGCCGGGCAGATCCCCTGCCCCGAACGCGGCGACGGCGGCGCTGAAGATCTCGATTCTGCCCGACGGGGTCGGCAGCGGCGCGCCCGCCGGATCGGCCCGGAACGCGGCCAGCATCGTCTGCGGCCGCTCAGGCGGCGGCAGGTCGAGATGCCCCTTGGCGCAAAACGCCGCGAAATCCGGCCAGTCCGCCCCGCCGGGCACCGCCTCGCGGGACGCCTCGTAGAGCCGCCGGAGCCAGCCCGCCTCGTCCAGCCCTTCGGTGAAGCGCTCGGCGAAGCCGGTGCCGTTGCCGTCCCCGGGCCGCAGCCGGGCGGCCAGCCCCGCGAAGATGTCGTGGTCGTTGCGCGTCTGCCCATGGGGCGCCGCGACCTGCGAGGAGAACATGACCCGGCTTTCGTTGAAGGTGCCGACGATGTCGCTGCGCTCGGCCGGGAGCGTCGAGGGCAGGACGATGTCGGCATGCCGCGCCATCGGCGTCCAGAAGGGCTCGTGCACGATCACCGTTCCGGCGCGCTGCCAGGCCCGCCGCAGCCGGTTGAGATCCTGGTGGTGGTGGAAGACATTGCCGCCGGCCCAGTAGATCAGCCGGACCTCCGGATAGTGCCGCGTCTGCCCGTCATAGCGGTAGGCGGCGCCGGGCGAGAGCAGCATGTCCGAGATCCGGGCCACCGGGATGAAGCTGCCGCAGGGATCCCCGCCCATCGGCAGGGCCGCCAGCGGCAGCGGCGAGAAGGCGTTGCCGACGCCGTTGACCGCGCCGAGCCCCAGCGCGAAGCCTTCGCCCGGCCGCCCGATCCCGCCGAGCATCGCCGCCAGCACCACGAGCATCCAGTAGATCTGCTCGCCATTCTGCTGCCGGGTGAGCGACCAGCTGGCATTCAGGATCGCGGGCCCCTGCGCCAGGCGCCGGGCCAGATCGGCAATCGCGGCGGCCGGCAGGCCGGTGATCTCCGCGGCCCAGGCGGCGTCCTTGGGCTGGCCGTCGGCCGCACCCTCCAGATAGGGCAGGAACTCCGCGAAGCCGGTGCAGTGGCTCTCCAGGAAGGCGCGGTCATGGTGCCCCTCGCGCAGCAGCTCATGCGCCAGCCCCAGCATCAGCGCGACATCCGTCCCGGGCCGGACCGGCAGCCAGTCTGCCCCGAGTTCCGGATCGGCATCCGAGCGGATCGGCGAGACATTGACGAAGCGCGCCCCGGCGCGGCGCGCGCGCATCATCGCCGCGTGCTGGACATGGCGGCCGACGCCGCCGGCATTGACCTGCCCGTTGCGCCGCGCCAGCCCGCCGAAGGCGACGACCAGCGACCCGGCCTCTGCCACTGCCTCCCAGGACGTGTGCTCCGCCAGCAGCGGCATGAACGGCCCGACCACATGCGGCAGGATCACCTCGGCGGAGGAGCAGCTATAGGTGTTCACCGAAACCGTGCTGCCGCCGAACATGTTCATGAAGCGGCGCAGCTGGCTCTTGGCATGGTGGAAGCGCCCGGCCGAGGCCCAGCCGTAGGAGCCCGAATAGATCGCCGCATTGCCATGCTCGCTGCGCACCCGCTCCAGCTCCGCCGCGGCAAGGTCGAGCGCCTCGTCCCAGCCTGTCTCGACGAAGCTGTCCGCGCCGCGCCGCGCGGTGTCGCTGCGATGCCCCTGCTCGAGGAAGCCCCTGCGGATCATCGGACCGCGGATGCGGCAGGGACCGGACAGCGTGCCGGCGATGCTCTGCCCGATCGGCGAGGGCTCGGGATCGTCCTCCATGCCGCGCAGGGAGACGAGCCTGCCCCCCTCCCGTTCGGCGCGGTAGGCGCCCCAGTGCATCGCGACGAGCGGGTCCTGCTCCGGCATTCCGGCCGGGGCCTCTGCGGGTCTTCCCATGGGGCTGTCCTCCGCTGCCTGACAAGGTAACGTAACGTCAGTCATCATCCGCACCCTAGCACGGAACCGCCGCAGAGTCGCCGTCTGGCTGGCTGCGCCGGAGCTGCCATCCGGCAAGCGTCTTCCGGTCCTCCGGGACGGCCCGCTCTGCGCGCCCCCCGGTAGCGGCGCGGAACAGCCTTGCGCGAGAGCTTCGTCGTCGCCCGCCGTGCCTCGCAGCTTGCGGCCTTTCCGCTTCGGCCGTGAAGGGGCTTGCGGCCTCCGGAGGCCCCTGCTGCCCCTATCGGTGCGAGGTGCGAGGTGCGAGGTGTGCCTGCCCGGAATGCCCTTCGGGCGGTCCCTGCCGGTGCGCATCCGCTTCCGCGGAGCCGCCTGCCGGAGGAGCTGCCGGTAAGGCGCGGGGCGAGGTGCCTCAGGCATCGTCACCGCGGCCGCGGCTCTGTCACTAGCAGGCATGGCCGCCGCTTCGATCCGCATGGAGCGCCGGACCGTGATGCCGCCCGCTCGGAGAAGGGTGCGCCCGAAGCGGCGTGAAATAGCGCAGCGTCCCGTCACCGCCTCCCTTGCCTGCATGGGCCAGACTTTGGGCGGCCGGGGCCGCGCCGTCCTCCTGCAGGCGGGCTCGACCGAGGAACGGGAGATGCTCCGGGCCTCTGGACGGCCGTTCTAGCGGCCGGCCGCCGCTTTGCGGAAGGGGCGGGTCCGGGCTTGGCGGGCGTTCAGGCACGGACGCCGCCGGGCAGTTCCGGACGCGCGGCATGCGGCGACCTTCTGCCGGGCACGGTCCCGCGGGCGGCGGTTCGGAGGACCACGGCGCTGAGCGGCAGGCAAGCGGCAATGGCCGGGACATCGGGGCCGGGGGCGCAGAGCGGGCGCGTCCTGCCATGGCGCGCGCGCGAAGAACCGGAGGCGGGACAGCGCGATGATGCAGTCGGGCTCGCAAAGCACCGCCGCGCTGAGAAGCGGATCGAAATGCAGCGCGGTCCGCGCGATCCAGACGGCGAGCCCGGGCCGCATCTCCT
This sequence comes from Poseidonocella sp. HB161398, assembly GCF_005870025.1. Taxonomy (GTDB): domain Bacteria; phylum Pseudomonadota; class Alphaproteobacteria; order Rhodobacterales; family Rhodobacteraceae; genus Mangrovicoccus. Next base: position 43,760 of record NZ_VATA01000030.1, read on the forward strand.
CGGCCGGGCCCTCGGGGCCGTCGATCGAGCGGAGGTCGTGCCCGGCCTTCTGCAGCAGCCCGGGCGCGGGATGGTCGAGGAGATCGCCGCCGCAAAAGAGTGCCTTGATCCCGTCGGCATTGCCGAAGCGCCCCGCATCAGACAGCCGTCGCTGACGATCCCGGCGCCGGGCCCGTGGCTGACGGCGCGAGGGGCGAGATCGCGGCAGCGGCGGCGGGGCCCGAATATTGCTCCGCAGGGCGCCGAAGCGTTCGCGTCATTCGCGGTTCGGCAGGGAGGCTCCACGACGCACGACACCGCGGAGGCCAGAACCAATCTGGCACAGAGCACTTGCGGCTGCGCCTGCGGCGAGCCCGAGCGCCGGTCCTGCGCCAGGCAACCGGTGATGGGGAGGCCGATGCCGAGCCCGCCGGCAGCTGCCAGCGTCCGGCCCCTGGTGGCGATCCGCTTCATCACTCCGGGCGCCGGGTCGCCCGCGATGCCAAGGGGGCGGGTCCGGTGGCGGCCGGCGGCTTCGCGGCCGACCAGCCTGGCCCGGCCGGTGCCGAGCGCTGCACTGAAGTGCGGCTCGAGCGCGATGCGCGGTCGCCGCACCAGTGACGTGAAACGGATCATGCCTTCAGCCGCCTGTGCGCCGATTGCCGCGCCAGCACCATGCTTGCGGTCGCTCCGGCGCGGACGATTGCCGGATCGCGGCGAGGGACCGCCTGTCGCTGCGGCCGGGCTGGCGGCGGAACCATGGCGGCAGCGCATGCGGAGCCGCGGGAAAGCTGCGGGCGGCAATCGGCGGCTCGTCCCGGGACCCGCGACGCAGATCGCGAAAGCCGGCGGCGCGCGATGGCGGGGCTCAGGGATCCGCCGCCACGCGGAACCCGGCATGGCCCGTGGTGCTGTCGGGATCGTTGCGGGTGCGCGAATGCACGTGGTAGCGGTCGCAATAGCTGGCATGGCACAGATGCGAGCCGCCGCGCTGGACCCGCGCGGTGCCTGTCGCCGCGCCTGCCGGGTCGCGCGCGGGCAGCGGGCTGGCATCGGGCAGCGGTCCGAACCGGTCCTCGACCCATTCCCAGACATTGCCGGTCATGTTGTAGAGCCCGTAGCCATTCGGCGCGAAGGCCCCGGCGGGCACCGTGCCGCGCCAGTCCGCTCCGGCCGCGGGCGCATCGGGAAACCGGCCCTCGAACGTGTTCATCGCCGCCGCCCCGCCGGGACGGAACGTGGCGCCCCAGGGGAATTTCTGCCGCGCCAGCCCGCCCCTGGCGGCGCGTTCCCACTCTGCCTCGGTCGGCAGGCGCAGCCCGGCCCAGCGGCAATAGGCCTGCGCATCCTGCCAGGCCAGATGCACCGCGGGATGGTCGCCGCGCCCTGCGGTGCTGCTGCCGGGGCCTTCGGGCGCGTGCCAGCAGGCCCCCTCGACGCGGCGCCACCAGGGCAGGCCCAGCGGGCTCTGCGGATGCGCGGCAGGCTGGCGGAGCGCCAGGTGGAAGACGAAGCTCCAGCCCTCGGTCTCGGCGACGGAGGCATAGCCGGTGGCCGCGGCGAAGCGGGCATAGCCGTCATTGGTCACGGCCATGGGCGCGATCCGGAAGGCGCTGACGCGGACCTTGCGCCGCGGGCTGTCGAGATCGGCCGGATAGGTGGAGCGCCGCGCGCCCATCTCGAAGATCCCGCCCGGCACGGGGCGAAGCGCGGCGAGGAGCCCGGCCCGGATGTCCGCGGGCGCGGGCGCCACCGCGAGCGCCCGCGCCATGTGGCGGTCGGCCGCCGCCGCCTCGCCCGTGCCCGCGGGGCCGCAGCAGGCGCTCACGCCCGCTCCGCCGGATCGAGCCGGTCGCGCATCCAGTCGCCGAGCATCGAGATCGACAGCGTCGTCAGCACGATCACCGCCGAGGGCGCCAGCAGCACCCAGGGCGCGTTCTGCAGGTAGGCGCGGCCATAGCCCACCATGTTGCCGAGGCTCGTGTTGGGCGGCTGGATGCCGAGCCCGAGGAAGCTGAGGCCGGAGGCGGCGAGGATCACCTCCGGGAAGGCCAGCGTCGCCGAGACGACGAGCGTCGCCGCCATGTTGGGCAGCATGTGCCGCAGATAGAGCCGCCCCGGCCCCGCGCCGAGCTGCTCCACCGCCTGCATGTAGCCCTGCCGCGAGGCGGCGAGCGCCAGGCCCCGGACCACGCGGGCGTGCCGCTCCCAGCCGTAGAAGGCCAGCAGGAAGACCAAGAGCAGCCAGGAATTGCCGAAGAAGGCCAGCGCCGAGAGCGCCAGGATGATGAATGGGAGCGCCGCCTGCACGTCGATCAGGATCAGCACGAGCTGCTCCACCGGGCCGCGGAAATGCGCCGCCGCCAGCCCCATCAGCCCGCCGAAGAGCACGCCCAGCACCGTGGCGGAGACCGCCAGCGTCAGGCTGACCCGGATCGAGACGATCAGCCGGGCCAGCACGTCGCGGCCGAGCTGGTCGGTGCCCAGCACGTGGTCCCAGCTGCCGCCCATGAAGACCGGCGGCTGCAGCCGCGCCATAAGGTCCATCCCGGTGATCGTGTAGGGCTTCAGCCAGTGGGCGAAGATCGCCACCAGCACCATCGCGGCCATCCATCCCGCCGAGAGCGCCACGGTCAGGGGCAGCTTCGGCAGGCGCCTTGCGCGCACCTGCGGCGCGGCGGCCAGTGCAACATCGGCGGTCATCGTCCGCCCTCCCGCATCCTGGGGTCGAGCCAGCCATAGAGCAGGTCGACGATCATGTTCGACATCACCATCGTGGCGGCCACCAGGACCAGCACGCATTGCACCACCGCCACGTCGCGCGAGCTGACCGAGGTGACGATGAGCTGGCCGAGCCCCGGCCAGGAGAAGACGCTCTCGGTCACGACCGCCCCGGCCAGCAGGCCGCCGACCATGAAGCCGATCATCGTCACGACCGGGATCGCGGCATTGGGCATGGCGTGGCGGATCACCACCTCGCGCCAGATCAGCCCCTTGGCGCTGCCGGTGCGGATATAGGGCTGGTCCAGCACCTCGATCATCGCCGAGCGGGTGAAGCGCGCGAGGATCGCCGCCCAGCCGGTCGCCAGCGTCAGCACCGGCAGGAGCGTGCCCTTCCAGCTGTCATTGCCGCCCGAGGGCAGCCATTGCAGGGTCACCGCGAAAACCAGCACCAGCACCAGCCCGAGGACGAAGCCCGGCACGGCGAAGCCCGAGACCGCGCCGAGCATCATCAGCCGGTCGAGCGGCCGGCCGCGGTTGAGCGCCGCGACCGTGCCCGCGCCGACCCCGGCCATGATGCCGAGCACCAGCGCCGGGACCATGATCTGCAGCGTCACCGCCACCCGGTCCAGCACCTTCTCCAGCGCGTCCTGGCCGTCGAGCATCGACTTGCCGAAATTGCCGTGGACGAGGTCGCGCATGTAGCTGCCGAACTGCACCCAGAGCGGCCGGTCGAGCCCCCAGGCTTCGTGGAAGGCGGCGATCGCCTCGGGCGGCGCATCGGGGCCGAGCACGACGATCGCCGGGTCGGAGGTGGTGCGCAGCGCGACGAAGGCGGCGGCGACGACGATCAGGATGGTCAGGAGCGCGCGCAGCACGCGGCGCAGCAGGAAGGCGGTCATGCGGGAACCTCCGCTCTGGGCGCGGTGACGGGACAGGCGGCCTCGCGCCCGCCGGGCAGCCGGATCAGTCCGGGCCGGGTGCTGCGGCAGCTGTCCTCGGCCGTGGCGCAGCGCGGGTGGAAAGGACAGCCCGGCGGCCGCGCGGCGGGATCGGGCGGCTCGCCCGAGAGCCGCGGCCGCGGGCCGGTGCGGAACGGATCGGGGATCGAGGCGACGAGGATGCGGGTATAGGGATGCACCGGGCCGGAGAAGATCTGCTCGGGCGTGCCGCGCTCCACCACCCGGCCGAGATACATCACCGCCACCTCGTCGGCGATCGCGCCGACCAGCTTCAGGTCGTGGCTGATGAAGAGCATGGCGAGGCCCAGGTCGCGCTGGAGCCGAAGCAGGATATTGACCACCTGCGCCTGGATCGAGACATCGAGCGCCGAGACCGGCTCGTCGCAGACCAGGAGGTCGGGCCCGGCCGCCAGCGCGCGGGCCAGCACGGCGCGCTGCCGCTGCCCGCCCGACAGCTGCAGCGGATGTGCCTCGCCCTGGTCCGGGCGCAGGCCGACCGCCGCCAGCAGCTCGGCGACGCGGGCGGCGCGGCTCTCGCGCGTCCCCTGCCCCTGGATCACCAGCGGCTCGGCGATCTGCGCGGCGATGGTCATGCGCTTGTCGAGCGCGCCCAGCGGATCCTGGAAGACCATCTGCATCCGCGCCCGCAGCGCGCGCCAGTCCGGCGTGCCGGGCGCGGGCATCGGGCGGCCGTCGAAGCGGACCTCGCCGCGGTCGGGCGGCTCCAGCCCGAGGGCGACGCGGCCGGTGGTGGACTTGCCGCAGCCCGACTCGCCGACGATGCCGAGGATCCGGCCGCGCTCCACCGAGAGGCTGACGCCGTCGAGCGCCCTCACCCGCCGGGGCGGTTTCAGCAGGCCGCCGGGCGAGACATAGTCGCGGCCGACGTCGCGGAGCTCAAGCAGGGGCATGGCGGGTCTCCTCGCGCAGGGCCGCGGCGCCGGTGCCCCCGGAGAGCAGGCAGGCGGAGAGATGGCCGGGATCGCCCACCGGCACCAGCGGCGGCTCGGCCGCGGCGCAATCCGCGCGGGCATGCAGGCAGCGCGGCGCGAAGGCGCAGCCCGGCGGCATGTTCCAGGGCTCGGGCACCTGGCCGGGGATCGGCACCAGCGCCCGCGCGCCGAAGCGCGGCGCCGCGCCGATCAGTCCCTGGGTATAGGGATGGGCGGGGGCACGCAGGAGCTGCGCCACCGGCGCGGTCTCGACGATGCGCCCGGCATAGCAGACGGCGATCCGGTCGCAGAGCTCGCCCACCACCGACAGGTCATGGCTGATCAGCACCAGCGCCATGCCCAGATCGCGCCGCAGGTCGTCGAGCAGCGTCAGGATCTGCGCCTGGATGGTCACGTCGAGCGCGGTGGTCGGCTCGTCCGCGACCAGCAGGTCGGGATGGCCCGCCAGCGCCATGGCGATGGCGACGCGCTGGTTCTGCCCGCCGGAAAGCTCGTGCGGATAGAGCTCGGTGCGCCGCGCGGCATCGGGGATGCCGACCTGGTCGAAGAGCCGCCGTGTCTCGGCCCGCGCCGCCCTTCCGGCCAGGCCGCGATGCAGCTTCAGGACCTCGGCGACCTGGCTGCCCACCCGCTTGACCGGGTTGAGCGCGCTCATCGGGTCCTGGAAGATCATCGCGATCCGGCCGCCGCGCAGCCGCGCCAGACGGTCGGGCGCCATTGCCGCCAGATCCTGCCCGTCGAAGGTCGCCCGGCCCGATATGCGGGCGCTGCCGCCCAGCAGCCCCAGCGCGGCGAGCCAGGTCACCGACTTGCCCGAGCCGCTCTCGCCGACGATCCCCAGCGCCTCGCCGCGGCCGACCGCGAGGTCGATGCCGCGCACCGCCGGGCCGCGCGGGAAGCCGACGCGGAACCCGTCGAAGGCAAGGAGGGGCGCCGCCGCCCCTCCCCCGTGATCCGCTGCCATGGTCACGCCGGCCAGTTGGCGGGGCGGAAATCCATGGCGAAGGACGGCGCCGCCTTCCAGGCCAGCGACTTCGCCTTGGCGGTGAAGGTGGCGTTCTGGTTGATCACGCCATAGGCCGGATCCTCGTATTCCACGATCTCCAGCATCCGGCGGAAGGCCTGCCTGCGCGCGGCCCGGTCGGTCGAGGTCTGCAGCACGCCGCAGAGCCGGTTGACCTCGTCATTGCCGTATTCGCCGGTCTGCACCGCCTGGCCCTGCGGGCCCCACTGGTTCGGCTGGGTGGCGACCGGATCGGGGAAGCTGCCGCCAGAGGACCAGTCATGGATGCCGCGGGTGCCTTCGGGATCCCAGATCTGCGCCCAGTTCTCCTTCATCTCGATCTCGACATTCAGCCCGGCCTGGTTCCACATCTCGACCATGACCTGCGCGGTGTTCACCTGCAGCGTGTAGTAGTCGTTGAGCAGGCGGTAGGGGATCGGCTCGCCCTTGTAGCCCGCCGCCGCCAGGAGCTCCTTCGACTTCTGCGGGTCGTAGGCGGGGGCGGCCCAGTCCGACAGGTACATGTCGCCGTACCATTCGAACTGGTCGCCCTTCGGCACCACCGTCTGGCCCATCCAGAGCTGGTCGACGATCAGCTGGCGGTCGACGGCATGCAGCATCGCCTGGCGCACGCGCGGATCGGCCAGCGCGGTGTCGTGCTTGTCGAAATTGGTGACGCGGATGTTGTTGATGATGCCGCCGGCGATCTCCAGCCGGGGATCGGCCGTCACCGTATCGAACTGGTCCGGGGTCAGGTCGCAGGCCATGTCGTACTGGCCCGCGCGCACGCCGTTGACCCGCTGGGAGGCCTCGGGAACCTGGACGAAGCGCAGCTCCTCGAGCGGCGGGCGGCCGCCGAAATACTCCTCATGCGCAACCAGGACCAGCTCGGTATCGGGGGTGAAGGAAGCGACCTTGTAGGGGCCGGTGCCGACCGGGCTGCGGGCGAAATCGAGCCAGCTCGGCGCCTCCTCGAAGGCGCGGCGGCTGATGATCTGGCTGCCGAGCGCCATGATGCGGCCTTCCATCGTGACATCCGGCGTCGCGTTGACGAAGCGCACGGTGTAGTCGCCGACGATCTCGACCTGGAGCAGCGACGGCCAGAGGCGGCGCGACACGGCCGGGACCTGCGGCGGCAGCTCCTTGCTGCGCTGGGTGATGCGCTCTTCGCTCACGGCGATGGTCCGGTCCCAGCCCTCGGGCGTGGTGTCGCCGAACATCCGCGCGGCGGAGAAGCTGAAGGCCACGTCCGCGGCGGTCATCTCGTCGCCATTGTGGAATTTGACGCCGCGGCGCAGCTCCAGCTCGACGGTGCGGTCGTCGATGCGGCGCCAGCCGGTGGCCAGCCGCGGCACCGGCTGCAGCTTGTCCTGGTAGTTCTGGCCGATCAGGCATTCGAGGTAGGAATTCATGATCCGCGTGCCGACATTCGACTGCTCGGTCAAGGGATCGAGCGTGTTCGAGGTGGCGATCTTCTGCACGGCGACGGTCAGCGACGGGCGGGCGGACTGGGCGAAGGACAGGCGCGGGGCGGCCAGCGCGGCGGCGCCGGACATGGCCAGGAAGCCGCGACGGGGAAGAAGGAGCATCGGGGGGATCTCTTTTCTGGTTGCGGTGCGGGGGTCAGGAGGCAGCGCGGCGGTTCACCAGCCCGCCGGGGCTGCTGGCATAGCCGGTCAGGCTGCGGTCGGCATGGCGCATGCGCCAGCTCAGCATCCGGCCGGCATACTCGGCCACCACCGCGGCATGGGCCGGATCGGCGGCGAGGTTGACGAATTGATGCGGGTCCGCCTCCAGGTCGAAGAGCAGCGGCGGCAGCGCGGCGAAATGCACGTATTTCCACTTGCCGTCGCGGATTACCGCCAGCGACGCTTCGTCCATCCCGACGCCCAGCTCCTCCTCCGGGCGGGAATAGAAGACGTTGCGGAAATCGTATTCGAAATGCGCCTCCTGCCGCCAGTCCGCGGGGGGCTGCCCGTCGAGGAAGGGCAAGAGCGAGCGGCCGTCGACATGGGCGGGCGGCGTGGCGCCGAGCCAGTCGAGGATGGTCGGCATCACGTCGACGCTCTCGGTGAAGGCGGTCTCCACCTCTCCGGCCCGGTCCGGGCGGCGCGGATCGCGGATGACCAGCGGGATGTGGTAGCTCTCGTCGTGATAGGCGACCTTGCCCAGCAGGTGGTGGTCGCCGAGCTGCTCGCCATGGTCGGAGGTGAAGACGATCAGCGTGTCGTCCCAGAGGCCCGCCTCCTCGAGCTCCGCGAAGACCCGGCCGAGCTGGTCGTCGATCTCGCTCATCAGCCCCCAGTAAGTGGCGCGCATCTGCCGGATCTCGGCCTCGCTCATATCCGCCGCGCGGCCCTGCGCCCCCTGGAAGAACCCGCCCTGCGAGGTGTCGCGCAGGTAGAACTCCAGCAGCGGATGCTGCGCGGCCTCGGCTTCGGCGCTCTCGGCGCGGACCGGGGCGGGCATCTCGGCGGGGTCGTACATCGCGTGGTAGGGTGCAGAGGCGACGAAGGGCGGGTGCGGCCGCCAGTAGCCCAGATGCAGGAAGAACGGCCGGCCCGGGGTCACGCCCTTGAGATAGCTCAGCGCGGCTTCGGTGAAGAAGGCCGTGTCGCTCAGATGTGCGGGGATCCGCGACGGACGGTCGGTCGCGCCGGGCACCGCATCCGCGCCCTCGGGCAGCCATATGTCGTCGCGCTTCGCGGGCAGCTCGACGCCGTTCTGCGCCAGCCAGCCGAAATAGGATTCCTTCTCCGGCTCGAAGCTGCAGATCGGGCGGAAGCCCTCCATCACGTCGCCGAGCCAGCCGAAGCGCGGATCGCCCGGTGCGGCGGCCCGCGGATCCGGCACCGAGGTCGAATAGCCGATCAGCGCCGGGTCGTAGCCCGAGGCGCGCAGCTCCGTCGCCAGATTGGCGTGGCGGCGGTCGAGCGGGATGGTGTTCTGCACCGCGCGGTGGGTCATCGCGTAGAGCCCGGTCATCAGGCTGGCCCGCGACGGGCCGCAGGGGACGGTGACGGTGTAGTGGCTGGCGAAGGTCGTGCCCTCGCGGCAGAGCCGGTCGATATTGGGCGTCCGCAGCCCCGCGGCCCCCAGACGGGCGAGCATGTCGCCGCGCCACTGGTCGACAACGATGAAGAGAACATTGGGGCCGGGCATGTCTGCACCTTCGGGAAACTCGGGAACTCGTTACCCGGCGCGATTAACACTCATCATGTGTATATAGCATGGCGCCCGCGTTAAACTCTTGTGACATCGCAGGCGGGCACGGCCGGAGCGCATGCGGCGCCCCGAAGCGCCAACGCCGCCGCGCTGTCGGCGACCGGGCCCGGGCGCTCCGGGAATGCCCGCCGCCCCGCCGGCGCGGCAGCGCCCTTTGGCCCGGCGCCGTGGTTCCCGACCACTGCGCGGGCCGCTTCGCCAAGCCGGAGGCCACCCCTGCCCGCCCCGCATGCCCTAGCCTCCTGGCCGCGACCCCGACCCGTTACCGTTCCCCCGCCAGCCCGGACCGGGAGAGCTCCAGCCGTCTCCACTGCATCCCGGGGCCCATCCGCCGGCCAGCACCCCCACGGCTCCGTCCGCCGCACCGCGTGCCGTGGCCTATCCGCAGGCCAGCACCCCACGGCTCCGGCCGCCGCAACCGCGTCCCGGGCCTGTCCGGAGGCCAGCACCGCCGCCGCGGGCCCGGAGTCCGGCGTCCTGACGCTCCCTGCGCCGCCCTCCGCCTCCGGATGGCCTGCATTGGGCGGGACGCGCCGCCCTGCTACCCGGTCTCCGGATGCCTGGGCAGGAGCCGTCACGGCGGCGGCGGACGGAACCCGGATCGGCACCCTGATTGCAGAGGTGATCGACAGCCAGCTCGCGCCGGAGGCCGATCCCGATATGGACCTCCAGGATCCGGCGTTCAGGGCCCATGCGCGCCCCGGCGAGATCGAGGCCGCCACGCAGGAGCCGCGCCGGCAGCCCGTCCCGGGGCGGCAGCTGCTGAAGCAGCGGCGGACGGGCGCGGCAGGACGCGGCGCTGCCCGCCTGACCGGCGGCCGCCTCTCCCTCATCCTCCGCCGCGTGGCCATGGCGGCTCTCCTGCTGCTCGGCATTGGCGCCATTCTGGCCATGCTGCTCGGCAGGTCCGCCACTTCGGCCAGCCCGCTGTCCCGCCAGCGCGGCCGGGCAGCCTGCCATCCTCGCCGTGCTGGCGGTCATCCTCCTGCGCCTCTCCTGGCCGCTGCGCAGTGCCTGGCGGCCGCAGGGCGCCGATGCCCGGGACGGGGCCGGGCTGCCGGAGCGGGAGGCGAAGAAGATGGCCGCGGAGGCCGAGCCGGAGCTGCTGCAGACCGAACGGCGGATCGTGACCGAGACCGTCGCGGCGCCGGCCAACGGGATGATGCCCTCCGGGTGCTCGAGCTGCGCGGCGACCGGCGCACCCAGCTTGCGGAGATCTGAAACCCCGCCCCGGCGATCCAGACCGAGGCCGAGCAGGACCTGCGCGCCGGGCGGCCGCTGATGCCCGGCGGCCGCACCGGCCCGGCCGGCGAGCGCGGCGCGGGCAAGACCGCGCTGACGCGGCCGTACTGCGACCGGCTGGTATCGGGGGGGGCGGCGGCCGACGTGGCCCGGGTGATGGTCTCGGCCCCGGTGCGCCAAGACACATCCTGCTTCTCTTCTCGCGGCTCTGCTGCGCCGTGCTGAGAGAGCGCGGCGGATGAGGCTGCCCGGCGCAGCGGCACGGCGCCGCTGGCTGCAGCTCCGGATCCCGCTGGCCGAACCCGGCTCCCTGCGCGCGGGCGGACTCGTCGCCATGGCGACGGCCCTGGCGCGCCTGGGGATGGCGGCCGTGCTGAACTGTGACGGCTATCGCAGCGCGCTGGCCCGCAGAGCGCCGGATCCGGCGGACGGGGCCCCCGCGCCTGCGCCGCGTCCGGGCAATGCGGTGGCCGTGCGGGCGCAGGTGCCCGGGCTGTCGCCGCTGCACTGCCCGGTCGCGGGTTAGGTGTTCTACGGCGCGGGGCTCCTGCTCTGCCGTCTGGGGCTGGGCGGCCTGCGCGCCCGGAAGGCACGCCAGTTCTTCGAGGACGCGCCCCGCGCGGTCGCCGGGAAGGAGGCCCGCGGCCTTGCGCAGGACCGGCCGCGGCAGCTCGCCTTCCAGCAGCGCGTCAAGGCCGGCTATGCCGACGGGCTGGAGCTGCCGGGCGAGCTCAAGGGCGGGCACAGCGGCGAGGAGGCTCTGGCCCGGCACCCGCTCTCCTTTCCGGAGGCCGCCGGCGGCGACCACCGGCTGGTCGAGGCCATCGTCGCGGCGACACTCCCGGCGCGGTGATGATCGGCATCGACGATGCTCGACAAGATCGACGACACCGGCCAGGCGAAGGCCTTCCGCAACGGCGTCAAGGCGCCTTTCGGCATCGGCGGCTACGTCTGCCTGATCTCCGTGTCAGAGCACGCGACGAGCAATTTAAAACTTCGCGGCCTGCTGTTCCGCGATGCATTCGATGACATCCTGCGGGGCGGCCCGCTCAGCCTCGACCGCGCGATCCGGCTAATCGAGCGCCGCGTGTTCCGGCTGCCGCCGCCGTTCCCGATGCCGTGCCACTGCCTGTCCGGCGGGCTGCCGCGCGACCTGATCGGGGTGTGCCGCCGCCTGCCGGAGGAGACGACCGCTCCGGAGGCCGGGGCCGAGACCCTGCCGGCGGCGGCCCTGCGGCTGGTGGCTGGTGGCTGGTGGCTCCCGATATCCGCGGGCGGCTGGCCGGGGCCAAGGCGGCCGCGCTCCAGAACGGCAGACGCGGTGACAACCGGCTGGTGGCGATGCTCGGGCGGATCGAGACGGATTGCGACTTGGCCGGCGCCGATGCCGCGCGGCTGATTGCGCTGCTGCCGGAGGCGGCCGCCGCCCTGGCCGACAGCGCAGCGGAGATGGCCAGGCCCGAGGTGCCCGCCGCGTCGGCCCTGGACTGCCGGGCGATGGCCGAGCTCACCGTCAATTTCGCCCTCGCCGCCACGGGGCTGGCTCTCTTCGGCCGGGCGCCCGATGCGGCCGGTCAGCGCGCGGCGCCCGCGCCCGGCGGTGCCGCGGCGCAGCTTGCCCGCGCGCGCGGCTGGCCGTCGCCGCTGGTGCGGAGACCGCCCTGTCCCGGATCCATGCCGTGTGCGCCGACGTCCCCGGCCCCGGCCCCGCGCCAGTGCACGCCGCGCCGGACCCTGCCCCGCCTGGTGGATGGCGATGCGCACCGCTCGCCCGGCCGCATCCGGGCCGCGGGCGCCATGCGGTCTCCACGTCCCGCCGATCGTGCCGCCCGCCGGTCCAGGACGTTCCTTCGCGCGGGCTTCTTCCCCAGGCCACGTCCGGGAGAGCGCAGACGGGCGGTCTTCCCGGCAGCGTCTCCCGGGGCGGACCCGCCTGTTCCGGGGATGCAGGGCCTCGGCCGCTCCTCCGGGACGCTGCGCCGATTGACGGCAGCTGCAGACAGCAGGGGCAGCCGGACGCCCGTCCGGCACCTGCTCCAGCGCCCATGTCACGGCTTGCGACGGGGCCGTCCGGCGCATCATCTTGCCCGGCGCCCCGGGACGCGGTCCGCAGGCGAGACGGGACCTGTCGCCACGATCGGGATGTCTGATCGCGGCGCAGCGGCCCGCCAGCATCGGCCCGCCGATGTCCGGATCGTCGGCTTGGCCTTCCGGTCCTCTGCTCCGCAGGCAAAGCCCGGATCGCGAGCTCCGGACAATGCGGTGCGTCGACCGCCGCGCCCCTTGCTGCGCCCGGCGGCGGGGTTGCCGCGCCGACATTTCCGTCCGATCTGCTGCCTCTGCCTGCGGGCGGAAGCGCCAGGTTCAAAACTGCGCAGAAATTCCTCGCATGATGAAAAATGCGCCCAGTAGACGGCCACGCCGCTGGATTCCGCAGGAAAACGGTTGTCCGCGCCGCCGTCTGGTGAAAGAGGAATGCAAACGATTGCCAAACGTGACGCCCGACCCGGGACCGGCCTGCCTTGCAGGCGGCCCGGCGGCGCACCGATCCGAGCAGAGGAAGACAAGACAGATGCCCGAGACCCGCCATGACGTGCTGATCGTCGGTTCCGGGGCGGCCGGGGCCTTCGCGGCCCGCGAACTGACCGCCCAGGGCCTCAGCGTGCTGATGCTGGAGGCCGGCCCGCCGGTGGGTCCGCGCCATTTCCGCGCCGCGAAGCCCAAGCCCAAGACCGCCATCAACCTGACCGAGCGCGGTCTCGCCACGCTGGCGGGCCAGCACCTGCAGGCCCGCGCGCTGTTCTTCTCGCGCAAGATGGGCCGGTTCTTCGTCAATGACCGCAGGAACCCCTATACCACCCCGAAGGGCGAGCCCTTCCTCTGGGTGCGCGGCCGCCAGGAAGGCGGGCGAATGCATTCCTTCGGCCGGGTGCTGATGCGCTGGACCGACGACGATTTCCGCCTGCGGAGCCGGGCGGGACGCGGGCTCGACTGGGCGTTCGACTATGCCGAGATTGCGCCCTATTACGAGGAGGTGGAGCAGATGCTCGGCCTCTACGGCAACGAGGACGGGGCGGCGACCATGCCGGACAGTCTCTACGCCCATCCCGCCTATCTCACGGAAGCAGAACGTCTTTTCCGCGACCGGGTCGAGGCGGAGGACCCCGCGATGCGGGTCGTGTCCTGGCGCTACGTGGCGGCCGCGCCCGACCGGATGCTGGCGCCGATGCGCGAGGCCAAGGCCAGCGGCCTGCTGGAGATCCGCCATGACGCGGTGGTGCGCCGGGTGCTGACGGACAAGGCCGGTCGCGCGGCCGGGGTCGAATTCACTGACCGGATCGGGCGGGACGCGCATGTCGCGCGTGCCGCGGCGGTCGTGCTCTGCGCCTCGCCGGTGGAGACCGTGCGGCTGATGCTGAACTCGGCCTCGGACAGCCATCCGGACGGGCTGGGCAACAGCTCGGGCAAGCTGGGACGCTACTTCATGGACCAGCTTCCGGTGCTGGCGCAGGGCCAGTTCCCGGCGGCGCGCGGCTGGGAGGAGGACCGATCCCCGCCCGCGGATCCGTTCTACGCGAAGCCCGGCGGGATCTTCATCGCCCGCGCCGACCGCCCCGTGACCGAGCGCGGCGAATACGCCTTCCAGGGCAGCCTGGGGCGCGCGGCCGTCCCGGACCGGAACGACCCCGCGGCTTTCTCCTTCTTCGGCTTCGGCCAGATGCTGCCGCATGAGGACAACCGGATCACGCTCGATCCGGCGCGCCTCGATGCCTGGGGAATCCCGGTTCCGCATATCCGCTGCGTCATGCATGACTACGAAAAAACGCTGATCCAGCGCCAGCAGGAGGAGCTGATGGAGATCGTTTGCCGCGCGGGCGGCGAATTCGACTTCATTGGCTCGCCGCTGGGCCTGACCGAGATGAACCGCGGCGGCTTCCCGCATGCCGATCCGGTCAGCCGGCTGTTCTTCCGCAAGATGTTCACCCGCTCGATGTGCATGGGCTCGGCGATCCACGAGACCGGCGGCGCCGTGATGGGCACGGACCCGGCGGCCTCGGTGGTCAATACCTGGGGGCAGAGCTGGGACGTGCCGAACCTGGTCGTCGCCGATGCCAGCACTTTCGCGGGCAGCGGCGTCAGCGGCACGACGCTGACGGTGATGGCCCAGGCGGTCCGCGCCTGCCGGCACCTGGCCGGCGAGCTGGCCGCGGGGCGGCTCTAGCGCGGCGGCGCGAGGCTGTCGCCGGGACGGAAGGCGGCCGGGATCTCGATCAGCCGCGCCTCGGGCGGGGTGCCGGTCTCGATCTCCTCGACGAGAAGCTGGGCGGCGAACCCGCCCAGCCGCCCGGGGCTCTGGTCATAGGTCGAAATCGACGGGCGCAGGAAGCGCAGCGCGTGCAGCCCGTCGAAGGAGATCAGCGACAGGTCCCGCGGAATCGACAAGCCCGCGGTCATCACCGTGCTCTGGAAGCCGAGCGCCACCTCGTCGGCCCAGCTGATCACCGCGCTTGGCCGATCCGTCAGCGCCAAGTACTGATGCGCGGCGGAAACCCCTGTATCTACGCTGAAATCCGCGACGATCTTGGTCAGCCCGGCATCCGTGCCGAAGCGCTGCAGCAGGCCCGAGCGGACACCGGCCTCCCGCTGGGTGCTGTGGTAGCTGTTGGGCGGACCGCTGATGAAGGCGAAGCGCTCATGCCCCAGATCGGCCAGCCGCCCGACCGCCTCGATCATCGACTGGCGGTCGCTGGAGACGACGGAGCGGATGCCCAGATGGGCCAGATCCTCGGTCAGGCTGACCATCGGCAGGCCCGCATCCAGCATGTCGCGCCCGTCGCTCGCGGGCGGTTGCGCGGCGAAGAGGATGACGCCGCTGACCTGCCTGCCGAAGACCAGATCCAGCGCGTGATTGCTGGTCGCGGTGGTGAAATCCGTGGTCACCACGCTCAGCGCGTAGCCCTGGGTGCTGATGTATTTCTGGATGCCCGCGATCGCCTCTCCCGCGACGGTGGAGATGATCGAGCCCTTGTGGTTCGGCATGACCGCCAGGATCGTTCGGGAATGCCCCAGCCGCAGGTTGCGCGCCGCGATATTCGGATGGTAGCCCAGCTCCTGGGCGATCCGCAGCACCTTTTCCCGCGTCTTCTTCGAGATCCGGTCGGGAAAGGACAGTGCCCGGCTGACGGTGGAGACGGAGACGCCGGCCTCCTTGGCGACATCCTGCAGCGACACCTTGCCCTTCGGCGGACTCGTCATGGCGGACCATCCCTTCGCGGATTGCGCAAGAATTCTACAATCGATTGCAGAGAATTGCACAACAAACATGCGGCGCATATCTGCCGTTCGTCGTTCTAGCGTGAAACCCGGCTAAATGAAAGATTTTCCGTTGCATCTGCCGCGGCAGTCAGGCGAAGCAATCGTTGTCAAACGTTTGCCAAATACCGCTGCGAACGGCGGATGGCAAAGCAGCGGGCCCCCGCAGGGCCCGGCACGTCGCGAGAAGGACCCGGCATGACTGACCGCAAACTGGCCGTCGATCTGATCACGTTCTACCATCCGGGCTTC
The DNA here is from genome assembly GCF_005870025.1 of Poseidonocella sp. HB161398. Taxonomy (GTDB): domain Bacteria; phylum Pseudomonadota; class Alphaproteobacteria; order Rhodobacterales; family Rhodobacteraceae; genus Mangrovicoccus. Next base: position 59,410 of record NZ_VATA01000030.1, read on the forward strand.
TGGGGCGTGGAGGACACCGCCGCCGTCGGCGCGCTGTGCGAGCGCGACCCCAAGGCCTTCTGGGACCGCATGCTCGACGCGATCGCGGGCTCGGGCGTGACCGGGGTCGAATGCACCTTCGGCCCCTTCTCCTACCAGATGGCGCTGCGCGCCTACGGCTCGGTGCCGGCGATCCGCGCCGAGCTGGAGCGCCGCGGACTGGTGATGATCTCGGGCTTCCTCTCGGGCTTCGACCGCCATGGCGATCTGGAGGACCCGCAGGTGCGGGCGGAGATCTGCGCCAAAGCGGTGGCCTATGCCGAAGTGCTCGGCGCGCTCGGCGGGCATGCACTGGTCGCCGGGCTGCCGATGCGGCGGACCAGGGGCGAGGCGCCGGTGCAGTTCGTCGATCTGGATCTGGCGCGGCCGCTGGCGCGTCTGCTCAACGAGATCGGCGCGGCGATCGCGCCCCACGGCATTGCGCTGGCGCTGCATACCGAAAGCCATTCGGTGATGTGCACGGCCCGCGATGTCGATCTCTTCATGCTGCTGACCGATCCGCTCTATGTCGGGCTCTGCCCCGACAGCGCGCATCTGACGCTGTCCGGCGCCGATCCGGTGGCGGTCCTGGCGCGGCACCGCGACCGGCTGGTGACCTCGCACTGGAAGGACGCGACCGGGCCGATGCCGCTGGACGTGCCGGTCGACGAGACGATCCACCAGCGCCACCAGCCCTATTTCCAGGATCTGGGCGCGGGCTGCGTCGACTGGCCCGCCTGGGCCGCGCTGCACCGCGCGCCGGCCTATCAGGGCTGGAACATCCTCGAGGTCGACGCGACGCCCGATCCGGTGAGGACCATCACCGAGGGCCGCCGCTTCGTCGAGGACAAGCTTGCCGAATTCATGGCCTGAGACCGGGGCAACCGGCGGCCGCAACACGCAACAGACAGGGAAACACGAGATGAAGCCCTTCCTCCCCACGACTCTCGCGCTGCTCCTCGCCTCCGGCAGCGCCTTCGCCCAGGAGATCGAAGTCTCCAACAGCTGGGTTTCCGGCGGCGAAGTGGCCGGCAAGCAGGTCGTGATCGACGCGCTGAAGGCGCGCGGCTACGACTGGGTCGATTTCTCCATCGCGGGCTACGAGAACGAGCAGGCCGCCTTCATGGCGCGGGTGCAGGCGGGCGACCCGCCGGGCGCCAAGATGTACATCATCGGCCCGGCCGCCGCCGAACTGGCCGAGATGGACATGCTGGTCCCGATCGAGGAGCCGCTGGCCGCCTCCGGCGCGGCCGGCGCGATCCCCGCGATGGTCGCGGAGAAGATGCAGCTCTCGGGCAAGCCCTACTACGCGCCGATCTCGGTGCATGGCGAAAGCTGGGTGTTCTACTCCAAGCCGGTGATGGCGGAGATCGGCTATGACGAGATGCCCTCGGACTGGGACGGGTTCTTCGCGATGCTCGACGCCGCGAAGGAGGCCGGCTACATCCCCGTCGCCTTCTCGGGCCAGGCCTGGCAGACCAACAAGGTCTTCAACCAGATCCTGCTGTCGCTGCTGGGCCGCGAGGCCTATTCGGCGATGCTTTCCGAGGCGGACGAGGAGATCGTCATGTCGGACGCGTTCCTGCAGGCCGTCGACATCTTCGACCGGCTGCACGGCTATGTCGGCGAAGGCACCGCGGGCATGAACTGGAACGACGCCACCGCCCAGGTGATCCGCGACGAGGCACTGCTGCAGTTCCAGGGAGACTGGGCCAAGGGCGAGTTCCTGGCCGCCGACGAGGCCGCGGGCGAGGATTACGGCTGCGCGGTCAATCCCGGCATGGGCGACATGCTGGTGGTGGTCGATAGCTTCGCCTTCCCCCGCAAGGAGGGGCTGCAGGACGCGCAATACGCGCTGGCCGAGGTCCTGCTCGATCCGGAGGTGCAGCGCCAGTTCAACCTGCTCAAGGGCTCCTTCCCGGTGCGCACCGATGTCGACATGAGCGCGTTCGACATCTGCGCGCAGATCGGATCGCAGAAGATGGCCGAGGGCGCGATCGCCGCCGACATGAACCTGGTGCTCGACCGCGTGGTCAACGGCCAGATCGTCGACCTGATCAACGAGTTCTGGGCCGCCCCCTATGATCACGAGGATTTCCGCGCGGACTACCTCGACGCGCTGACCTACTGAGCAGAGCGACACCGGTCCGGAGCGCGCCCCGCTCCGGACCCTCCAGGGAAACGAACCACATGAAGACCAGCCCCCGGAACGGCCCGCCGCGCTTCCGACACTGGCCCGCCGCCCTGGCGCTGAGCCCGGTCTGGGCGATCGCGCTCCTCCTCTTCGTCGGCACGGCCGGCTATACTGTCTATCTCTCCTTCACCGCCTCGCGGATGATGCCGGTCAACGAGTTCGTGGGCTTCGAGCACTACATCAAGCTCTTCGGCACGCGGCGCTGGAACACCTCGCTCGCCAATATGGGCATCCTCTGCGTGACCTACGTGCTGGGCTGCCTGGTGCTGGGCTTCCTGCTGGCGGCCGCGCTCGACCGCAAGGTGCGCTTCGAGAACACGCTCAGGACGATCTTCCTCTATCCGCAGGCAGTGTCCTTCGTGGTGACGGGGCTCGTCTGGCAATGGCTGATGAACCCGGGCCTCGGCATCCAGGCCGCCGTGCAGGGCTGGGGCTGGGAGAGCTTCACCTTCGACTGGACCCAGCACCGCGGCACCGCGATCTACGCCGTCGCCATTGCCGGGCTCTGGCAGGGCGCAGGGCTGACGATGATCCTGCTGCTCGCCGGGCTGCGCGGCATCGACCATTCGCTGTGGCAGGCGGCACGGGTCGAGGGCATCCCGCTCTGGCGGACCTATGTCTCGGTCATCCTGCCCGAGCTGACCCCCGCCATCGCCACCGCCGCGACGCTCCTTTTCATGGGGATCGTGCGGACCTACGACCTGATCGTCGCCATGACGAATGGCGGGCCGGGCTCGGCCACCGAGCTGCCCGCCAAGTTCATCATGGACAACCTCTTCGACCGCATGAACATCGGCGCCGCCACCGCCGGGGCCTCGGTGATGCTGATCAGCGTCATGGCCGTGATCGTGCCGGTCCTCTACATCCGCGCGCTCCGCAAGGGCGGCCGGAAACCGGTGTGACCATGACTGCCAGACCCCGCGCCGCCCGCGGCATCACCCGAGAGGCCGAGGGCCCCAGGCCCTTCCGCGTCGAGCCGGGCCGGATCGGCCTCTACCTCTTCCTCGCGGTGGCCGCCGCCTTCTTCATCCTGCCGCTCTACGTGATGCTGGCAACCTCGTTCAAATCGCTCGACGAGGTGCGGCTGGCGCAGATCTTCGCGCTGCCGCACACGCTCGACATCTCCGCCTGGATCGCCGCCTGGACCTCGGACTGCGAGCCGGGCCAGTGCTTCGGCATCTCGGCGGGCTTCTGGAACTCGGTGAAGATCACCGTGCCCTCGACCGCGATCTCGGTCCTGCTCGGCGCCTTCGTCGGCTACATCCTGTCCTTCTGGCGGCCGAAAGGGGCGGACACGCTGTTTGCCATCATCGTGCTGGCGGGCTTCATCCCGCTGCAGGTCTTCGTCTATCCGGTGGTGCGCGCCTTCGCCTGGCTGAACCTCTACGGCACGCTCTCGGGCATCGTCCTCGTGCACGTGATCTTCTCGCTGCCGCTGACCGTGCTCCTGTTCCGCAACTACTATGCCGCGATCCCGCACGACCTCTTCCAGGCGGCGCGGATCGACGGGGCGGGCTTCCTGCGGATCTTCTGGTCGCTGATGCTGCCGATGACCGGGCCGATGCTGGTGGTCGCGGGGATCCTGCAATTCACCGGCATCTGGAACGACTTCCTGCTCGGCCTCGTCTTCGCCGGACGGGAGAACCTGCCAATGACGGTGCAGCTCAACAACACAGTCAACGTGACCTTCGGCGAGGTCCGCTACAACGTGAACATGGCGGCGACGCTGCTGACCGCGGCGGTGCCGCTGGCGGCCTATTTCGTCTCCGGCCGCTGGTTCGTGCGCGGCATCACCGCCGGCGCCGTGAAGGGATGACCATGGACCCCATTCTCGACATCCGCAACGCCTCGATCGCCTACGGGCAGACGGTGGTCGTGCCCGAGCTCGACCTTTCGGTTGCCCCGGGCGAGTTCATCGTGCTGCTCGGCCCGTCGGGCTGCGGGAAATCCACGCTGCTCTCGGCGATTGCCGGGCTCACCGACCTCGCAGGCGGCCAGATCTGGATCCGCGGCCAGAACGTCACCTGGGCCGAGCCCAAGGACCGCGGCATCGGCATGGTGTTCCAGTCCTACGCGCTCTATCCGCGCATGACGGTGGAGCAGAACCTCAGCTTCGGGCTGAAGGTCGGCGGCACCGACAAGGCGACGATCCGCCGGAAGGTCGCCGAGACCGCCGGGATCCTGCAGCTGGAGCCGCTGCTGAAGCGCCGCCCGGCCGATCTTTCCGGCGGCCAGCGCCAGCGCGTCGCGATCGGCCGCGCGCTGGTGCGCGATGTCGATGTCTTCCTCTTCGACGAGCCGCTGTCCAATCTCGACGCCAAGCTGCGCGGCGAACTCAGGATCGAGATCAAGCGCCTGCACGAGGAGCTGCAGCGCACCATGGTCTATGTCACCCATGACCAGGTCGAGGCGATGACGCTTGCCGACCGGATCGTGGTGATGAAGGACGGCCATATCCAGCAGGTCGGCACCCCGGCCGAGGTCTATGGCAGCCCGGCCAATCTCTTCGTCGCGGGCTTCGTCGGCTCGCCGCCGATGAACCTGCTCGCCGGGCAGCTCTCCGGCGGGGAGCTGGCGCTCGGCGACGGGACGCGGGTGACGATGACCGGCTATCCCCTGCCCGAGGGCGCGGCGGGGGCGGCGATCCTCGGCCTGCGCCCCGAACAGCTCTTCCCGCTCGAGGGCGCGCTGCCCGAGGGCGCCTGCCGGCTCGACGCGCGCATCGACATGGCCGAGGAGCTGGGGCCGTCGACGGTGCTCTGGTGCGACATCGCCGGGACGCGCTGCTGCTACAGCGTGCCGGGGCGCGGCGCGCAGGCCCATGGCGCCGAGCTGCCGCTCTTCTTCTATCCCGGCGCGGCCTCGCTCTTCGACGCGCAGACCGGGCAGCGGCTATGACCCCGCCGCCCTGACCCGGAGGCCGCCCTGTGCTTCCCCGGGTCAGGGCGCGCGCACAGCCGGAGCCGGGGCCGCAGCAACGGCCTGTCCGGGCCCGGACAGGCAGGGCCGGGGCTGCGGTCGCGTCCCGTCCGGCCCCGGACCGGCAGAGCCGGGACACGACGGGCTCCGCTCGTTCATGGGCGCGCGGGCCGCGGGGAAATCGAGATGCGCCGCACAGGCTGCCCACCGCCCGGGGACCGGCCGCGCGCGGACTTCTGGCTCGGGCAATCTGGACGCGGATCCAGAGGCGGTCTTCTTTTGCGCCCACGCGCGATCTGCGCCCGCGTCCGCGCTTGCGGCCGCCCTCTGCCCCGCAACGCGGCTCGAAGCACGCGGAAAAAGCGACGCCTCCCGCATTTCCGGATCAGGCGCAGTGACAGGACAGCCGCCCTACGGCGCGTATTCCCTGCTCCCTGTTTCTGCCACCTGGCTCTCCCGGGCCTCGGCAAGGCGCGTCGATTGCGGCCTGACCCGAGGGCGCGGCCGCGCATCGGGGCCGCGGTGGAGCCCGGCTGTGCGATGCAGCCTCTGGCACGGGTCATGCAGACGCGGCACGCCCCGCCGCTCCGGATCGGACGCATCGGCAGGCGCACCGTCAGTCGCGCGCCCGGCGGCCGGGCGCGAAGATGGCGATGTCGTGGCCTCGCCGCACGTCCGCGAGGGGCCCGCGGCCTCCCCGCAGCATTCGGTCGTCGCCTAAAGCTCGCCACGCGTCCGCGAAGGGCCCGCCCGTCAAGCGCCGACGGCGAGGATTTGCAGGCTCATCTGCGCCGCCGCATGGTCCGCAGCTGCAGGAGCGTCGCCGCCGCCGCGAGGAGCAGCCCCAGCGTCACCGGCCCTGCCCAGCCGGCCCGGTGCCAGGCCGCCACCGACAGGGCCGATCCGGCCGCGCCGCCGAGGAACATCAGCCCCATGAAGATCGTGTTGATCCGCGCCCGCGCCTCGGGACGCAGGGCGAAGATCACGTGCTGGTGCGACACCAGCGCCGCCTGCACTGCGATATCGAGCAGGATGACGCCCGCCACCAGTCCCGGGATCGTCGTCCAGGCGCCGAACACCGCCCAGGCGGCCAGCGTCCCGGCCGCGCCCAGCGTGATGGCCGCCTCGGGACCGCGGCGGTCGGCGACGCGTCCGGCCAGCGGCGCGGCGAAGATGCCAGCCAGCCCGAGGATGCCGAAGAGCCCCGCAGTCTCGGCGCCAAGGCCGAACCTCCGGCCCAGATGCAGCGCCAGAACGGTCCAGAAGGCGGAGAAGGCGGCGAAAAGCAGCGCCTGGGTCACCGCCGCCTGCCGCAGCGCGGGCAGCGCGCGCCACAGCTGCCACAGCGAGCGGATCAGCGCGCCATAGCCCGGTCCCGCCTCGGGCCGGCTCTTGGGCAGGCGCAGGGCCATCAGCGCCGAGGCGCCGAGCGCGATCGGCACGGCCAGCCAGAACATCTCCCGCCAGCCCCAGGCGCTGCCGACGATCCCAGCCAGCGTCCGGCTGAGCAGGATGCCGGCCAGGAGCCCGGACATCACCCGGCCGACGACATCGCCGCGGCGCTCGGGCGGGGCCAGATGGCTGGCCAGCGGCACGATCTGCTGGGCGACGGTGGCGGCCGCCCCTGCCAGCGCGGAGGCCATCACCAGCACGGCAAGGCCCGGCGCCGCCGCGAGCGCGGCCAGCGCCAGCGCGAGCGCCAGGAACTGCAGCGAGATCAGCCGCCGCCGCTCCAGCCGGTCGCCGAGCGGCACCAGCAGGAAGAGGCCGATGCCGTAGCCGATCTGCGTCACGGTCGGCACCAGCCCGGCGGCGGCCGGTCCGAACTCCCCGGACATCAGCTCCAGCATCGGCTGGTTGTAGTAGATATTGGCGACGCCCGCGCCCGCGGCCACCGCCATGGCAAGCACGGGGACGCGGGCGGCTGCGGCGGCCGGGCCGCGCGCGGCGTCATCGGGGGACAGGCTGTCGGGCCTCATGGCGATCTCCTTCGGGTCTGGCAGCCGGGGCTCCGGCGGGCCGGTGCGGGCAGCCTCGGCGATTGCGGCCGCGGGGTCTTGGACGCAGCCGCCCCGCCTGGGACGGAAGCGGCGGGGGCCTTGCCCGGCCCGGCCGAGAGGGCGGCGCCCGGCGCCTGCAAGCCGCATCGGGTTCCTGCAAGCGCCGGCCGCCCGGACCGCGCTAGCCATGGGACATCCCTGCCCCGTCCTGCCCATCCCGGCAGGCCCGCAACGAGGAGACGCATCCATGACATGGCGCAAGATCAGCGGCCGGCAACGGGCCGGCAGGCTGGCGGCGGGCCTGGCCGTCCTGGCGGCGGTCGCGGGGCTCGGCGTGCTGGCCGCGAGCTGGCGCCCGGCCATCGCCCCCGTGGCCGTGCCCGACCCGGCCAGCGTCTATCCCGGCCTCGTGCAACGCGGCGCCGCGCTGGCCGCGACCGGCGACTGCGCGGTCTGCCACACGCGGACGGGCGGCGCTGCCTATGCCGGGTCGCGCCCCCTGCCGACGCCCTTCGGCACGATCTACGCGACCAATATCACCCCCGATCCGGAAACCGGCATCGGGCGCTGGCCGCTCTCCGCCTTCCGCCGCGCGATGCGCCAGGGGGTGAGCCGCGACGGGCACCATCTCTATCCGGCCATGCCCTACACCCATTATGCGCGGATGACCGACGGCGATCTCGCGGCGCTCTATGCCTTCCTGATGACCCGCCGTCCGGTGGCTGCCGAAGCGCCCGCCAATGCGCTGGTCTTTCCGCTGAACTTCCGTCCCGAGCTGGCCGGCTGGAAGCTCCTCTTCCTGCGGTCCGGGCCCTTCGTGCCCGATCCCGGCCGTTCGGCCGAGTGGAACCGGGGCGCCTATCTGGCCGAGGGGCCGGGCCATTGCAGCGCCTGCCATTCGCCGCTCGACCGGCTGGGCGGCGAGCGGGGCGGCGCGCTTGCCTATTCCGGCGGCAGCGCCGAGGGCTGGACCGCGCCGCCGCTCGACGGGCGCAATCCCGGCGCGGCGCGCTGGACCGCGGCGACGCTCGAGACCTATCTGCGCAGCGGGGCCTCCCCCGGGCACGGGGCCGCGGCCGGGCCGATGGCACCGGTGGTCCGGGCGCTGGCCGATGCCCCGCAGGGGGATGTCCGCGCCCTTGCCGTCTATGCCGACTGGCTGATGCATGGCGCGGCGGGCGGAGCGGCCGGGCCAGCGGGTCCGCCGCCGCCGGACCGGGCGGAGGCGGCGGCCGGGGCGCATCCGCGCGGCGCGCTCCTTTTTGCCGGGGCCTGCTCGGGCTGCCACGACGAGGGCGCCGCCGGGCTTGCCGGGACGACGGATCTGGCGCTGCCCGGACCCGAAAACGCCCTGCGCGCCATCATCGGCGGGATCGCCCCGCCGGTCGACCGCACTGGCGCGGCCATGCCGCCCTTTGCCGCCAGCCTCGGCGATGGCGACCTCGCCGAACTGGCCGCCTATCTGCGCCTCCGCTTCGGCGACGGTCCCGCCTGGGACCCGGCGCGCATCACTGCGGCCATCGCGGCCGCGCGGACAGAGGAGACTGCCGAATGACGCTATCGCTCTTGATCAATGGCAGCCCGCATCAGGTCGATGCGGCGCCCGACATGCCGCTGCTCTACGTGCTGCGCGACCATCTGGGGCTGAACGGCGCCAAATACGGCTGCGGCATGGGCCAGTGCGGCGCCTGCACCGTGCAGATCGACGGGCGCGCGGCCTATTCCTGCATCACCCCGGCCGCGGCCGTGCAGGGCCGCCGCGTGACCACCATCGAGGGCCTGTCCGCCAAGGACGGCGCGCTGAGCCCCCTCCAACATCGCTTTTCGCCGAGAAGATAATAGTACGAAATTACGCAATTTTTTTTCCCATTTGTGCAATTGCGCGGGTGTTTTTTCCGCGCAATTGTTACGGGATTTGTTACGGATTTAGCAACCGGACAGGGACTTGGAGGCCCTAGTAAAGGGCTAATATCTGCGTTGCCGTGGTCCCCCCGTGACCTCCACCACCTGGAGCGGAAGGACCTGTCCGGCCTGGACGGCAAGCGGCCCCTTCACGGTCTCGGGGCTGCCCGCCATCCTGACATACAGGTTGCCCGCACCGCCCACGAAAAGCGCCCGGCACTTAGAGGGCAGCGGCGCCCCGGGCGTGACGTCCACCGCATCGGTGGCCGGGGAAGTGATCCCGTCGCGGATGACCGGCGACGGGGTTTCCGCGCGGGCGTCGAAGGCACCGCCCGGACCGGCCAGGGTCACGGTGTTGCCCGTGCTGGTGATCGTGACGGAGACAACGGCGCCGCCCTCGGCCGATGCCATGATGCGGGACAGGGCGCGGTGTATGTCCTCGCGGCGCGGCGGAAGGCCGAGCTGGGGATGGGCACCGATGCGGGTTCCGCTGGCATCCTCCACGACATAGGACACGCCCCCCCAGGGCCAGGAGGCGGCGGTCGATCAGGGCGGCAATTCTGGTCAAGTCAGACATGGAAACCTCTCAGTAAAGAGCCACAACGGTGGCGGTCGTGGCGGGCAGGACGTGGGTTGCGCGCAGGGGGATGACCCACCCCGCGGCGACGGACAGCGGCGCCAGGTCGCCGGACGGGACGGTCAGGGCAAGGGTGCCCTCGCCAGTGATCCACAGGGACCGCGGCGGCGGGTTCAGCGGATCGGCGGAGGGGGTCAGGATCTCCAGGTCCTGGGCCGGGGCGGTGTCGTCGGACGGTTCAACATTCATTGCGTCGGGTCCTTCAGCTTGGCGCGGGCGGCTTCCGCGCGGGGGATTAGGCCGCAATAAGCGGCGGTGATTTCGCGGATGATGTCCGGCGGTGACGCGGCCGGGCGGTCATCGGTGGCGGTGCCGTGCAGCATGGCGTCGCGCAGGACCGCGGCGGAGGCCATCATCTTGGCCAGGTGCGAGACCCCGCCGCCGCCATCCTCGGCCAGCGTGTCGGGGTCCAGGTCCTCGCCCATGGCGAAGGCGATCAGGTGACGGAAGCATGCGGCCAGGTAGGTGGAGGCGCAGACCCCGCCGCTTGCCCGCCAATTGTGCGGGCCGTACTTGATCCCGCCTTCGCCCATGGCGGCGGCCATTTCCAGGACCACCGCCCAGGGCACCACCGCCATGGGGACCTTGGCCGCTCCGGCGCCCTGTTTCGGGTCGAAGCCCCTGGGCGCGGATGGCGTCAGGGGCAGGAAGTCGGCATCGGGGGTTTTCATGCTACAGCCCTCCACTTTTGGCCGCGCAGCGTGATGATTGCGCGTTTGCCGTTTCGGTAAGTCAGGATCAGGGAATGCGACCAGCTCGACGGGCCGCGATTGTATCCCATGTCAAGAACGGACAGGGTGCCCGCCTGATAGGCGCCCTGGACGATGGCGGCGGAATGCGAGTGACCCACATTGACCCGCTCGCCGAGCCGCGCCAGGTTCCGGGCCGAGCCGCGCGCGCCGTTCGGCCCTATGTCGCCATGCATGTCATGGCGGATGCCCGCCAGCTCCAGCACGTCCGCCCGGGACAGGAAGCGGATGTTCCGGGGAAGCCCGGCACGGCGCAGCGCCCAGGCCGCCGGGTCGAAGTCCTCGCCCCGCGCGATGGCCTCCGCCCAGGCGGAAGCCGTGGCCAGGTAGAACGCGGCGTTCGGCGGATCGCGGCGCCAGTCGGTGTCCCGGATCCAGCGGTCCAGGTGTTCGTCATGGTTCGCCTTGGCCACGTAGGTGATGCAATCCCGGCGGGCGATGCCGTGCAGCAGCTCGGCGGTCTGCCCGATTTCGCCCTCCACACTGTCCGCCTTGTCGCGGTGCAGCGCCAGAAGCTCGGTGACGCTGTTATGGTGCGACCTCGAGCCGAAATTCAGGACGTCATGCAGGACCTGCGCGACGGGGCGCAGCGTGTCCGCCAGGCCGCCAGCCCCCCAGACCGCCGCGACGGCCACAGGGTCGGCTTTCGTGCCGTGCAGGTCGCCGGGCGTCAGGACCTCCACCCGGTTGCCGGTGGTGACCTCGCCGCCCTCGACCACGATGTCCAGGTCGCACAGCATGCCGTCCGAAGAGGCGTTGACATGGCGCGCAAACCAGTCCCCGGTGCTGTCCACCTCCACCAGGAGCGCCGCGAAGGCGTGATGGAATTCCGCCTTGAGCCCCGCCTTGCGCTTGATGTAGCGCCGCAGGGTCACCGCGCCGGTGGTGTAATTCATCTTGCAGGGGCGGCCCGGCGGGGTCGCGATGGACTTTAGCGCGATCTGCGGATGCGCGATCACGCAGGAGGCCAGGCCGGTGAAGCTGTCCAGGCCGGAAAGCGGGTCTATGGCCGTGGGAATGATGTTCATGTCCCCGGCCCAGATCAGCCCCGGGCAGACCTCCACGCGGTCGGCGCACAGATATGGCTCAACCTCGGGCGCGTACCATTCGCTCCGGTCCACCGTGCCGCCCCCGACCTCCTGGGCCGCGTGCTGTTCGGTGTGATTGTAGCGCAGCGGCCCGACCATCAGGCGGGCGCCGTAATGCTCGGCCAGCGCCACCAGGTTGCGCCAGACCTCCGGATGCACTTCGGCGTTTGACTGCGCGGCGGTGAAGAGGAAGCGGCGAAGCCCCTGCCCCGCCAGGGCGCGAGGGCGGGTCGCGTGGGTCTCGCCGTGGGCCGTGATGCCCCAGGCGGCAGCCCTGCGACACCGGCGCTGGAGCGCGGCGCGGGTCATGCCGATGGCCCGGGCGGCGGCCGAGACGCCGCCATGCTCGGCGACGGCGCGGACCGCCTCCAGGGCGGCGGCCGGGGTGATCTGCGCGGGGCGGCTCATGTGCTGCCCCCGTCGCTGTCGCGCAGGGCGCGCAGTTGCCGCCGCTTGATCGCGTTGTCCAGGAGCTTGCCGCGGATCGTCAGGAACAGGACCATGACGCCGCCGGTCGCGATTGCGATTTCGTGGCCGCGCGTCAGCATGTCGGACCACAGGGGGAAGGAAAGGCCGGTGGTGCCCACCATGGCCGCCAAGGGTGCGGGAATGTTCATCGGGAAAACTCGCATGGGGTCTCCTGCGCGCCACTCGGGGCGCAGCGTTGCGGGGGGATGTGGTGCATGGGGTCTCCGGGCGGGCCGTTGCCGCGGCCGCTTCGGGGGCCGGGTCGGCGGAGGGGCCGCGGCCGTTTCAGGTCAGGAGCTGGACGTCGAAGCCGAGATCCAGGGTTCCGATGCGCTCTTTCGCGGTGTCGGTGTCGGGCTCGGCCGAGCCCGGCAGGATGGACCAGGCGGCGCCGCCCAGGTCGGCCGGGGCGGCCATGATCGCCGCGCGGGCGGTGGCCTCATGCCCCCAGAGGATGGCGCGGGCGTCATCGCCCGGGCCGGTGACGGTGCGCAGCACCACCAGCAGCTCGCCGTCGCGCAGGCTGGAGGCGGAGCCCATGGCCACCCGCTCGCCCCCGGACAGGGACAGGCTCGCGCGGAAGGCGGGCAGCGCGGCGGCGGGGGTCGGGTGGTCCCGGTCGCTTTCGTCGGTCCAGCCCGGGAAGGCGGCGGCCAGCCTTGCGCGGGCCTCGGCCAGGATCGCGGCGGCACTCATGGGCGCCACCGCGCCAGAGCCCGGCGCGACCATGTGCGGACCAGCCGCCACAGATCGGCCCCGGCCTCACGGGAGAAGCCGAAGGACAGCCCCAGGACGCTGGCCAGAAGGATGAGGTCCATCATGCCACCCCCATTTCCAGGACATGCGCCACCAGGCGCACGGTGCCGCCGGTGAAACTGCCGCCCTGGGCGGTCACGTCCACGTCGGTGGCGGCGTAGGTCGCGAATGGACCCACCACGCCGACATTCTCGGACCCGGCTGCAATCCCCAGGGACCCGCCGAAGTCGGACCCGCCCGAGAGGCCGCAGTCGTAGGACGTCGCGCCGGTGATGTCGGCCACGGTCCGGGACGTGACGCCCAGGACGATAGCCCGGGCCGGGATAAGGCCGGAGGCGGTCACCGTGGCGCCGGACAGGCCGGACAGCTCCACCTCATGGACCGCCAGGCGGAGGAAGCCGCCCAGGGTGCCGGAGGCGCCACCGGAAGCCGCTACCGCGTCATCCAGGGCCAGAAGCGCGGTGTTCGCGGTGACGTGGGCGCCCTCCTGGCCCTCGGACAGGAGGGGGAAGCCGAGATTGGGGGAGACCGCCATCAGTTGCCCCCCTTCGCCCAGACAAGCCGCCCGGTTTCGGGGTCGTATGCGGCCAGGCCATGGGCGTGCGCGTTATGCATGGCGCCCCGGTATCCAGCCCAATAGCCGCCGCCCGCCAGGGCCGCGGCCACCAGCAGCGCCAGCAGCAGGCCAGGCGATAGCCAAAAGAAAAGGGCGCCGAAAAGCGCCCCGATTGCGTCATCCATGGCTCAAGCCTCCACAGTGATTTCCGCCCAGGTTCCCGGGCCGTAGGTTTCCGATATTTGCGCCACGGCCACCCGGTAGGGCGCCGCGATGCCGTCGCTTGCCATCTGCGCGGCGGTGTAGACGGCCGCCGGGGCGGTCACGTCCCAGGTGCGGACCGGCGCGCCTGCCGGGCCGATTTCGACCCGGTAGCGCTCCGCCGTCTCGCCTAGCGGCGGGTCGGCCAGGGCATCCCCCAGCGTGTCCACCTTCACGCGGGACCGGCGCATCCAGGAGAGGGCCAGGTCGGCGCCTGCCGGGCTGGCCTCCAGATGCGCCGGAGCGAAGGGCCGGAGCCCCGCGCCGGTGAAGGCGTGGGGCTTCGTGGCGTGCGTCGTGACGTCCGCGGCACCAGGGCCGAAGCGCCAGTAGAGAGCGCGCCCCACGTCCGCCAGCTCCAGCCCCAGGGGCTGGACCGCAGCGTCCAGAAGGACCACCGGCGCGGTGGCGGCCAGCGGCGCCGCCGCCGGTATGCCCTCGGTGCCCCGGTCGCCGCGCAGCAGGCCGGTTAGCCGGTAGTGGCCCGCCCCGCTCGGCAGCAGCTCCGCCCCCGTGAAACGGACGATTTCCCAGCCGTCCGGGTGCCTCACTGCCAGCATGTTCCGGCCCGCCAGGACGTCCAGCGGATCGCGCGGGACCAGCTCGCCGGAGTAGATGGCGATGTCCAGCGGCCCCGGCCGCCAGGCGCCCGGGATGTCCGGCGGCAGCTCCGCCAGGGTCTCGCCCATGGTCGCCGGAGCCGCGAAGGCCACCGGGTCCAGGAAGCCGCCAGCGGCATCAGCGGACCGCGACGCGACCACCGCCCCCGGCCAGGGGAGGCCGAAGGTTGCGGCGAAGCCGTCCCAATCCTCCGCCGTGACGCCGGGAAGCGTCGGCAGGTCCATCATCAGCAGCAGGACGCCGGTTGCCAGCACCGTGCCGCCGCTGCGGCCGGAGGGGATGCCCCCGCCGGAGGGCGCCCAGGCCCCCGCCGCGAAGCTCTGCGCCTCGACGCTGCGGTCGAGCCCGTCCGCGACGGACTGCACCGCGAACAGCCGTGGCTCGCCGTCGATCAGCACCGGGACCACCACGCCGGGGCGGATATGCGTTGCGGATCGCGGCACCCGGAAAGTGACGGTCTCGCGGCCGTCCCGGGCGGCCCGGACCAGGCGCGACGCGGCCGCCGTGCTGCTGTCGTGGTCCAGGACCAGCGGCAGGTCGGTGGCGGCCTCGCCCTCTTCGGGGCCGCGGCCGATCACGGCCCGGGTGGCCGCCTGGGCGTAGTCATCGGCGCCGTCGCGGAAGGTCAGCACCACCCCGGCCGCCACATCCTCCAGGGCGGAGCGCGTGACGGTGAAGGGCGAATCCCCGGTCTTCGGGGCCATGCCCTCCGGGTCGAGCGCGGCCACGGTCGGCATGGCCCCGCGGGACGCGAAGACCAGGCGGCCGCCTTCCTCATGGGATTGCAGCCCGTGGGCCAGCTCCAGCGGCTGGACGTATTCCCGGAAGCCCAGGAGCCCCGGCGCCGCGTAGCCATCCGCCTGGCCATAGGCCCGCGCGATGTCCACCTGTTCCGGGTCGATCCCGTAGCGCTCCACCGCCCGGCGCCGGATCGCCTCCCCCGCCGGAGCCGCCCCGGCGCGGCCGTTCAGCCAGTGCCCGAGACGCCAGTCCGGCCCATCGCTCCACAGGCTCGATTTTTGCGGAAACTCCGGGAAGGGGCGCGCGTCCCAGGCCCAGACCTGGACGTCCGCCACGTCCAGGACGTCGCCGCCATTCTCGGCCCACCATTCGAAGGACGCCCGCAGGAATTGGCGCTGCATGAAGTCGTCGCGGAAGCCCTGGCTAAACCAGGGCAAGGCGCTTTCCGAAGAGTAGCGCGCGGCGAAGACGTTGGGCTGGTTCGCGCCCTTGTCCACCGCCGGGCAGCCCAGCTCAGTGAACCAGACCGGCTTGGACCCGGGCACCCATCCGGTGGTCGAGACCCCGGCCTCGAAGACCTCCGCCCCCAGCGCCGTGACATACTCGCCCGCGGCGCTGGAGAAGGCCCCGAAGTCGAATTGCGGGGTTTCGTCCTCGGCCGTGAGCGTGATGTCCAGGTCCATCAGGAAGACCCCGGGCGAGACCTCGGAAACCGTCGCGGCATGGATCGTGTGGCCGTTTTCCGCCGGGGTGACGGCGCCGGACGCGAAGTCGTACCGGACATTCGGCGGGGGGCCGCCGGTGGCCGCCAGGAGCCGGGCTTCGGCAGACGTGCCCTGCGCAAACCAGACCCGGGCGCGCCAGCGCTTGCCGCCGGTATTGTCCAGCGAATTAGGACTGTGCAGCCGCGCCCGGTCGGTGTAGCTCCCGGCGCTGGCGATGTCGGCCGGGGTGCCGAAGCTGCCATAGGCGGGCACCGCCGAAGCGGAGACGGTGCCGCCGATGGCGCCCCAGGTGGTCGGGGTCCCGCCGATGTCGGCGTGACTGTCCCGCAATCCGGCCGGCCGGTCGTAATGGGGTTGCCCGTGCCAGTCCCGGATCGCCTTTTGCCGGAAGATCCAGTCTTCCCCGTGGGCGCCGTCGAAGATCGGCGTCCTGGCCTGGGCCTCGCGGTCCGCGTCGCTGGCATAATACCAGTCCCAATACTCGCCGCCCTCGATATTGGCTTTCAGGTAGTCCAGCACGTAAGGGGACGTGATCCCGGCTTCGTCGTCGCGGTCCAGGTGGTCCGGTCCGTCGCGCCAGTCGGACAAGGGCAGGTAGTTGTCGATCCCCACGAAGTCGATATTGGGGTCGCTCCAGAGCGGGTCCAGATGGAAGAACACGTCCCCGCCCTCGCGGAATGAATGATACTCGGACCAGTCCGCCGCGTAGCTGATTTGCGCGGAAGGCAGGATCCCGCGGACGTCCGCGGCAATGCTTTTCAGCGCATCCACGAAGGGGAAGGACCCGCCACCGGCATGGGCCATGGACATGCCCCGCATTTCCGAGCCGATGAGGAAGGCGTCCACGCCGCCCGCCTGGCTTGCCAGGTCGGCAAGATGCGTGACGAAATTGCGGAAGCCCCAGGCCCCGTCCACGAAAGCCGAGACCTCGGCCGCGACGTCCTCGCCTGCCATGGGCTGGAGGCGGCCGCGCCAGGGGTAGTCCGGCTGGACCCCGGCGCCGGAGGGGTCCGGCAGGGCCTGGACGGCCTGAATATCCATCATGACGAAGGGATAGAGGACCACGCGCTTGCCGCGGGCTTTCAGGTCCTGGATTGCGCGGATGATGGACGCATCCGAAGGGCTGGACCCGTAGGCCGGGCCGCCATCGGGGGTCCGGCTGACCTCTTCGGCGCGGGGGTCGGTCACGCTCCACCATTCGCCGTACCAGTCGGAATAGTAGGTCAGCCCGCCCGCCCACCAGCGGGGCAGCGTGTCCCGCTGCATGAATTCCACCCGCGGCATGATCCGGCATTGGCCCGCGCGCAGGTCATCGCCAAACCAGGCGACCACCAGGGAAACGGTGTCGCAATTCGGCATTGCGGCGTCCATCAGGTCCATGGATTGCGACCAGTCGGTCTTCGCGGTGTCGCGCGTGCAATTCATCGGCGCCCGGCTCTTGATTGCGCGGCTGCCGGTATAGGTCACCACGTCCACTTGCTCGGGGTCGTATCCGCTTTCGGTGCTGCCCGGGATGACATTGACCCCGCGGATAAGCGGTTCCATGTCGCCGGAGCGGCCCCAGACCTCAACCTTGATCTGCGGCGGGCGGTTGCCGTAGTCCTCCAGCTCCAGGTCTTCGAAGACCATATAGGCCACGCCCCGGAAGGCCGGGGCCGCGCCGCCTTCCTTCGCCGCGATCAGCGGGTCCGGGGCCTGGTCTTCGGTGCCGGAATAGTAGCGGACCCGCCCGGCTTACTTCATGGCCGAGAGGCTGACGACCTTGCCGTCCGCCCAGATGCGGCCATGGACCGGCGCAAGCGGCCCCTCGCCCAGGGCAATGGCCATGGAGACGGAATAGGAATAGGTCACGGTCTGGACGGTCTGGGATGACCGCTTGCCGGTCTTCACCTTCTCCCGGTCGGTGTGGATCGTTTCCTTGATCTTCGTGGCCCAGATCACGGTCCCGGCGACGGCCGCGCGGCCGGAGACGTCCGCCAGCGGGTCGCCTGCGTTGGCGGTCATCACGTCCAGCGTATTGATGCGCGGCCCCTCGCGGGTGACGGTCGGCAGGCCGGGCGCCAGGGCGGCATCGATCTGCGACCCGAGATAGGCGCCCACGGTCTGGCCGATCACGGCCGCGGAAATGCCCAGGACGGACCCGCCGATTGCGCCGCCGATGGCGGACCCGGCTGCGGCTAGGACAAGCGTTGCCATGCTTCACTCCACGGTTTCGATGTTCGGATAGATCGGCCCCAGCTCATCAAGGGCCGCCAGCGTGTCGGCCCAATGCCGGGACCGCGCCAGCGGCTCGCCCCGGGGGCCGCGGATTTCGGCATAGACCCCGGCGCCGGGCTCGGGGTCGCGGTAGATGACCGCGACGCAGTCCTCCAGGGACAGGGGGGAAGGCCCGGCCCCGCAGCCGGGCGCGGCGGTGAAGCGCCACAGGCTGGACGGGGGCTGGCTCGGCCAGGTGTCGGCGACCACCTTTCCGGCATAGTCGGCGGCATGGATCAGGCGGCCGCCTTCGTCCAGGATGCCGATATGCGCGGTGGCTTGTCCGCCCACGCGATAGACCGCCACCAGGCCGGGGGCGGCGTCCTCGGGGCGGGCCGGGCTGGCATGGGCGCGCAGCCCCTCCAGCATCGCCCCGGCGCGGGCGGCCCAATCGGCGCGATAGCCCGGGACCGGGACAATGCGGCCGGTCAGCTCATGGGCAAGGCCGCGGATCAGGCCCAGGCAGTCGCAGCCCTGGCCGCGCACCGCCTGGGCGGTCGCCCAGCGGGTGCCGATCCAGGCGCGGGCATGGGCCAGCACCAGCGCGGGATTGACGGTCGCGTCATTCATAGCGGGACCCCCCGTCCTGGTCGCCGCGCCCCGGGATGCCGTAATCGCCCGTGAAATTGTCTCCAGGCAGGAAGGGGAAGCCGCGGAAATTGTCGAGATTGCCGAAGCGCCCGGCGCAGGTGGCGGCGGTGCGGTCGCATCCGGCGGTCAGGGTCACGGTGTCGCCGGGCGCCAGCGCGCGGGCCGGGACGTGCCAAAGATGGATCACGGTAAACCCGTCGCGGGGCTCGGAGGCGCGGATGTCCGATCCGGTCCCGGCATTGGCGCCGGATGTCCAGTCAGCCGTCCCGCGCTCGAAAAACCCCAGGGCCGTGGCGGTGTCGGTCACGGTCACCGCGTATTCGGACACGGACACCACCGTGGCGGCGTGCTGCCAGGCCCCCAGCGCCAGCTTGCACCGCGCGTCGCCCAGGTTGCGCACGTCGCACAGCTTGGACAGGACGCGGCCCTGTTTCGGCTCCAGGCGGGCGGACAGGCTGCGCAGCTCGGTGCGGAAGCTCGCGCGGTCGCGCTCCACCTGGCCCAGCGTGTAGACGCCCAGGAGGCGGCGGACGCCGGGGTTGCTCCAGTCCACGTCCCAGGCTTCGACGGTCGCGCCGTCATAGGCCCCGGCGGCCAGGTCGCTTTCGGTGATCGCGGCGGCGGACAGGGCGCCGGTGGCGTCCAGGTCATCCGGCGCCAGGCCCAGGCGGGAAGCGGTTTCCGATGCGGACAGCGCGGCGGAGGCTTCGAAGGTCGAGCCGTCGAAGCTCAGCGCGTTGTCGTGATCGGTGAAGCCCAGGACGGTGCCGTCGCGGCGCGTCAGGCGGAAGCAACGGCACAGGGACGTTGAGCCGCTCGCCAGGGCGGTGTCGTATGCGTCAGGCATGGGGTGCCCCCTGTTTTCGGGAAAACCAGCCCGGGACCCGGCACGAAAAAGCCCCGCGCTATGGCGGGGCCTCCTGGCCGGTCCGGTGCAGTGATGCCGCAATAGATACGACATGCCGCGGCGTGTTGCGCCGGGCGGCGGGCGGGCGCCCGGAGGGTAGGGGGGGATTAAAGAAACTTGCGGCGGATCGCGTCCAGAATTTCGGTGCGGTCGCCGCGCGCCTGGGCCGCGGTCATGGCATCGCCCAGGGCATCCCAGACGGTCAGGCGCTCGAAGGGGGTCAGCTCCAGCGGCACCGGATCAAGCGGGTTGCCAGCCGCCGGGGCCGTGGTCGCCTCGCGCAGGGCGCGGACGGTGCCCAGGTCCACAATATCGCCGCGGGCGTGCATGTCGGGAATGCGCCGCGTCATGTTCTCGGCCTCCACTTGCCGTTGCTGGCGCGGCCTGGTGCCGTCGCCAATAGTCGAATGATTCGCGTCTAATCGTTACCAACAATTTAAGAGGCATCCAAGAATTCCTATGAAATAGAGCAAGAAGGAAAACCCGAACACAAAGAAATGTGGTCGAAAAGCTTCGCCCACCCAACCGCGTCCCGACCGCAGAATTTCTTGGGAATCCGCCTTTCGCTGCGCACCGCGTGAATGATCAGGATGCGCAGATGTCTACAGTTCCATTCACCTTATGAACGTACACCAAAATAAATGCGGGACTAGTTTAGGTCATGTTGACAAAAGGGATTCACAGTTGGTCGCTTTCGTGATTCAAGATCACCGCTACGACGGAGGTGATCTTGGCGCGAAATCTGATGTCCGATGCGCAATGGCGGTTCTTCGAGCATTTCATCGCCGCCGTCCGCGCCCCGAATGGCCGCAAACCTGTCAACCATCGCCTTGTTCTGGATGGCATATTCTGGATCGCACGGACCGGTGCCCGGTGGCGGGACCTTCCGGAGGAGTTCGGAAAATGGTGGTCCGTCTACCGCCAGTTCCGACGTTGGACCCAGGCCGGACTATGGGAGGCCATCCTCCTGTTCCTCAACGACAGCGACCTCGTTCCGGCCCGTGTCCAGATGATCGACAGCACCGTCATTCGCGCCCATCAGCAGGCAGCGGGCTCAAGGGGGGGACTCCGAAAGAAGGTTTCGGCCGTTCTCGACTGTCCGGCGGGAAAACGGTCCCCCGGATCGTTTTCTGATCCGCCTTCCACTTCACGACCAGGATCCATCTCCGGATGAATGGCGCGGGACTGCCGATGCGCAGCGAGATCACAGGCGGCGAGACGGCGGACATCAAGGGGGTCGACCTGGTGATGACACAGGATCTGCCAGAGCCTGAATACTTCCTCGCCGACAAGGGCTGTGATGCTGACAAGGTACGGGAAAAGCTCGAGGAACGTGATATCGTGGCGGTCATCCCGATGCGGCGGAACCGCAGGGAATGGCGCGCTGTCGACCGCGACTTCTACCGCTGGCGCAACCTGGTCGAACGTTGCTTCTCCAAGCTCAAACAGTGGCGTCGGGTGGCAACCCGCTATGACAAGACCGCCCTGAGTTTCCTCGGGTTCATAGACATCGCGTCCATCCGAGTCTGGCTACGCCTTTTGTCAACATGACCTAGTCACCTGGAACTAAAGTTTGTATCATTATTCTGCCTGATGCGGGAGGATGTGATGGGTGGCCGTGTTGCTGTTCCAATTGATCTCAGCGACGAGGAACGCTCATTCCTCGAAGCCCAGCTTCGCAGGCACA
>NZ_VATA01000298.1 GCF_005870025.1 Poseidonocella sp. HB161398
CTGTCCGGTCTTCGAGACCGGGAGCGCGGTTCTGGCCGAGGGCGCCTGCACCTATGGCAGGGCAGGGGCGAGCCGCACCGACCAGGAGTCCTCGGGCGAAACCGGCGGCGCGCGGTTCGAGGACACGTTCCTTCTGATCGGGGGGCAGACCGAGATCGCGCCCGACCTGTTCCTGGGCGGCGCGATCGGCTACCGCGACACCCGCATGAGCGGCGATGACGGGGTCAGCGCCGATGGCTATTCCGTCCAGGGGGCCGTTACCCTGAAGTACCAGACCGGCCCCTGGCTGCTGACCGGCGCGGTCTTCGGCAATTTCGGCGAGGACGATGTCGAGCGCGAGGTCGGACTTGGCGCCTATGGCGGCGTGGCAGAGGGCACCGCGACCAGCCGCTCGTTCGGCCTGCGCGCCCGCGCCGCCTACACCGCCGGCAGCGAGCGCCTCTACCTGCGCCCGTCGCTGACGCTCGACGGACTCTATGCCCGTACGGATGCCTGGAAGGAAGACGGCGT
>NZ_VATA01000299.1 GCF_005870025.1 Poseidonocella sp. HB161398
CATGGCAAAGGCAAAGTTTGAGCGTACGAAGCCGCACGTGAACATCGGCACGATCGGTCACGTCGACCACGGCAAGACCACGCTGACCGCAGCGATCACCAAGTATTTCGGTGACTTCAAGGCATACGACCAGATCGACGGCGCGCCGGAAGAGAAGGCCCGCGGCATCACCATCTCGACCGCGCATGTGGAATACGAGACCGACGCGCGCCACTACGCGCACGTGGACTGCCCCGGCCACGCCGACTACGTGAAGAACATGATCACCGGTGCCGCGCAGATGGACGGCGCGATCCTGGTTGTGAACGCAGCTGACGGCCCCATGCCGCAGACCCGCGAGCACATCCTTCTGGCGCGCCAGGTCGGCGTTCCGGCGCTGGTCGTGTTCCTCAACAAGGTCGACCAAGTGGATGACGAGGAGCTCCTGGAGCTCGTCGAGATGGAAGTCCGCGAACTGCTGTCGTCCTACGACTTCCCGGGCGACGACATTCCGATCGTTGCCGGCTC
>NZ_VATA01000031.1 GCF_005870025.1 Poseidonocella sp. HB161398
GAACCCAAGCCCTATCGCTGGCACAAGTCCGCAGACGAAATTCTCGCCTCAGTGAAGCGCTTCTGCCAAAAGACCGTATGTCAGGGACTTTAGTTCCAGGTGACTAATCCCCCGGATCAATTCCTGATCCTCCTTACCGCTGCGTGCCTGCCCGCGGGGGCGCCCCACGGAAGGCGCCGCTGCCCATTGCATCGAAGGATCGAACCAGACGGTCTGCGATCCGCGCTGCCTCGGCGCCTCGCTCGCCGTTGCGCTCGGACCGGTGGCGCGCAACGGCTCGCTAGCTACGCCAGTTGGTGGTCTTGTGCGCGGTCTTCGCCGGTCTGCTTATGGCCGCCAGCTATCATGCTGGATTCGGCAGTGAATCCCCAGACGCATTTGCGCAACAAGGCCTCTCGGGATCAATCCCTGATCCGGCTGCGATCTGTCCTGTCTTCCAATCCTCCATCTGGCTCGAAAGCCGGCTTCAGGGAGGACCGCTTTTCAGGGGCAAGGCCGGCCGGAGATGGCCGGAGGCGCGGCCCGCCGCGGGCGTGGTCAGATCAGGTAGGGCTCCAGGGCGCGGGCGATGCGGGCCCGGACCAGGTGGCGGAAGCGGCTGCCGCCGGCCCGGGACGGCAGGTCTGCGCCGGGCATGTACTGCTGGAGGAGCGCTTCGGGCAGGGCCTCTGCCGTGTCGATGCGCTCGGCCAGGGCCGCGACGGCGTCCTGCACGCCGGGCTGCGCCCAGTAGTAGCGGATCCTGTCGGCCAGGCCGAAATGGCGCATCAGCTTGACGTCATGCGCGTTCGAGCCGTGGTAGTGCCCGCGCCAGGGGCCGGGATCGGCCTGCATCGCCGCCTCCATCAGTGCAGACAGATGCGGGGTGCCGTTCAGCCAGCCATCGACATGCGACAGCGCATAGACCGCCTCGCGATAGGCGAAGGTCAGGGCCGGGCCGACCTTCAGCACGGCGAAATGGCGCCGGGCTAGCTCGGCGAAGACCGCGGCCTCCTGGTAGTCGGTCGAATGCGCCTCGAAGGCGAGGCCGGGGAAGCCGTCGAGCACCGGGCTGAGGAGATCGGGCAGCGCGGCGTCGAAGCGGTCGACATGGGCGGGGCCGAATTCCAGCCCGGGCTGCACCACCAGCGCGGCGACGCGCGGCCAGGCATGGGCGAGGCCCGCGGCGGCGAAGGCGTCGCGATGGGCGGCGAGGGTGCGGCGGGCATTGGCCGGATCGGTCGGCGCGACCAGCTCGCCCTCCTGCCGCGCGCCGCCGGGCGGCGGCACTTCGGTGCCGATGACATAGCTCAGCCGCGACGGGTCGGGCGCGGCCGCCTCGCAGGCCAGCGCCAGCCGCGCGGCGCGGGCGGCCACGGTAGCATCGCCGAGCTGGCGCGGCTCGCCCAGGCAGCCCTCGGAGCAGTCGAGATGGATCTTGGTGAAGCCCGCCCGGACGAAATCCGCGACCAGGGTCCCGGCCAGGGCCAGCGCCTCCTCGGCGGGGCGGTCGCGCCAGGGCTGGGTGCCCAGATGGTCGCCGCCATAGCTGACCAGCTCCGCCGGGCAGCCTTCCTGCCGCGCGAGGTCCTCGGCGAAGCGGCGGAACCCGGCCGGGGTCATGCCGCTATAGCCGCCGAACTGGTTCACCTGGTTGCAGGTGGCCTCGACGATGACCGGCCGGTTGCGGTCGCGCGCCAGGCCGAGCGCGGCGGCCAGCACGTCGGGATGGGAGGAGCAGACCGAGGCGAAGGCGAAATCGCCCCGGGCGCGGTTGCGGCGGATGCCTGCGGGCAGGTCGAGCATGGCGCGCGCTCCTCAGGCCGCCCAGGGGTAGAGCGTCACCCCCGAGACCACGCGCGAGAGCGTGCCCGCGGAGAAGGGGTTGTCGACCTCGAGCCCGAGCTCCGCCGACCAGCGCACCGCCCAGACTTGCGCGGCCAGCACATGCAGCACGGCCGCCGCGCGGGGATCGCCCGCGGCGACCTCCAGATCGCAGCCGTCCGGGCCCAGCGTGACGACGGCGATGCCCGGATACTGGCTGCGCAGCTCGGCCGCGACATCGAGATCGTAGCGCGCGGTATAGGGGTCGGGATGGATCATCACGGCGACCAGCGTGCCCGGCGCGATCGCCGCCTTCGGCCCGTGGCGGTAGCCGAGCGGGCTGTCCCATTGCGTCGGGCAGGCGCCCGCGGTCAGCTCCAGCACTTTCAGCGCCGCCTCCCGCGCCAGCCCCTTCAGCGGACCGGCGCCGAGGAAGACCGCCCGCTCCGGGCAGCGTGCTTCGGGCTCGGCGGCGAGCGCGGCCAGGAGCGTTCCGGCCTGATCGGCCAGCTCCGGCAGCTCGGCCGCGGCGTCGAAGCCGGGATCGAGGCAGGCCAGCGCCGAAAGCAGCATCGTGGTGAAGCTCGAGGTCATGGCGAAGCCGGTGTCATGGGTCGCCTCGGGCAAGCGCAGCACGCGCAGCCGCCCGGGATCGGGCGCGGCGCGGCAGGCCAGCGCGCCCGTGGGATTGCAGGTGACATGCAGCCGGTGCGCCCGGGGCATCGCCGCATCCAGGAGGTCGAGCATGCCGATGCTTTCCGAGCTGTCGCCGGAGCGGCCGAACTGCACCACCAGAAGGCCCTCGCCGCTGCCGACATAATCGGCCGGGCAGGCCACCGCATCGGTCGTCGCCACCGCGCGGATCCGTGCGCCGCCCGGACCGGTGGCGATGCCCGCCGCAAGGACGTCGCCGATGAAGGCCGAACTGCCCGCGCCGCAGAGCCAGATTTCGCGGATGCCCGCGGCCGCGATCCAGTCCCGCGTCGCGGCCGCCTCGCGCGCCAGCGGCTCCGCCCAGCCGCGCCAGATTTCCGGCTGGGCGAGGATTTCGGACCAGGTGGCGGAAGAATGTTCGAAACTCATTGTCTTGCGTCTTTCATCGGAGGGGCCGGGTCAGCGCGCGGCGGCGCGCAGCGGTTCGGAACGGAGCACCGGGTCGATGCGGGTTCCGCTGCCGGGGTCGAAGAGATGCGCCGCGCCGGGCTTCGGCGCGATCCGCAATTCCTGGCCGGGCGCCAGCGGCAGGCGCTCGCGCAGGAGCAGGCAGAGGCTGCCTTCGCCGAGGATGGCCGGGTTGCGCAGCATGACGATGGTCTCCGCGCCGGTGGGCTCGATCACGTCGATCTCGAAGGGGATGCCGGTCTCGGAGGGCAGCAGGTCCTCGGGGCGCAGCCCCAGCCGCAGGGCGCGGCCCGCGCCGCCCTCGACATGGCCCGGCAGCGCGACATGGCTGCCGTCGCCCAGCACCGCCGATGCGCCATCCGCCGAAAGCACGGCATCGAGCATGTTCATCGAGGGCGAGCCGAGGAAGCCCGCGACGAATTCGTTGGCCGGACGGTCGTAGAGCTCGATCGGCGGGCCGGCCTGCTCGACGATGCCGTCGCGCATCACCACGATCCGGTCGCCCATGGTCATCGCCTCGACCTGGTCATGGGTGACGTAGATCATCGTCGCTTTCACCTTGCGGTGCATCTGCTTGATCTCGGTGCGCATCTGGACGCGCAGCTTGGCGTCGAGATTTGAGAGCGGCTCGTCGAAGAGGAAGAGCGCGGGCTCGCGCACCACCGCGCGGCCCATGGCGACGCGCTGGCGCTGCCCGCCCGAGAGCTGGCGGGGGAAGCGGTCGAGCAGATGGCCGAGCCCGAGGCTTTCGGCGGCGGCCTCGACGCGGGCATTGCGCTCGGGCAGGGGCACCTTGCGCAGCTTCAGCGAGAAGCCCATGTTCTCGCGCACCGTCAGATGCGGGTAGAGCGCGTAGTTCTGGAACACCATGGCGATGTCGCGCTTCTTGGCCGGGACCAGGTTCATCACCCGCCCGTCGAAGGCGATCGCGCCCGAGGTGACGTCCTCGAGCCCGGCGATCATCCGCAGGAGCGTGGATTTCCCGCAGCCCGAGGGGCCGACCAGCACCACGAATTCGCCGCTTTCCATGGCGATGTCGATGCCGTGCAGCGCCTCGTGATGGCCGTAGGACTTGCGCAGCTGCGCGATCTGGACCTGGGTCATCGGCGCGCCCTCAGCGAAGCTGCGGCAGCATGTTGCCATGCGCCTCGATCATGTCGGAGACAAGGGCCGCGATCTCGTCGGGGGCGAGTTCGGCGGCGGTGTGCGGGTCGAGCATCGCGGCCTGCTCGACATAGTGGCGCTTGCCGGTCAGGGCGGCGGCGACGGTCAGCTCCTGGACATTGGTGCTCAGCCGGATGACGGCGGCAAGCTCGGGCGGCATGCGGCCGATGCGCACCGGCTGGATGCCGTTGCGGTCGACATGGCAGGGCACCTCGACCGAGGCCGCCGGGTCGAGATTGGAGATCAGCCCGCGGTTCGGCACGTTGCCGTAGATCAGCTCGGGCTCGCCGGTGACGACGGCATTGAGGATGGCGGAGGCGTATTCGTCCGAGCGGCAGACCTCGATCGGCCTGGCGCCCTCGAGCTCGCGGCGCTGCTCCTCCCATTCGCCGATCCGGCGCTCGCAGCGGCGGGGGTATTCGTCGAGCGGGATGTTGAGCCTGTCGATCAGCTCCTCGTGCCCGCGCTTGATGTACCACGGCACGTATTCCGAGAAATGCTCGGAGCTTTCGGTGACGAAATGGCCGAAGCGGCGCAGCATGTCGAAGCGGACGCGGTCGTCATCGGGCACCTGTCCCGAGCGCGCCAGCTCCTGCAGGCGGGGATAGAGGTCCTCGAACGAACCATCGGCATGGCGCTTGCCGTATTTCAGCATGAAGGCGACGTGGTTGATGCCCGCCGAGACATAGTCGATGTCGCGGATGTCCTCGCCCAGGCATTCGGCCAGGTGCTGCGCGGTGTGCTGGACCGAATGGCAGAGCCCGACGGTCTGCAGCTCGGGCGCCAGTTCCGCCAGCGCCCAGCAGTTCATCGCCATCGGGTTGACGTAGTTCATCAGGAGCGCGTCCGGACACAGCTCCTCCATGTCCTGCGCGATGCCCTGGAGCACGGGGATGGTGCGCAGCGCGCGGAAGATGCCGCCGATGCCCAGCGTGTCGGCGATGGTCTGGCGCAGCCCGTATTTCTTCGGCACGTCGAAATCGATCACGGTCGAGGGCCGGTAGCCGCCGACCTGGAACATCAGGATGACGAAGCGCGCATCGGCCAGCGCCGTGCGGCGGTCCATCGTCGCCTCGATCCGCACCTTGGACAGCCCCAGCGCCTCGCAGATGCGGCGGGTGACGATCTCCGAGGTGGAGAGCCGGTCGCCGTCGATGTCGTGCAGCGCGATGGTGCAGTCGGCGAAGGCGGGGCGCGAGAGGATGTCGCCGAGGATGTTCTGGGCGAAGACGGTGCTGCCCGCGCCGATGAGGGTGATCTTGGTCATGGGTCTCTCCGAAAGGTCTACTTGCCGGTGCCGGCCATCAGGCCGCTCAGCAGGAAGCGGTTGAGGAAGATCACGACCAGCGCGGGCGGGATCATCGCGAAGACCCCCGCGGCGTTGATCAGGCCGTAATCGACATAGTTTTTCGTGGCGAATTCCGGGATCAGCACGGTCAGCGGCTTGGTCGCGGCAGTGGGCGCGAAGACCAGCGGCACGGCGAACTGGCCCCAGGCGCCGAGGAAGGTCAGGATCGCGGCCGCGATCAGCCCGGGCAGGGCCAGCGGCATGACGATGCGGACCATCGTGTAGAGCCGTCCCGCGCCGTCGAGGAAGGCGGCCTCCTCGATCGACAGCGGCAGCGACTCGTAGACCGAGCGCATCAGCCACATCGAGAGCGGCAGGTAGGCCGAAATGTAGATCAGGATGATCCCGCCATAGGTGTCGACCCAGCCGAGCCCGACCATCATCCGGTAGAGCGGGATGAGCACCGTGTAGCCCGGCACGGCCAGCGTGGCGACGATCATGTAGAAGACCAGGTTGCGGCCCGGGAATTCCAGCCGCACGGCGGCATAGGCGGCGATGGCGGCGATCGCCGTGGTGGCGATGGTCGCGCCGCCCGCCAGCACCAGGCTGTTCCCCAGCGCGCGCAGGAAGTCGCGCCAGATCCCGGTCTCGTCCGGCTGGCCGAAGAGGCCGCCCACCAGCTTGGCGTAATGCTCGAAGGTGATCGACGGCGGCACCAGGTTGACCGGCGAGGCGGCGATGTCGGTGGGCTTCATCAGCGAAGTGGCCAGCGCCCAGTAGACCGGGCCGAGCGACCAGATCAGCAGGAGGATCGCGGCCAGCGCCATTCCCGCCCGGCGCAGATGGAGGGCAGTCATCAGTCGAACCTCGTTTCGCGGTAGATGCGCAGCACGTAGACGGAGGAGACCAGGATCGAGACCAGCATCACCGTGATCGACATCGCCATGCCGTAGGAGAATTTCAGGTCCTGGAAGGCGGTCATGTAGATCTGCCCCTGGATCGGCCGGGTCAGCGCGCTGGCCTTGGCGAGGATCCAGGCCTCGTCGAAGATGTTGAAGGCGGTGATCGTCGATTGCGTCAGCGCGATGCCGAGCGCGCCCGAGATCAAGGGCAGCGTCACCAGCCGCAGCGTTTTCAGCCGTCCCGCGCCGTCGACCTCGGCCGCCTCGTAGAGCTCGCGCGGGATGGTCTGCAGCGCCGCCAGCAGGATCACCGCATTCAGCGGCATCATCCGCCAGACATGGACCAGCGTGACGCAGATCAGCGCACTGGCCTGGTCGTTCATCCAGACCCGCGCCTCGCCGATCAGGCCGAAGCGCATCAGGAGCCCGTTCAGGAGCCCGTAATGCGGGTTGTAGATCCAGGACCAGACCATGGCATTGACGACCGGCGGCAGCGCCCAGGGCAGGATCACCGCCGCCAGCAGCCAGCGCCGCCCGTGCTTCATGCCGTTGAGCAGCAGCGCCGCGCCGAGGCCCAGCACCAGTTCCAGCGAGACCGCGGCGGCGACATAGAACCAGGTGTTCCACCAGGCATTGCGCACCGCCGGATCCGACAGCATCCGGGTGTAGTTCCGGAAGCCCACGAAGGGCTCTCCGGGAAGCATCGGCGTGACCCGGTGGAAGCTGTCCCAGGCGGTCAGCGCCACCGGCACGAAGACGAAGGCGGCCATCAGGATCACCACCGGCAAGGCCAGCACGATGCCGAGCCCGGCATCGCTGGAGACCCGCTGCAGAAGGCCGGGCTTCGGCACCTCGGCCGCGAAGGGTGGCGCCAGGGCGGCGTCGGGTGTGCTCATGCGGGCTGCCTCCGTCCTCTTGCCTGGCTCAGTACTCGGCCCGCGCGTCCTCGGCGGCGCGCGCGATCGAGGCGACGGCCTCGTCGACCGACATCTGGCCGATGGCGACCGCGTTCACGGCCGCGGCGGCGGCGTTGGAGAAGGGCGGGTACCAGGGCGGGGTGCCGCCGTCGAAGAGCGGTCCGACCGCGCCGACCTGCGCGACGATCGCGTCGCCCGATTCCAGCGTGCCGGCTGCGTTCAGATCGGCCAGCGCGTCCTTGCGCGTCGGCAGCGTGCCGTCGAGCGTGTAGACATTCTCCTGCATTTCCTTCGACATGACGAAGTTGATGAACTTGACCGCGGCATCCTTGGAGCCGGAGGCGGAGGGTACGGCCAGCGCCTCGGGCAGGCCGTAGGTGCGGGTCTCGCCCGAGACATTGGGCACGACCGAGGCGGCGCTCTGCCCGGCAATGGCGGATTTCTCCGGGTCGTTATAGGTCGACAGCGGCCCCGGCCCGTCGGAGAGGATGAAGGAGATGTCGCCGGCCTTGAAGGCCTCGCGCACCTCGGGGTTGCCATAGGCGGTGGAGGCCGGATCGATCAGCCCCTCCTCGACGGCGGTCCGGATGAACTCGAGCGCCTTGTAGCCGCCCGACTCGGGGTCGGTGAAGGCGGGGTTGCCATCGGCGTCGAAGAGGTCGCCGCCATACATCATGGTGATCAGGTACCAGGCGGTGGAGGTCGCCTCGCCGACCGAGAGGGGCAGGCCGAAGGGATGCTCGGTGATGCCCGCCTCCTTGACGGCGCGGCCTGCGGCCAGAAGCTCGTCCACGGTTGTGGGCGGCGCGGTGATCCCGGCCTTTTCGAGATGCGCGGTATTGACCACCATCATCTTGAAATCGTTGTTGTAGGGGGCGCCCAGCGTCTTGCCGCCGGCCTGGAAGATCGGCAGCACCGAGACCTGTTCCAGCGCCGAGGGGTCGAGCACGTCGTCAAGCGGCTCGAGCCAGCCGGCCGCGCCGAACTGGCCGACCCAGGACCAGTCGAGCTCGATCACGTCGGCCGGGGCGGTGCCCGCCACCAGCGCGGTGATGATCCGGGTGTGCAGCTGGTCCCAGGCCAGGGTCTGCTGGTCGACTTCGATCCCGGTCTCGGCGGTGAACTCCTCGATCACGCTCGCGGGATAGCCGCCGCCTGGCAGCAGGACGGTGATTTCCTCGGCTTGCGCCATGGCGGCGACAAGCGCGGCGGACAGGGCAAGGGGCAGTCCGAGCACGCAGCGGCGCGCGCGGAAATGGTCGGAGAACCGCATCTCTAACTCCATGTTGGGTGTCTTGTCGTTTTTTCCGGAACCGGACCCCGACATGAGTCCCGTTCTCTGAGGAAAGCGTTAAACGCTCAAATAAGATCATCAAGTCCTTTCTAACGTGAGCGATTAAAGACGCTATCTTGCCCAATATGTGAGCGATTCAATCAGTCGAACTGCCGAGATTTTGCGCGAAACGGCCGAATACGGCCTCATATTCAGGAAAGTCGGGGGATTTTGCGTCATGGGTGAGCGATAAAGTTTCGGAATCATGACGTATAATGAGCGAATGGCTTGACCCGGTGGCGCGAGTTTCGTTGACTGGGCGCGAACAATGCCGGGACATCGCCAATGAAATCCAGCCGCCTCGACGCCATCCTCGCCCATCTCTATGCCCATGGCACGACCAGCATCGGCGAGCTGGCCCAGGCGACAAATGCCTCGATCGCCACCATCCGCCGCGACCTCGCCCAGCTCGAGGAGGACGGCACGATCGACCGCTTCCATGGCGGAGCGCGGCTGGCGCAGGGCTCGAGCATCGAGCTGGGCTTCGACATGCGCGAGAGCCAGGACATCGCCGAGAAGCGCGCGATCGCCCAGGCCGCCTATGCGCTGATCGAGCCGCATGGCTCGGTCTTTCTCGATGCCGGCACGACGGTGATGCAGGTCGCCAGCCTGATGCGGCTGGAACCGGTCCCGGGGCTGGTCTTCACCAACGGGCTGCGGGTCGCGCAGGAGCTCTTCAATGTCGCGCGGCTCAGGGTCAACCTGATCGGCGGCACGCTCCGGAACGAGAATGCCAGCTTCGTCGGCCCGCTGGCCGAGCAGATGCTGCGGTCGATCTGGCTCGACACGCTGATGCTGGGGGTCGGCGCGATCGACGAGGCGGGGATGATCTATTCGGTCGACAGCAGCGAGGCGCAGCTCAACGCGCTGATGATCGAGCGTTCCAGCCGCCGGCTGATCCTGGCGACCGCGGCGAAATTCGGCCGCCGCGCGACCTTCGCGGTCGGCCATGTGCCGCGCGGCGCGACCATCGTCGGCAGCTCGGCTCTGGCGCCGGAATGGCAGGAACGGGCGCGCGACTGGGGCTGCGAGCTGATCATCGCCGAACCGGCCCCGGCGCTGACCCTGGCGGAGGGCGCGCGGAAATGACCCTGGTCCTCGGCTTCGACGGCGGCGGCAGCACGGCGCGGATGGCAATCGCGGAGGACGACGGCCAGCCGGTCTTCCGCGCCGAGGCGGGCGGGGTCAATCCGCAGGACAATCCCGCCTGGCAGGCTGCCTATGACCAGCTCTTCGCCGCGGCCGGAGCGCTGGCCGGGCAGGTCTCGGCCGCCTGTCTCGGCCTGCCGGGCTGGGGCGAGGCGGCGGCGCTCGACGCGCAGGTCGCGGACTATCTGCGCGCGCGGCTCTCCTGTCCGCTGGAGCTGATGAACGATGTCGAGCTGGCGCATTGCGGCGCCTTCGGCGGCGGCGCGGGCGTGCTGCTGCTGTCGGGGACCGGGTCCATGGCGGTCGGGCGGGCCGCGACGGGCGGCTGGCTCCGGGCGGGC
Organism: Poseidonocella sp. HB161398; assembly: GCF_005870025.1. Taxonomy (GTDB): domain Bacteria; phylum Pseudomonadota; class Alphaproteobacteria; order Rhodobacterales; family Rhodobacteraceae; genus Mangrovicoccus. The sequence goes on from NZ_VATA01000031.1 coordinate 10,020, forward strand.
GGCTTCGGCGCGGAGATCGGCGACGAGGGCAGCGCCCATGCCATCGGCCGCGCCGCGCTGGCGCGCCTTTCGCGCGAGATCGACGGGCGCAGTCCCGGGACGGATTTCGGCCGGGCGCTGCTGGCGCATCTGGGCGGCGCGGGCGATCCGCTGCAGCGGCTGATGGGCTGGCTGGCGGCGGCGGCGCATCCGCGCTCGGCGATTGCCGGGCTGGCGCGCAAGGTCGACGCGCTGGCCGGGGCGGGCGATCCGGTGGCCGGTGCGCTGCTGGCCGCGGCCGGCGCCGCGCTGGCCGAGCATCACGCCGCGCTTGCCGCCCGCACCGGTCCCTGCGCTTGGAGCCATGCCGGCAGCACCTTCCGCTCTGCCGCCTTCGCCGATGCCGTCGCCGCCGCGGTCGGCACCCCGCCGCAGCCGCCGGTCCGCGACGCGCTCTCCGCCGCTCTATTGCGCGCCGCCGCGGCGGCCGCCCGCCCGGCAATGCGCCGCGGGGCATGACGCGCGGATTCAGTCCCCGTCGCCGGGCAGGGCCGGTTTCTCAGCGTTGCCGCGTCATTCGAATTGCGGTTGGCCGCTCGGCGATGTGACGCGTGGCGCTCGGACTTCGTCTCCGGGGCAAAGCGACGCTGGTTTCTTGAGCTGCCGCGTCGTACGGATTCTGGTCGCCCGCCCTTTGATAGGTCGCAGCGCGTGACGTGCGGCGCTCGGTCCTCGTCGCGGCGCCGGGCACAGCCGGTCTCCTTGAGAGGCTGCGCCCACGGGATTGCGGCCGTTTGCACAGTGATGCGTCGCGGGGCGTGATGAATAGAGGTCAGTTGCCGGGCAGGGCGGTGCCGGTCTCCTTGAGCGCCCGCGCCAACCGGCTCATCGCGGCATAGAGCGCGCCGGCCTCCGGGCGCCAGGCGGTCACGGCAGCTTCCTGCAGGCGCATCAGATCGGTGTCGCCGCGCGCGGCAGGGCCGGTCAGCGCTGCGGCCGGGCCGAGGCGCCCCACGCTTTCCGCCGTGCCTGAGAGCAGCGTCCGGCCGAGCTCTGCGGCGATCTCCTCCGGCACCCCGGCCTCCAGCCAGGCTTCGCGGGCGACCGCCTGCAGCACGGTGGCGAAGTTGTTCGAGAAGACCGCCGCCGCGTGGTAGAGCGCCTTGCGCTCCGGATCGACATCGAAGGGCACGCCGCCGCAGTCCGAGACCAGCCGGCGGGCCAGCGCCACGGCCGGGGCGTCGCCCTCGATGGCGCAGCAGGTGCCGGGGAACTGGCGGGCGGCGATCTGCGGATCGGCAAAGCTCAGCACCGGATGGCAGCTTGCCGCAGCCCAGCCCTGCGCGCGCAGGGGCTCGAGCGCCTGCGCCGGGAGGAAGCCGCTGCAATGGAGCGCCGCGGCCGCGTCGCCGCGCGCTTCGGCCAGTGCTTGGGCCACCTTGGCGATGCTGTCATCGGGCACCGAGAGCACCCAGAGATCGGCGGGGCGCATCCCGGCGAGCGTGGCCGCGGCGCGCCCGGCGCTGGTGGCGGCGACGGCCTCCGCGGCAGAGGCAGGGCTGCGGCTCAGGACGTCGCGCAGCTCCGTGCCGGGCAGCGCGGCGACCAGCGCCATGAGCGTGCGCCCGACCTTGCCGGTGCCGATGATGTTGACGCTGGGCATGATCCGCTCCCTCCGTTGACGGGGCCTGCTATGGCCCATCCGCGGCGGACGGCGCAAGCCGGGGCGCGCTATTCCGGCAGGCGCGGCCGCGGCATGGCGAAGACGGTCTCGATCGCGCCGAAATCGGCATAGCCCAGCCGGGTCAGCGGCTTGTAGCGGGTCACGTCGAAACGGCCCTCTTCGGTGACGCAGTCGTCGCGCAGGTGAATCGCCTCGATCCGGGCGATCATCAGCCGGTTGGCCTCGCCCTCCAGGTCGACCACCTGGATCAGCCGGCATTCCAGCGACGCCGCGGCGCCCGCCAGGCGCGGGCAGTCGATGGTCTCGCATTCGGCGAGTTCCAGCCCCAGATGCGCGGCCTCGTTCACCCCGGCCGGAAAGGGCGCGGAGGAGGCATTGACCGCCTCGCGGTCCTCGTAGCCCGCGATGTTGATGCACAGCATGCCCGTGGCCGAGGCCTGGGCGAAAGTGTCCTTGCCGGCATCGCGGTCGGGCTTGTTGCCGATCGAGGAGACGATGACCTGCGGCGGGCTGTAGGCCACGGCGGTGAAGAAGGAATAGGGCGAGAGGTTCACCTGTCCGTCGGCGCCGCGCGTGGTGATCCAGGCGATCGGCCGGGGCGAGACGATGGCGGTCAGCGGATCGCGCGGCAGCGGGCGGTCATCGGCAATGCGGTAGAACAAGGCACTCTCCCTTCGGGGTCTGGGGCGGGCAGGGTGCCCGCCCGGATGTCACAGGCTCTCCAGCCAGGCGGCAATGTCGTCCGCATCGGTGACATCGGCGTATTTCTGGCCCATGTCGTAAAGGTTCGCGTCATGCGGCGCCTGCGCCCGATCGGCGCAGCAATCGGCCGGGACCAGCACGTTGAAGCCAGTCTGGACGGCATCGACCACGGTCGCGCGCACGCAGCCCGAGGTGGTGGCGCCGCAGACCACGACCGTATCCGTGCCTGCCCCGGTCAGGAGCGCGGCCAGGGTCGAGCCGAAGAAGGACGAGGCGCCTTTCTTGGTGACGACGGCGTCCTGCGGCTGGATGCCGGTGGCGGCGTCGATCTCGACGAGGCGGGTTCCCTCGATCAGCGCGCGCATGCCGGTGGCGACCTTCAGCCAGGGCAGCTTGTCCACTTCGCCCGGATGGTAGGCGATGGTGGTGAAGACGACCGGATAGCCCTTGGCGCGGGCGATGTCGCAGAGCCGCTTGGTCGCCGCCATCTGGGCGGCGGCATCCGAGGCGGTCGGGTATTGCAGGTCGGTGAAGCCGTAGGAGAAATCCACGACGACGATGGCGGGACGGGTGCCGCGCGGCACGTCGGCGCCGAAGCCTGCGGCCTTGTAGGTCTGTTCCTGGGACATGGGATCCTCGTCAGAAGGCGCGCCCCGCGCCGGGGGACATCCGGCGCGGGGCACAGGGGAGAGCGGCCGGTCAGGCGCGCTCCATCGCGATTTCCTTCACGACGATGTCGCCGTCGATGACGATCGGCTCGTCATCGAGGAAGAGCGAGCAGCCGCGCATCGGGATATCGAGGTGGCAGGCGGTGTCGTTCGGGCCGCCCAGCTCGTTGTTCGGGCCGGTGGAGAACATCACGTTGCCGTAGAAGGCGCGCGGCTCCATGCCCATGCCGCCCGGGAAGGCGCCGGGCACCATGTTGTGCCATTTGGCATTGGGGTTCATGCCCCAGCCGACATGGCTCATGCCCATGCCGCGGTTGTCGTTGAAGGCGGCCATGTAGGATTTCACCAGCTCGGCATCGAGCCCGCCGCGGATATCGGTGATCCAGCCCTTCTCGATCGTGTAGGTGATCGGGTCGCGGACATACATGTTCTGCGGCAGCAGGATGTCGCCCGGGGCCACCACGATGGTGCCGTCGACGCCGTCATCGTCGCCGCCGGTGAAGACGAAGCCCGAGGGCCAGTGGTCCCAGCGGCCCGGCTCGTCGGTGCAGGCATATTCGGTGACCGCGGGATAGGTGTTCAGCTTGTAGGTCACGTCGGTGCCGTGCGGCGAGGTGATGCGCATCACCTTGGCGGCGTCGACCATGGCGCCGGCGATGGTGACCTTCTCGCGGATCTCCTGGGTCGGCAGCATCCGCGCCAGCAGCTCCGGCGGCTCGACCGCGGTCAGGATGCGGGTGCCCGCGGCCTGGATGGCGAACTGCTCGGGGGAGAAGAGCAGGAAGATGCAGTCGATCAGCATGTCGCAGTTCTTCAGCGCCTCGACCGCCTCGGGCATCGCCGCCAGGCCGGTCTGGCCCACCGCCCAGGCGCCGACGACCGGCGGGGAGGGCAGGCGCATGTGGTACATGTTGGCGCCCAGCCGCATGCCCGCGGCCATGAAGGCATCGGCATAGTCCAGCCGCTCGTTGCCCTGGGTCAGGACAATCAGGCGCTCGTCCTTCTGCACGCCCGACATCTTCAGCTGATGCAGGCAGATCTCGGTGAAGCTCGCGTGATCCATGTTCCGTTTCCCTGTCGGTTATGCGTTGAAGTCCATGACGGCTTCGAGGAAGCCCTCCAGATCGTCCCAGGGGATCATGTGCCCGGCCTCCTCGACGATGCATTGCTGCATCTTCGGCGCAAGCGCGGCGATCTCTTCCTGGTCGGCCTGTTCGATGACCGTGGCGCCGCCGGCGATGACCAGCCGCGCGGGCTTCTCGATCTTCGGCAGATCCTGGTGGATGTCGTCGGTGTGGAAGCCGTCGAAGGCGATGCGGATCGCGCCCCAGTGGCAGGTATGCAGCCATTCGGCGCGCAGCGCGACCTGCTCGTCGGTCCAGGTCGGGCAGAAGGTCTTCATCTCGTCGAAGCTGATGGCGCGCTTCGACATCATGATGCTGTCGCCGTACCAGGGCCATTTCGACGGATAGGCGCGGCGGTTCGGCCCGGAGACGGGCGGATCGACCAGGATGTAGCCGGCGAAGGGCGCGGCGTTGCGGGCATTGGCGCGGATCGCGATCCGGGCGCCCATCGAATGGCCCATCAGGATGGGGCTGTCCATCTGCTCGGCGATGGCGATGGCGTCATCGGCCATGGCGTCGAGCGAATAGTCCAGGTCGCCGGTCTCCGACAGGCCGCGGCCGCGCACGTCGAGCACGTGGACCTCGAAGGTCTCCGCCAGCCGCTCGGCGACGAAGCCCCAGGTGATCGCGGGCGAGGTGATGCCCGGCACCAGAAGCAGCTGCTTCGCGCCCGCGGGCCCGTCCCAGCGGATCAGGTGCTGGCGGATGCCGTTCGCGTTGATGTTGTAGCCAAAGCCCATCTCGGCTCCTCTCTCGTCTTCTGCGCCGGGCGTCGCCGCCCGGCCTTGGTTCCTGTTCCCGCGGGCGCTCAGTAGGCGCCGGACAGGAGCGCGCCGCCACCCGGCACGCGGGTCGGCAGGTCGAGCGCCTTGAGCATCGACCAGGTGGTCGCGACCGCGGCGGTCAGCACCGGCTTGCCGCTCTGCGCCTCGACCGTGGTCACGGCCGGCAGCGATGGCATCTGCACGCAGGCCGACAGCACGATGACATCGGCCTCGGCGGTGTCCATCCCGGCGACGATGCCCGGCAGGTTCATCGGGTCATGCGCGGCGACGTCCAGGTTGTTCTGGATCTCCAGCGCGCGGTAGTCGACGACCTCGAAGCCCTCGTTGCGGATGTAGTCGACGACCATCTCGGTCAGCGGCTTCATGTAGGGGGCGACGACGGCGATCTTCTTCGCGCCCATCGCCTTGAGCCCCTCGACCAGCGCGCCGGCGGAGGTGATGACCTCGGCGGGCATGTCGTTGTCGCGGGTCACCTGGCTCAGCCGTTCGGCCGACTTGCAGTGGTAGCCATGGCCCATCGACATGATGGCGACGAGGCAGGCATAGCCCATCACGTCGACGCCGGCATCCGACAGCTCCAGCGCGCAGCGGTCGCTGTCGGCATCCATCTTCGCCAGCTCTTCCTTGGTCACGTGCTTCATCCGCATCCGCGACGAGTGGAAGGTGAAGCGTTCGGGCGCGACCATCTCGCGGGCGCGCAGGAGGGCCGGGATCTCGGTCTCCATGGTGATGTTGGAACTGGGGACGATCTGTCCGATGCGATAGGTTTTCATGTGGTCACCTTCCTCTGGGGTAGCTAACTTTATTATTCAGTCGATGAATAATGAAAAAATCACTTGTGTACATACAAACTCGGAAAAAAGATGGATTTTAGAGGTCTCTTGGGGCGTTTGCCTAAATTCCGGGCGCCTTTAGGCCGGCCGAGAGGAAGCGGACGAGCTGTTCCAGCATCTCCTCCTCGGCAATCTCGCGGATCTGGCCCTCGCTGAGATCGGCGAGTCGGCCGAGATCGTTCAGCATGAAGAGATAGGCGCCGACCAGGAAGGCCATGCGGGTGGCCACGAGGTCGCGCGGGATGCCCGGCAGCTGCCCGGAAAGCGCGTCGATATAGCGTTTCAGCGAGGGGTCGTAGACCTCGCGGCGCAGCTCCAGCGCATGGGCCTCGGGCTCGGCATGGACGCGGGCCTGAAGGGCGATGAAGGCGGCGCCGCCGGGGCCGGACTGCTTCATCTCCCATTGCGGGCGCAGATAGGCGCGCACCAGCGACTCGACCGAAGGTTCGGGCTCGGCCAGGGCGCGGTCCAGCAGCACATGCCGCCGCCCCGAGATCATGCCGCCGCGGCGGCGGAAGACCGCGTCGAAGAGATCCTGCTTGGAGCCGAAATAGTAGCGCAGCAGCGCCTGGTTCACCCCCGCCCGCGTGGCGATGTCGCGCAGCGAGGCGCCGGCGAAGCCCGCGGCGGCGAAGCAGGCCTCGGCCTGGTCCAGGATCGCGTCGCGCACGTCGCGCTGGTCGTCGCCCGCCTTGGGTCGGCCGGGCTTGCGGCGGGGTTCCTGCGTCTGGCTCATCGGGCTCCTTTCCGGCGGCATCCCTTCATGAACCATGGCAGAGAGGCCCGGACAAGGGATCCGGGAAAATAATTATTCAGTCGAGTAATTATTTCGCGGGCCGCGGGCCTAGCTGATCCGGCGCAGCAGCTCCAGCAGCGTGGCGGCCTCTTCGGGCTCCAGCGGGGCCAGCGTGTCGGCGGTAATCTGCTTCATCGTCGGCAGCATCTCGGCCAGCAGCTTGCGCCCCTCGGGCGTGGTGCGCAGCATGTAGCGGCGCTTGTCGACCAGGTCGCGCTCGGTCTCGACGAGCCCGCGCGCCTGCAGCCGCGAGATCACCCCCTTGGTGGTCGCGGCATCCATCGCCACCAGCCGCCCCAGCGCGTTCTGCGAGATCGGCCCCGGTTCGGTGGCCAGCCGGTAGAGCGTCGAGAACTGCATCGAGGTCAGCCCGCCGGGATTGTGCTCGGAGAAGATGGTCATGTGGCGCTGGTACGCCTTGCGGAGCGCAAAGCCCACCTGCTCGTCAAGCTTGTACTCGGCATCTTCTTCCAGCGGCGCCATGACCTGTCTTCCTTCTTCGGGGAACCGGCGATCCCAGTCTTGCCCGGGATTCGGAGCTCCGGGATGGCATCCTTTCGCCGCGGCCGACAACCGGAAAACGTTTCGCGGGGGTATTTGCCCAATCGCGTTGCAAATTGCACATTTCATCAGCACAATTTCGGTCCGGATGGCCCGGAATGCCGGTTTGGGCTGCCCTGGACGCCGAGAATGTTTGTATACATCCAAAATGCCGGGCAAGGGATCCGGACCGACCCGAAAGGAGCAGCCGTGTCCCCGCAATCCGTATCCTTCACGCTGAACGGCCGTCCGGTCACGGCCGAGACCGACCGCCACCGGGTGTTTCTCGACCTTCTGCGCGGGGAGCTGGGGCTGAAGGGGCCGAAATACGGCTGCGGCATGGCGCAATGCGGCGCCTGCTCGATCCTGGTCGACGGCCGCCCGGCAAGGGCCTGCGTGCTGCGCGCCGCGCGGGTCGAGGGCGCCGATGTCGTCACGCTGGAGGGGCTGGCCGGTCCGGACGGGCTGCACCCGGTGCAGCAGGCCTTCGTCGAGGCCCAGGCGGCGCAATGCGGCTACTGCCTGAACGGAATGGTGATCTCGGCCGTGGCGCTTCTGCGCGCCAATCCGCGCCCGAGCCGCGACGAGATCCGCCAGGGGATGCGCGACAACCTGTGCCGCTGCGGCACGCATCAGGAAATCATCGAGGCAGTGGAGCGCGCGGCAGAGCTGCTCGCCGCCGCCGGGGGAACCGCACATGTCTGAAACCGGCCTGATCTCCGTCTTCGAGGACCGTCCCGAAGGCCGCTTCACCCATGTCCAGATCGACGGCGACGGGCTGGCGACGGCCTATAACGGCCATGTCGACCTGGGCACCGGCGTCGAGACCGCGCTGGCGCAGATCGTGGCCGAAGAGCTCGATCTGCCGCTGGCGCGCGTGGCGATGGTGCTGGGCGACACGGCCCGCACGCCGGACCAGGGGGCGACCATCGCCTCCGAGACGATCCAGATCGCCGCCGTGCCGCTGAGGAAGGCCGCCGCTCAGCTGCGCCACTATCTGGCGGGCGAGGGCGCGCGCCGGCTCAACGCGCCGATGGACGGGGTGGAGAGCCGCGACGGCGCGATCCTGTGGAAGGACACCGCGGTCACCTATGCCGCGCTGGCCGCGGGCAAGGACGTGGCGATGCGGCTCGACGACGAGATGCCGGTCAAGGATCCCTCCGCCTACCGCATCGTCGGCACGCCCGCGGGCCGGGTCGACCTGCCCGCCAAGGTGCAGGCGGATTTCTCCTACATCCAGGATCTCGTGGTCGCTGACATGGTCCATGGCCATGTGGTCCGTCCGCCCTATGCCGGGCGCGACAGCGGCGATTTCATCGGCCGCAGCCTGATCTCCCATGACGAGGCCGCCGTCTCGGGCCTGCCGGGCTTCATCGCCGTGGTGCGCGAGGGCGACTTCCTCGCCGTGGTCGCCGAGACCGCGCACCAAGCGCAGCGGATCGCCGAGGCGCTGCCCGTCAACTGGCGGATGCCGCCGCCCGCGCCGGATCTGTCGGATCTGAAGCACGCGCTGAAGGCCGCGCCCTCGACGCCGCGCGCGCTCGACCGCTCGGGCGATTTCGACCGCGCCATCGGCGAATGCGGCATCCGGCTCGACCGGACCTATGTCTGGCCCTACCACCTGCACGGCTCGATCGGGCCCTCCTGCGCGGTGGCCGACTGGAATGGCGGCAAGCCGATCGTCTGGAGCGGCACGCAGAACCCGCACATGCTGCGCGGCGACCTGGGGCTGCTGGCCGGGCTCGACCCGGAGGCGGTGGAGATCCGGCGGCTGCAGGCGGCCGGCTGCTACGGCCGCAACTGCGCCGACGATGTCTGCGGCGACGCGCTGATCCTGGCCCGCGCCATCGGCCGCCCCGTCCGGGTGCAGCTGACCCGCGCGCAGGAGACGCTGTGGGAACCCAAGGGCGCCGCGCAGCTGATGGAGGTCTCGGGCGGGATCGGCGGGGCAGGGGATCTGCATGCCTATGCGCTCGACACCTGGTACCCGTCGAACCGCGGCCCGAACCTGTCGCTCTTGCTGACGGGACGCATCTCGCCCGAGCCGCGGGACTCCGACATGGGCGACCGCACCACGGTGCCGCCCTACCGCGTGCCCAACAAGAAGATCACCGTCCACGACATGGCGCCGATGGTGCGCGCGGCCTGGATGCGCGGCGTCTCGGCCCTGCCGAACACCTTCGCGCATGAGAGCTTCATGGACGAGCTCGCGCATGAGGCGGGCGAGGATCCGGTCGCCTTCCGGCTGCGCCATCTCGACGATCCCCGCGCCGCCGACCTGGTGCGCCGCACTGCCGCCGAGGCGGGCTGGGAAGAGCGCACCGGCCCCCGCTTCCGCCGCGAGGGGCGGATGGCCTATGGCCAGGGCTTCGCCTACGCGACCTATGTCCACGGCACCTTCCCGGGCAAGGCGGCGGCCGCCGCGGCCTGGGTCTGCGATGTCACCGTCGACACGCTGACCGGCGAGGTCACGCTGACCCGCGTCTTCGTCGGCCAGGACCAGGGGCTGGTCATCAACCCCGACGGGGTGCGCGCGCAGATCCACGGCAATGTCATGCAGACCGCCAGCCGGACGCTGCATGAAGAGGTCAGCTTCAATTCCCTCGCCCCGGCGCCGCAGAGCTGGGCGAATTACCCGATCCAGACCTTCGACAAGCTGCCCGAGATCCGCTCCATGCTGATCGAGCGCCCCGAGGAACCGGCGCTCGGCGTCGGCGAGAGCGCTGCCGTGCCAGCCGCCGCCGCCATCGCCAACGCGATCTTCGACGCGACCGGCGTGCGGCTGCGCGAGGCGCCCTTCACCCCGGGCAAGGTCCGCGCCGCGCTGGCCGAAGCTGCGGGCACCCCCGCCGCGCTGGCCCCGCCGCCCGCCGCGCCCAAGGCGCGCAAGCGGTTCCTCGGCCTGGCCGGCGGCCTGGCGGGGATGCTGACGCTGGGCGCCGTCGGGATCCCGATGGCCCGCTCGATCCCGCCGCAGCCCGCGCCCGCCGCCTCGACCTTCTCGGCGGAGACGATCGAGCGCGGCCGCCAGGTCTTCGCCGCGGGCGACTGCGCGGTCTGCCACACTGCCGAAGACGGCATCGCCAATGCCGGCGGGCGGGGGATGGAGACGCCCTTCGGCACGGTCTTCACCACGAACCTGACGCCCGATCCCGAAACCGGGCTGGGGCTCTGGTCCTTCGCCGCCTTCGACCGGGCGATGCGCAAGGGCATCTCGCGCGACGGCCACAACCTCTATCCGGCCTTCCCCTATACCTCCTTCGCCAAGATCGACGGCGCGGACATGCAGGCGCTCTACGCCTATCTGCAGACGCTGGAGCCGGTGAAAGCCGAGACGCCCGCCGCGCAGATGGTCGCCCCGGTCAACCTGCGCCCGGTCAATGCGGTCTGGAACACGCTTTTCCACGATGCCTCCGGCTTCACCGCCGATCCGGCGCAGAGCGCGGAATGGAACCGCGGCAAGTACCTGGTGGAGGCCGCCGGCCACTGCTCGGCCTGCCACAGCCCGCGCAACCTGATGGGCGCGGAAGCGACCGGTGCCAAGGCGCTGTCGGGCGCGGTGATCGACGGCTGGTACGCCCCGGCGCTGGCCGGGACGGCGACGGCGACGCGCGGCTGGGACGCGGATGCCTTCTTCGCCTATCTGCGCGAGGGCCATGCGCCCGGCATCGCCAGCGCCTCGGGGCCGATGGGCGAGGTGGTCGACAGCCTGACCGCGCTGCCCGATGCGGATATCCGCGCGATGTCGGTCTACCTGGCCGGGCTCGCCGCGCCCGGCACCGCCCCGGCGCCGGTTCCGGCCGAGGCCGCGCTGCTGCCCGATGCCAGTTCGCGGCTTTTCCGCGCCGCCTGTTCCAGCTGCCACGAGCCCGGGCTCGCCGACACGCTGACTGCCGCGCAGGTGCCGCTGGGCCGGTCCGCGGCGATCCGCGCGCCCTCGGCGGAGGGGCTGAAATCGGTGATCCGCGACGGGATCGAGGCGCCGCTTTCGCTGCCGCTGCGCGACATGCCGGGCTTCGGGGCCGAGCTGTCCGAGGCGCAGATCGACGAGCTGGCGGGCTATCTGCGCGCCCGCTACGCCCCCGACCTGCCGTCCTGGAACGGCACGCCCGCCGCGCGCTGATCCCCGGCCGCGAGTCGCCTTCCGCCCCCGGCCCCCTGTCGGCCGGGGGTTTGCGTTTCTCCGGACTGTCCCGAAAAGTTGTTAGTGCAATAACGAGTATTTCCCGCGCATTTCTGCCTTAAATTTGTGCAAACGGCAGAAATCCCCATCGCAGATCCGCCTTTCGGGCAGGAAAATGATGCAGGACAAATATCGTTAGTGCACAAACAAAAAATCAGAGGACAGCCGGAAGGACACAGGACATGACCACGGTCGAAGAAATCGATATTGCCGTCGTCGGCGCAGGGCTCGGCGGCGCGGCGGCAGCGGCGCTGCTGACCGAGGCGGGCTTCTCGGTGCACAGCTTCGAGCAGGCCCCCGAATTCACCCGCCTCGGCGCCGGCATCCATATCGGCCCGAACGTCATGAAGATCTTCCGCCATCTCGGCCTGGAAGAGCGCCTGGCCTCGATCGGCTCGCATCCCAGCCACTGGTTCTCGCGCGACGGCCTGACCGGCGAGTACCTGTCGGAGATCCCGCTGGGCGAGTTCGCGCTGAAGGAATACGGCGCCCCCTACATCACCATCCACCGCGGCGACATGCATGCGGTGCAGATCGAGGCGCTGGATGCCTCGCGCGTGCATTTCGGCCACCGCCTGACCGATATCCAGGAACGCGACAATGACGTGCTGCTGAGCTTCGACAACGGCAAGCAGGTCGCGGCCAAGCTGGTCGTCGGCGCCGACGGCATCAACTCGATGATCCGCGAGAAGCTCCTGGGCGCCGAGAAGCCGCGCTTCTCGGGCTGGGTCGGCCACCGCGCGCTGGTCAACATGGACAAGCTGCGCAATTCCGGCCTGGAATACGAGCGCTGCGTGAAATGGTGGTGGGAGCAGTCGCGCCACATCATGGCCTATGCGACCAAGAATGACGGCTCGGAATACTACTATGTCACCGGCGTTCCGGTCGATGGCTGGGAGCACGAGTCGAGCTTCGTCGAAAGCTCGCGCGAGGAGATGGAAGCCATCTTCGGCGGCTCGCACCCGATGGTGCAGGGGCTGATCGACGCCACCGAAGAGGTCACCAAATGGCCCTTCTGGAACCGCGATCCGATGGGCCTGTGGTCGCGCGGCCGCCTGGTCATGCTGGGCGATGCCTGCCACCCGATGCGCCCGCACATGGCGCAGGGCGCCTGCATGGCGATCGAGGACGCGGCCATCCTGGCGCGGTGCCTGTCGCTGACCGGGGCCGAGGACTACGCCAATGCCTTCCGCCTCTACGAGAACACCCGCAAGGACCGCGCCACCAAGGTGCAGACGATCTCCAACGCCAATACCTGGCTGAAGGAGCCCGAAGATCCGGCATGGGTCTATGCCTACGAGCCGTTTGGCGTAGAACTCGCCTGAACGGGTGCCGCGTCCGGCGGTTCAGCACGCCGGACGCGGCCCTGGCCAACACCGACAGGGAAACGCGAATGACCCGCAAGACAGCACTGGTGCTTCTCGCACTCATCATCCTGGCATGCTACGCCGTGCCCTACCTCTTCATCGGACAGATCGCCGCCTGGTACGGAAGCTTCCTCTTCTGGTCGCTGGCCGGCATCGCCGTCATCATTCTCAATGCAGTGGCCATGGCCGGCTACGGAAAGGACGGCGAATGACCGCCTCGCTCGTGATCTGGGGGATCGTGATCTACATCGTCATCTCCTGCGTCGTCGCCTATCTGTCGCGCGGCGGCTCGGACAAGGCGACCTCGTCGATGTCCGAGTACTTCCTCGGCGGCCGCCACATGGGCGGCATGATCTCGGCGCTGTCCTATTCCGCCACCACCTATTCCGCCTTCATGATGGTCGGGCTCGCGGGCCTCACCTACAAGGGCGGCGTCGGCGCGCTCGGCTTCGAGATCGTCTATTTCGCCGGGGTCTCGCTGGTCGCGATCTTCGGCCCGCGCTTCTGGGCGGCGGGCAAGCGCCACGGCTATGTCACCCCCTCCGAGATGCTCGGCCACCGCTACGGCTCGCGCTGGGTCGCGGTCGCGGCCGGGATCACCAGCCTGGTCTTCCTGATCCCCTATTCCGCCGTGCAGCTCTCGGGCGTGGGCTACCTGCTGTCGGGCATGACCGACGGGGCGATCTCCTTCTCGGCGGGCATCATCGTGGCGACCGTGCTGGCGATCTTCTTCTCCTATGTGGCGGGCATCCGCTCGGTGATGTGGACCGACAGCCTGCAGGCGCTGGTGATGATCGTCGCCTCCGTGCTGGTCGGCGTGCTCGTCGTGTCGGAACTCGGCGGCTTCACCGGCATGTTCGGCACCATCGCCGAGACCCGTCCGGAGATGCTGCAAGTGCCGGGACCGGGGCTGTTCAGCTTCACCACCTTCCTCGGCCTGACCATCCCGTGGTTCTTCTTCTCGATCTCGAACCCGCAGGTCAGCCAGCGGCTCTTCATGCCGGCCTCGCTCGGCGCGCTGAAGCGGATGCTGCTGATCTTCCTGTGCTTCGGGCTGGTCTACACGATCGTCTCGGTGACCTGGGGCTTCTCGGCGCTGGTCGCCTTCCCGGAACTCGAGCGCGCGGACCTGGCGACGGCGACGCTGCTGTCCTCGGACTACGTGCCGCCGCTTCTCGGCGTGATCGTGATGGTCGGAATCCTGGCGGCGGCGGTCTCCACCATCGACTCGATCCTGCTGACGCTCAGCTCGATCTTCGCCCGCGACGTCTACGGCAACCTCGCCCAGTGCACCGATGACGCGCACCAGCTGAAGATCGGCAAGGTCGTGATCCCGGTGATCTCGGTGCTGGCGCTGGTCTTCGCGGCGATGGAGTTCTCGATGATCGCCATCCTGTCGGTCGCGGCCTCGGCCGGCCTGATCGTCGCCGTCCCGGCCATCATCGGCGCCTTCTTCTGGAAGCGCGGCACCGCGGCGGGCGCCTTCGCCTCGATCGTCGGCGGCGTGGCCTTCGTGATCTGGATGTACCTCACCGGCAACAAGCTCTTCGGGCTGAATGCCGGCGTGCTCGGCCTGCCGGTCTCGACGGTGCTCTTCGTCGCGGTCAGCCTGGCCACCCGCCCGGCAAAGGCGGCAGTCACCGAGGGCTTCCTCGACGGCGAGGCGGAGCCCGCGGGCGCCGCCCCGGTTCCGGCCGAGTAATCCCCGGGGTCCTGGGCGCCGCTCCCGCGCCAGAGGGCCCGCAGGCGCCCCGCCATCAGCCGATGGCGGGGCGTCTTGCGTTCCGGACCCGCGGTCTGCCGCGACGTCAGCCGGGCCCCGCGCCCGCGGGCGGCGGCAGCGGCGGCGTGGGCCGTTGCCAAGCGCCGAGGATCGGGACAATGTCCCGCGCGGGAGGTTCGCGCTGCGGACTCCGTCAACGTGAAGGGAGATCAACATGGATCGTCGCAAGTTCATCCGGGGCTCCGCCCTGGGCACCGTCGGAGCCGCGGGGGCTGCGCTTGCCAGCCCGGCCATCGCCCAGTCGCTGCCGAAGATCCAGTGGCGCTGCACCTCGTCCTTCCCCAAGTCGCTGGACACGATCTACGGCGGCGCCGAGGATGTCGCGAAATTCGTGAGCGAGGCCACCGACGGGAATTTCACCATCCAGGTCTATGCCGCGGGCGAGATCGTGCCGGGGCTGCAGGCCGCCGATGCCGTCGCCTCGGGCACGGTCGAGCTGTGCCACACCGCCGCCTACTACTATGTCGGCAAGAACCCCGCCTATGCGCTCGGCGCGACCATCCCCTTCGGGCTGAACGCCCGCGGGATGCATGCCTGGCTGCTCTATGGCGGCGGTCTCGACCTGGTGAACGAGTTCTACAATTCCGAGGGGCTGCACTACATTCCGGCCGGCAATACCGGCGCGCAGATGGGCGGCTGGTTCCGCAAGGAGATCAACTCGGTCGCCGACATGACCGGACTGAAGATGCGCATCGGCGGGCTTGCCGGGCGGGTGATCGAGAAGCTCGGCGCCGTGCCGCAGCAGATCGCCGGCGGCGACATCTATCCCTCGCTCGAGCGCGGCACGATCGACGCGGCGGAATGGATCGGGCCCTATGACGACGAGAAGCTCGGCTTCTACAAGGTCGCGCCCTACTACTACTATCCCGGCTGGTGGGAGGGGAACCTGGTCCTCAACATGTTCGTCAACCAGCAGAAATGGGCGGAGCTGCCGGAGGCCTACCAGAGCCTGCTGCAGACCGCGGGCAAGGCCGCGACGCTGGAGATGCTGGGCGAGTACGACTACAAGAACCCGGCGGCGGTCCAGCGCCTGGCGGCCAATGGCACGCAGCTGCGCCAGTATCCGCAGGACGTGATGGAGGCGTGCTTCAAGGCGGCGGGCGAGCTCTATGACGAGCTGAACGCGTCGAACCCGGCCTGGAAGAAGATCTTCGACTCGATGATGGAATTCCGCGGCGAGACCTTCCTGTGGCAGCAGGTGGCGGAGTTCGGCTTCGACTACTTCATGATGGCCAAGCAGCGCGAGGGGGCGCTGGCCACCGGCAAGTAGGCCGGAGGGCCCCCCTGAGACGCGAAAGGCCCGCTGGCGACAGCGGGCCTTTCCTTTTGGCGGCGGGGCGCGGGCGCGCGCCCTGCGGGGATCACTCGGCGCCGAGGCCCTGGAGCGGCGGCAGGCCGAGCACATTGCCCGCGTCCCGCGGCGGCTGCGGCGCGGCCGGGACGGAGGGCGCCGCCGCAGGGGCATCGAGCCCCTGCAGCGGCGGCAGGCCGAGGAGGTTGCCGCTGTCGGCCGGGGCTGCGGCCGGGCCTGCGGGCCCGGGGGTTCCGAAGCCCTGGAGCGGCGCGAGGCCGAGGCTGTTGCCGCCGCCCGCGGGCGCGCCGCCCGGTGCCTGTCCCAGGGGCGCCTGGCCGAGGGGCGGCAGGCCGAGACCGCCGTCATTGCCCCCCGAGCTGCCGCCCCCGCCCATAGGCGGCAGCGCCAGCCCGCCGCCCTGGGGCGGGGCGACCTGGATCTGCGCGGGCGGCGGGGTCACCGGCTGCTTCTTGTAGTGGGTCACCAGGTAGGGGAAGGAGATCACCGCCAGGATCATCGCCACGTTGATGAAGATGAAGGGGATCGCGCCCTTGTAGATGTCCGTCGTCCGGATCGCGGGCATCTTCCGCCCCGAGCGGTCGTCGTTCCACTCCTTCGCCGGGGCCACCGAGCGCAGGTAGAAGAGCGAGAAGCCGAAGGGCGGGGTCAGGAAGCTGGCCTGCAGGTTGATCCCGAGGATCACCCCGAACCACACCAGGTCGATCCCCAGCGCCGTCGCCACCGGCGCCAGGAGCGGCACCAGGATGAAGGCGATCTCGAAGAAGTCGAGGAAGCAGCCGAGGATGAAGACCACGACCGTCACGACCAAGAGGAAGCCGTATTCGCCGCCCGGCAGGCCGAGGAGCAGCTCCTCGAGCCAGACATTGCCGTTCACCCCGTAGAAGGTCAGGCCGAAGACCCGCGCGCCGATCAGGATGAACATCACGAAGGCCGAGAGGGTCGTCGTCGCCTGGACCGAGGATTTCAGAATCGAGAAGCTCAGCCGCTTCTTCATCAGCGCCAGCAGCAGCGCGCCGACCGCGCCCATCGCGCCGCCCTCGGTGGGCGTGGCGATGCCCAGGAAGATCGTGCCGAGCACCAGGAAGATCAGCGCCAGCGGCGGGATCAGCACGATGATGACCTGCTCGGCCAGATGCGAGATGATCCCGAGCTTCATCGCCCGGTTGACCAGCGCGAAGACGAAGATCGCGCCGACGGCGAGGGCCGCGGCGGCGACGAACTGGTTGGCCTCCGACAGATGGGTGAAGAGCAGATGCGTGCCGAGCATGTAGATCGCGACGGCCGCGGCGATCGAGACGATCAGCGACATCACCCCGCCGCCGAGCTTGCGCTCGGAGGCCGGAAGGGCGGGAACCAGGGCGGGCCGGAAGATCGAGAGCAGGAAGATGTAGAGGCAGTAGGCGCCGACCAGGATCAGCGACGGCCAGAGCGCGCCGATATACATGTCGCCGACCGAAACGCCGAGCTGGTCGGCCATGACGATCAGGACCAGCGAGGGCGGCACGATCTGCGCCAGGGTGCCGGAGGCGACGATCGTGCCGGTGGCGACCGAGGGCGCGTAGTTGAAGCGCTGCATGATCGGCAGCGAGATCAGGCCCATGGCGATCACCGAAGCGGCGACGACGCCGGTCGTGGCGGCAAGCAGCGCGCCCACCAGGATCACCGCATAGGCCAGCCCGCCGCGGACCGGGCCGAAGAGCTGGCCGATCGTGTCGAGCAGGTCCTCGGCCATGCCGGAGCGCTCGAGGATGAGTCCCATGAAGGTGAAGAACGGGATCGCCAGCAGCGTGTCGTTCGACATGATGCCGAAGACCCGTTCGGGCTGCGCGCCGAGCAGGGGCCAGAAGAGGTTGATCTGGTCGGGCGCGATCTCGGAGAGGCCGACGCCGACCACGAAGAAGAAGAGCCCGCCGGCCGCCAGCGTCAGCGCCACCGGATAGCCGATCAGGAGCATGCCCATCACCGTGATGAACATGATCGGGGCGAGGTTGTGGGCGATCAGCTCAAGCATTGGGCCGGCCTTCCTCTTCCATCATGTGGGCGTGCTCGCGCAGCTCGGGGGGCAGGTGGTCCTCTTCGCCGTCAGAGGGCAGGGGCAGCCGCCCCGAGAGCATCGCCACGGTCTTCACGATCTCCGAGACCGCCTGGCAGACCAGCACGGCGAAGCCCGCCAGCACCAGGAATTTCGCGGGCCACAGGATCAGCCCGCCGGCATTCATCGAATATTCGCCCGTGGTCCAGGAGCGCAGGAAGAACGGCCAGGAGAGCCAGGTCATCAGCACCGCGAAGGGCGTCAGGAACAGGATGTGGCAGAAGAGGTCGATCCACAGCCGCGTCCGCTGCGACAGATGCGCGGAGACGACGTCGATGCGGACATGCTCGTTCTTCTGCAGCGCCCAGGCGGCGGCCAGCATGAAGACCGCGCCGAAGAGGTACCATTGCAGCTCGAGCCAGGCGTTCGACGACAGGTCGAAAGCCTTGCGGATGACGGCATTCGCGGCACTGACCACCACCGCGGCAAGGATCAGCCAGGAGATCCCCCTGCCGATCCAGGCGGTGACACGGTCTATGCCCCGGCTCAGCCGGATGAGAAGTTCCAAGATGTTCTCCCTTGCGCTCGGCTGCCGGGACGGTCCGTCGCAGCGCGGCGGCGCCCCGGACGGGGCGCGGGCGGGCGGCGACCCGGCAGGCGTTTACCAAGGATCTCTTAAGTCCGGCGCGGCGCTGCCGCAACATCGTCCGCTCGCCCTGGCACGGTTTCCGAACGGAAAGCGGCGCGGCGCTTGCGCCGGGGGCGGTTCTGGGCCACCTCTTGGGCCCGATCCGTGCCGAAACTGCGAGGCTCCCATGACCACCCGGCTCCCGCTTGCAACGGCCGACGCGCCGCAACCCTGGCTGGACGATCCCGGCCACCGCGCCTTCCTCGCAGCCGATGCGCGGGCGCAGTTCGCCTTCTTCCGCCCCGCGCTGCGCGCCGATGGCGGCTTCGACCAGCTTGACGGCGCGGGCCGGCCCGTGCCCGGCGCGCCGCAGGAACTGCACGCGACCACGCGGATGGTGCATTCCTTCGCGCTCGGCCAGAGCTGGGGGCAGCCGGATTGCGCGCCGGTGATCGAGGCCGGGCTCGCCTTCCTGGCGGAGCGCCACCGCGATCCGGTCCATGGCGGCTATGCCTGGTCGGTCGCGGACGGGGAGATCGCCGACGGCACCAAGCTCGCCTATGGCCATGTCTTCGTGCTGCTTGCCGCCTCCAGCGCGAAGCTCGCGGGGTTCTCCGCGGCCGATGCGCTGCTGGCGGATATCGCCGAGGTGCTGGAGGCGCGCTACTGGGACGAGGCGGCCGGGCTCTACCGCGACGAGTTCGCCCGCGACTGGCAGCCGTTTTCGGCCTATCGCGGGATGAATGCCAACATGCATGCGGTCGAGGCGCATCTGGCCGCTTTCGAGGCGACCGGAGAGGCGATCTGGCTGGCGCGCGCCGGGCGGATCCTCGAGTTCTTCACGGCGCAGATGGCGCCGCGCCATGGCTGGCGCATCCCCGAGCACTATAGCGAAGACTGGCAGGTCGACCCGGACTATGCGGGCAATCCGATGTTCCGCCCGGCGGGGACGACCCCGGGCCATTCGCTGGAGCTGGGGCGGCTCCTGCTGCAGCACTGGGATCTGGCGGGGCGCCCGGAGAGCGGCGCGCCGGAGCGGGCGCGGCAGCTGATCGGAACGGCCGTCGCCGATGCCTGGCTGCCCGAGGGCGGCTTCGCCTACACGCTGCGCGCCGATGGCACGGTCGATGTCGCCGACCGCTACTGGTGGCCGGTGACCGAGGGGATCGGCGCGATGGCCGCGCTCCTGAAACTGGCGCCCTCGGCGGCGGACGAGGCGCTCTACCGCCGGTTCTGGCAGTTCGCCGAGGCGCATTTCATCGACCATGACCATGGCGGCTGGTTCCCCGAGATCGACGCCGCGGGCCGGGTGGCAGAGACCCAGTTCCGCGGCAAGCCGGATATCTACCACGCGCTGCAGGCCGCGCTCTTTCCGCTGGTGCCGGGGCTGTCGCGGCTGCAGGCGGGGCTGGGCCGGCTTAGCAGTTGAAGCGCGGCGCCCGCTTCTCCAGGAAGGCGGCCATGCCCTCCCGCTGGGCGGGCAGGCCGTAGAGCGCGTGGTAGATCTGCCGCTCGTGCCGGATCCCGGCGGCCAGCGGCATCTCGTCGGCGGCATTGACCGCCGCCCGCGCCATCCGCGCGATGTCCCTCGGCTGCGCGGCGATCGCCTCGGCCATCGCCATGGCGCGGCAGGCGAGCTCCGCCTCGGGCACGACCGCGGTCGCCAGGCCGATGCGCAGCGCCTCCTCCGCGCCGATCATCCGTCCGGTCAGGATCATCTCCATCGCCCGGCCGCGCCCGACCAGCCGCGCCAGCCGCTGGGTGCCGCCGATCCCGGGGATGCAGCCGATGCCCAGCTCGGGCTGGCCGAAGCGGGCGGTGTCTGCCGCCAGCAGGATGTCGCAGAGCATCGCCACTTCCAGCCCGCCGCCGAGCGCATAGCCCGCCACCGCCGCGATCTTCGGCAGGCGCAGCGCCGCGACCCGGTCCCAGCCGGAGAACCAGTCAGCCTCCTGCATGGACCCGTAATCCTGCGCCGCAAGCTCGGAGATGTCCGCCCCGGCGGCGAAGGCGCGGCCGTCGCCCGCCAGGACCAGGCAGCCGATCCCCGGATCGGCATCGAAGGCGGAGGCGGCCTCCAGCACCTCCTCCATCAGGCGGGTGTTCAGCGCGTTGAGGTAGTGCGGCCGGGCGAAGCGGATGGTGGCGACGCGGCCGGTGACGTCGGTCGAGATGGTCTCGTGCATGTCAGCTGTCCCAGATGGCGCCATAGGCGGGAATGCCCAGGGCTTCGAGCTCGTGCACCACATGGCGCGTGAGCCGTTGGTTGGAGATCACGATCACCGCCTCGGCGCGGAAGTCGCGCACCGCCTCGAGCGCCAGCCGGGCGAGATCGGGCTTGCCCGCGGTCGCGGTGTCCCAGATCAGCGGATCGGCGGTGGCGCCTGCGATCTCGTCGAAAAGCGCGTCGCCATAGGTCTGCCGCGGCGAGCGGGCCGCCCAGACCAGCCGTGCCGGCACGGCGCCCGCCAGCAGATGCGGCAGCACCGGGCCGATGCCCGAGCCGGTAGCGACATAGACCACGCGGGAGAACAGCGTCTCGATCCGCGCCACGCCCGAGGTGGTGATCCCCTTGACCCAGACATGGGCCGGCGGCTGGTCGATGACGCGCCCGGTCCAGTCGCCCGCCCGGCTGACCGCCATGCGGTAGCCGCGCGCGCCCGGCGCGGGGATGGTGGCGAAGGCGTGGTACTCGCCGAAGGGGCTCCGGGCGATGGCGTTCGAGGAACCCGGGAAGGGCGTCTCGCCATAGTCGAAGCGCAGGATCGCGGCATGGTCCGAGGGCGTCTCGACCGCGACCCTCACCCGCTTCAGGCTCAGCCAGGGCGACGCGACCGAAAGGGTCAGGAGGCCGAGCAGCGGATAGGGGGCCACGCTTCCGGCGTCATTGGCCAGGCTCGTGGACTGTGCCCAGAGAAGCGCCAGGACCGTCCAGCCACCGAACCGGTGGACCCGTTCGAAGAGGTTGTGCCGCCGTGCCCGGACCGGGCCATGCGCGGTCCCGGCGATCAGCAGCAGGAGCATCACCATCGCCGCGCTGAGCCACAGCGTCCGGTCCGAGACGGCCGCGCCGCCCGAGAGCCGGTCCGCCGCCATCGCCCAGAGCATCAGCCCGCTCCAGCCGGTGCCGCAGAGCGCGGCGCCGACATGCAGCCCGCCGAAATGGTAGACCTTGCCCGCCCCGCGGCGCAGCCAGAGCGGCGCGCTGGGGGGCAGCCGCGTCGCCAGCCAGAAGAGCGCGTTGATGACCCGCTGCTGCCGGACGAGGACGGCGAGGGCGACATTGGCCAGCGCCGCATCGGCCAGCGCGGCGGGCGTCCAGCCGCCCTCGGCGCCGCGCATCAGCACCCAGAGATTGACCGCCAGGACCAGCAGCATCAGCCGGCGGTACTCCATCAGCGCCGGGTGGCGGGCGATCCGGCGCCAGGCGCGGGGCCGGGCGGAGGCGAGGGCGCTCATGCGTCTGCCTCCGCGCCGCGGGCCAGCGCTGCCAGCGCGCGCTTGTCGATCTTGCCGCGCGGGGTGCGGGGCAGCTCGTCCAGCGCAATGATCCGGGCGGGCAGGCAGTAGTAGGGCAGCCGCTCCATCACCGCCTCGGCGGCCTTGCCGGGATCCGCGTCGGCCGGGCTGACGAAACCGACCAGCGTCCGGCCGTCGAGCGCCAGCGTCGCCGCGCGGCGGCAGCCCGGCGCGGCCTCCATCGCCGCGGAGACGCCGTCGAGCTCCACCCGGAAGCCGCGGATCTTCACCAGGTCGTCGACCCGGCCGAAATGCTCCAGCTCGCCCTCGGGCGTCCAGCGGCCGAGATCGCGGGTGCGGAACATCATCTGGCCGGGGCGGAACGGGTCGGGGCGGTAGCGCTCGGCGCTGAGCGCGGGATTGTCCAGATAGCCCGGCGTGACGCCCGCGCCCCCGGCCCAGATCTCGCCCTTCTCGCCGATCGGCAGCGGCGCCAGCGCCTCGTCGAGGATGTAGACGCTGTTATTCGGCGTGGGCCGGCCGATCGATAGCACGGGCTTGCGCGGATCGTGGCGGGCGGCGGTGTTGATGATCGTGGTCTCGGTCGGGCCGCAGGAATTGTAGAACGCTGCCTGCAGACTCCACAGATCGGCCAGCGGGCGCGGGCAGGGCTCGCCGGCGACGGCGACGGTGCGGATGCGGCGGCAGCGCGCGGGATCGAGCCCGGCCAGGATCGAGGGCGTGGCGATCAGGATGTCGACCCGTTCCGCGGTCTCCTGGATGTCGCGGCCGCGCAGCACCAGCGTCGCGCCGTTGGCCAGCGCGCCCAGCGTCTCCCAGGCGGCCATGTCGAAGGCGATGGACAGGATCTGCCCGACCCGCAGCCCCGGCGCCATGCCCAGATCGCCGGGCGCGGTCAGCAGCACATTGGCCAGGTTCGCCTGGGTGACCTGCACGCCGTTCGGCAGGCCGGTCGTGCCCGAGGTGAAGAGGATCATCGCGGTGTCCTGCGGCCCGGGCGGCGGCATCTCCGGCAGGCGGCGCGGCGCCGGATCGGCCATGTCGCGGTCGATCTCGATCACCCGGACCCCGCAATCGGGCAGGGCGGGCGCATGGGCCGAGGTGGTCAGCACCGCCCTTGCGCGGGTCTGCGCGGCGATATGGACGAGCGCGCCCTCGGGCGCGACGCCGACATGCTGCGGCACATGGGCGGCGCCGAGCTTCTGCAGCGCCGCGATGCCGACGACCATCTCGACCGAGCGGGTCAGGTAGAGGCAGACCGCATCGCCCTGCCGCACCCCGGCGGCATGGAGCGTCGCGGCCAGGCGCAGCGCGTAATGCTCGAGCATGCCGTAGCTCAGACGCCGGTCTCCGTGCTCGACGGCGGTCTCCTCGGGGTGCTCTGCCATCTGGCGGGACATTGCCGCGGCGACGGTGGCAAAGCGCGGCGTCTCGCGCGGGCCCCAGCCGAAGGCGGCAAAGCGCGCGGCATCGGCATCGCAGAGCCCGTCGAGCCCGGGAATGTCCGGGCGTTCCGGCTGCGCGGCCGGGCAGGGCGCGGGCGCCGGGGCGAGGGCGGAAAACAGGCTGGAATAGGTCTGCATCGGAAAAGCCTTTCGTTGGGTCAAGTTGATGCAGGCTTGATAATGGGAAAATTTCCCATTACAAAATCAACAGCGATCACCGCTTGTGACGCCCGCGTGCGGTGCTGAAACAAAAGCTGACAAGCCCCTGGAAACCTGCAGGATGGTTCGCGTGACCGATGCTGCCGACGATCCCTTCGACCGCGCGCTCGCCGCGCTGCTTGCCCCGCTGGCCGAGGCGATCCTGGCGCGCGGCCTGCCGCTGCCGGCGGTGACGGAGGCGCTGAAATCCGCGCTGGTCGCGGCCGCCTTGCGCGCCGATGGCGAGACGGCCAGCGACAGCCGGGTGAGCCTGCGCACCGGCATCCACCGCAAGGACGTCAAGCGGCTGCGCACCGCCGAGGCGCCGAAGCCGACGTCGCTCGGGGCGGCCGCGATGGCGGCGAGCCACTGGGCCGTTGGGCCGGGCTGGCAGGATGCCTCGGGCGCGCCGCGGGTGCTGTCCAGGGCGGAATTCGACGCGATGCTGCGCGAGACCCGGGCCGACATGGCGCCGGGCACGGTTCTGGCGCTGCTCGAGGAGCAGGGCACGGTCGAGGCCCTGGAAGGGGGCGGGCTGCGGCTGGCCGCCCGCGCGCTGGTGCCGAAGGCCGGGACGCCCGAGCAGGTGGCCGCCTATGCCGCGACGCTGGCGCCGCATCTGGCGGCGGCGACGCACAATCTGACCGCGCCCCCCGGCACGCCCCGGCACTACGACCGGGCGCTGCGCTATTCGCATCTTTCCGCCGCCGCGCTGGCGGAGCTCGAGGCGCTGGCGCGTGCGCGCGCACAGGCCGCGCTGGAAGATCTCGACAGCCGCGCGCGCGCATTGCAGGACAGGGAGGGCGCGGCGCGCGGGCATTTCGTCTTCGGCGCCTATATCCTGCCCCGGCCGGGTCCGGAGGAGAGGACGGAGGAGGACGGCACATGACGGCAGGACCCCTGGCGCGGCTCGCGCTCTGTCTCGCGCTTCTGGCGGCGGCGCTGCCCGCAGCGGCGCAGGAACCGGCCGAGCCCGAGGGCGGCATCGTCGGCACCGGCATCTCCGGCACGATCACCGCGCTCGGCTCGATCATCGTCAACGGCCAGCGCATCGCCATCGACCCGGACCAGCCGGTGCGCGACGGGCTCGGCCCCGAGGCCGCGGGCGCGCTGCGCCCCGGCGACACGGTCGCGGTGGTGGCCGAGGCCGAGGCGGATGGCAGCTGGCGCGCCCGCTCGATCCGCCGGGTGCTGCCGCTGGTGGGCCCGGTCGCAGGGCTCGGCGGCGGCGCGTTCCGCGTCCTGGGCACGACGGTCGAGGCCGGGCCGCTGGCCGAGGGGCTGTCGGAGGGCGACTGGGTGGCGGTCAGCGGTCTCTGGCGCGAGGGCGGGGTCGCCGCCTCGCGGATCGAACCGGTGCCGCCGGAGCTGCGCATCGCGCGGGTGATGGGCTCGGCCTTCCCGGTCGAGGGCGGCAGCGACCTGATGGTCGGCGGCACCCGCGTGACCGGCATCGCGACCAGCCATCTGCGGCCCGGCGACGTGATCCTGGCGACGGGCGCGCCCTCGCCCGGCGGGCTCTCGGCGCGCACCATCGCCACCGGGCTCTTCGACCAGCCAGTCGGTGCGGTGCTGGCCGAGGGCTATCTCTCCACGGCGCGGGCCGGCGGGCTCTACACGCTTCTCGGCAGCGGGCTGGTGGCCTGGACGGAGAATCCCGGCATGATCGACCCCGGCGGGCGGATCCTGCGCTGCGGGATCGACGGCGCGCTCGAGCCCCAGGACCAGGCGCCGGGCGGCCCCTTCCCCTGCCGCTGAGGCGGCGGGGCGGCTTCGGACCGTGTCGGCCGCAGCCGCCGGGCGATGCGGTCCGTCCGGCGACGTCCGGCGCGGCCGTGGCGCTGCCCGGCAGGCTTTGCATGCGGATCGCCGGTCCGCCCCCCGGGATGTCCTGCGCCGCCGCGGCCGGAGGAGCGGCGGTCGATGCCGCCGTTCCGAAGGCGTCCGTTCCCCGGTGCCGCGCCCAATGGCGGGCCCTCGCTCGGCCGGGGATGGCCGGAGACGGGCCCGGAATGCGGGCTCATGACGTCGCAGCCGGAGCCGTGATGACGCGATGAGCACGTCGGCACAGTCGTTTCTCGCGGTCCGCTCATTCCGGGTTGCGACTTTCCCGAAGTGTCCGAGCTCGTCGAAAACCCGCTCGATCAGCTTGGGCTAGATCGCGGCATCGTCTGAGCGTCGTGGAGAAATATGCGCTCGGCCGCCCTGGACCGCGGTCGGCTAAGGGACCGCTCGCGCATCCTGGCCGCGGTCGGCACCCGGGGTCTCTGGGCGCCGGATATGCGGCCGGAACGCGCGCCAAAGCCGCCTTGTCCGAGACCGGCGCAGAGGAGAGGCGGATCGCCAGCGGCCGCCCTCGGGTCACTGCCATCGCGGTGATCTCGGGCTTCAATCCGCCATGACAGTGATGGATGGCGTGATTTTCGTCCCACTATTGCCGTCGGCTGCGTGCTGGCGGGCACGGATGAGCGGCCTGTCGATGAGCGGCATGGAAGCCGGGGATCTTTCCGCCAGCGCGCCGGAGCTGCGGACGCGGGCACCTGCTTTGGCCCAGCGGCTGACGCGCTTGCAGATGGTTGCATGCAGGCGGTGCCGCCCCGGCAGATCCCGTCCGCAGCACCCGGCAGATGCCGTTCGGCGCCCGTCGGCCGTCAGCCTGCGCCAGGCCGCGAGGCTTGCCCGGACGCAGAGGCCGGATCAGCACCCAGTCGCCATCCGGGACATCAAGACGGGCCGTGGCTTGCCTCCGGTGCCCGACGCGGATCACGGGCACGGCGGGGTCAGAACCTCTTCTGTCGGTCCAGAACCTAGATGTTTAGTCCCAGGGCGTAGTGGTCTACTATTCCGTGATCATCAGAAGGATGCCCTATGGGACAGGTTCTTCGCGGCAGCGCCACGATCCTCTGACCGGCAGGCGAATGCGCGGATTCGCCGAGAGGGGCGCACGCCATCCGGGCTCTCATACAGCGATCGAAAGCTTCGAATGCGGCGCTGCGGCGGGAGCTTGGCAGCGAGGCGGAATGGAAAACGATCTGGGGGATCGTTTTCCCGGCGAACGTCAAGACCGTGGCCAAGTGGCGGAAGCGGGAGCGCGTCGAGGATGCCCGGATGGGCCCCAGGGAGGTGCGATCAACCGCTCTGAGCCCGGAAGAGGAAGCTGCGGCAGTGGCTTTCCGGCGCCACACGCTGCTGTGCCCCTGGAGTTCAAGCGTCCCGAAATCGATCCGGGGGATCGATTTCCGCGCAGAACGGCCTCTCTGCCTTGCAGCCATCTATCCCGCATCCGCCGACCGGCAGGCGATTGCGACGCAATCTGCCGAGAGGTTGACGCGCTCGTCTGTGCACCGATGCCTGCAGCGATGAGCCATCAGGGCGCCATCGGTTCGAGCCCGATGGCGAATGGATCAATCGGCTGCCCGATGGGGAGGGCGGCAAACCGAAGCGGAAATTCAAGGCTTGCCCGACCGGATACTTCCACATCGACATTGCGGAAGTTCGTTCGGAAGAAGGAAAAATATACCTGTTCGCGGCGATTGACCGACCCTCGAAATTCGCCTTCGTCGAGTTGCACCGGAAGGCCGGAAAGATGGCGTCCGCGCAATTCCCCGGAAGTCTCGTGGCAGCGCTGCCCTACCGCATCCATGCCGTGCTCACCGGCTTGCCGATGGCTGCGCCACCGGTCCGAGCGGCCATTGGCGATGGAGTCCAGTTCGCCAATCGTCAGCAGGACCGCCCCGCAATGGCCCGCATTTTCGGCAGGGCCTGCGAAGAGAACGCCATCCAGCAGCGGCTCACGAAGATCAGCCAGCCTTGGACCAACGGCCAAGTCGAGCGGATGAGCCGCACGATCAAGGAGGCGACCGTCCAACGGTATCACTACGACACGCACGCGGAACTGGAAGGCCACCTGGCCGCGTTCATCGCGCCTACAATTACGCCCGGAGATTGAAAACGCTGAGGGGCCCAACACCGTTCGAGTTCACCTGCGGAAAATAGACAAAAGAGCCGGATCGCTTCAAAGCCGATCCGACCCATCACACCCCGGGACTAAACACCTAGCGCGTCACTTCGGCCATGGTGCAGCCCAGCACCCGCTGCAGCTCGGCAGGGGCGATGCGGATCTGCAGGCCGCGCTGGCCGCCATTGACATGGATCGAGGCCAGTCCGCCCGCCGCCGCGTCGAGCACCGTCGGCACCGCCTTGCGCTGCCCGAGCGGGCTGACCCCGCCGACCTTGTAGCCGGTCTGCCGCTCGGCCTCGGCAGGCGGCATCATCTTCGCCGATTTCGCGCCGAGCGCGGCGGCGAATTTCTTCATGTTCAGCTCGGCATCCGAGGGCAGGACCGCGCAGGCGGGGCGGCCGTCGGCCAGCACCATCAGCGTCTTGAACACCTGGCCCGGCGGCACGCCCATCGCCTCGGCCGCCTGCAGCCCGACGCGCTCGGCGCCGGGGTCGTAGTCGTAGCTGTCCAGCTCGAAAGCGGCTTTCGCGCGGATCAGCGCCTGGGTGGCCGGGGTGCTCTTGGCCATGTCGCGTCCTCTCGGGTCGGTCGGATCAAAGGGTGGCGGCGCCGCGGCGCGCCAGGGCGGGCAGGCGCAGCGGCAGGGTGACGATCACCAGGCTGGCGAGGACCAGGCCGATCCCGGTCCAGCCGAGCGCGGCGAGTTGCTCGCCCAGCACCAGCGCGGCCAGCAGCGCCGCGACCGCGGGTTCGAGCAGGGTGAGCGTGGTGGCCAGGCTGACCGGGACCCGCGCCAGCCCGTAGCCGAAGGCCAGGTAGCCCAGGAACATCGGCACCAGCGCCATGTAGAGCCCGGTCGCCGCATTGACCCAGCTTTCGAGGAAGGGCCCGCCGGTCAGCAGGAGGACCGGCATCAGGAAGAGCCCGCCCAGCCCGAAGGTCGCGCCCATCGCCTCGCGCCCGGGGATGCCGCGCTGCATCATCCCGCGCGCGGTCCAGGAATAGAGCGCGTAGCTCGCCGCGCCGAGGAGCCCCAGCAGGATCCCCGTCGCCACATCCGGCCCGGCCGCGGCGTGCCCGGCGCTTTCGGCCAGGCAGATCGCCAGCACTCCCGCCACGCCGCAAAGCGCGCCTGCGAGCCAGCGGAGGCTCAGATGGCGGCCCTCGAGCAGCCGTTCGATCAGCCCGGCGAGAAGCGGCGCGGCGCCGATCGTGACCACGGTGCCGATTGCGACGCCCGCGAGGCGCATCGACGCGTAGAAGGCCAGGGGATAGAGCGCCACCGCAACGGCGCCCGGCAGGAGCAGCCGCCATTGCCGCCCGATCGCGCGTGCCCCGCGGCAGAGCCCGGGCAGCACGGTCAGCGCCTGCAGGAGCCCGCCGATCCCCATCGCGGCCGCGCCGATGGCGGCGGCGCTGACGGCGGGGGCGAAGGTCGCGGCAGTGCCGGTCGTGCTCCACAGGAGCGCGGCCAGCAGGATCGCGGCGGTGCCGGTGCGGCGGTCGGCGGCGGTCATCTCAGAGCGTCTCCAGCAGGTCTTCGGCCATGGCGCGGGCCGCGGCGATGCAGGCGCCCGAGCCGTCGAGCCCGGCCCGGGTGATCGCGCCCTCGAGCAGGAAGGCCAGCTGCAGCGCCAGAGGCGCGGCGCGGCCGGGGTCGTCCGGCAGGAGCAGGGCCAGTTCGCGGCAGAGGATGGCTTCGACCTCCTCCTTGTGGGCGCGCACCGCGGCGCGCCCGGCATCGCCCGCGGGCAGCTCGGCCGCGGCATTGAGCAGTCCGCAGCCGCGGAAGCCATGCAGATAGCCCGCCTCGGCATGGTCGCGATAGGCGTCGAACACCGCGAGGATCTGCCCGCGTGGCCCCTCGGCCTCTGCGGCGCGGGCCGCGAAGAGGTCCAGCCACTCGCGGTGGCGCGCCTCAATATAGGCGGCGACCAGATCGGATTTTGAGGCGAAGTTGTTGTAGAGGCTCTTCTTCGCCACCCCGGCCCGGCGGATGATCGCGTCGATCCCGGTGGCGCCGATCCCCTGGTCGTAGAACAGCTCGGCCGCGGCCGCGAGGAGCCGCGCGCGCGCCGGGGCGCGGAGATCGGAAGGGGCGTCGGGCATGGCGGTCTCCGAGTCTGTAGGTAGACCGGTCTACCTACTCCGGTCTGCGGACGCAAGGGGCGTTGACACGGCGGCCGCGGCTGCCATCGTCGGCCCGGCAGGGGCAAGGGAGGATTCCATGCAGACGAACAGGTTCAAGGCCGCGCTGAAGGAGATGCGGCGCCAGGACGGGCTGTGGTGCACCATGTCCGATCCGCTGGCGGCCGAGATGATGGCGGCGCTCGGCTTCGACTGGATGCTGTTCGACACCGAGCATTCGCCGATGGACGCGATCTCGGCGCTGCCGCTCTTGCAGGCGGCGGCGCCCTATCCGGTGGAGCCGATCCTGCGGCCGACCCATCTGAACGCGCCGGAGATCAAGAAGCTGCTCGATCTGGGCGCGCGGACGCTGCTGATCCCGATGGTCGAGGATGCCGAGATGGCCGCCCATGCGGTGGCCTGCATGACCTATCCGCCCGCAGGGATCCGCGGGGTCTCGGGGATGACGCGGGCGACGGGCTTCGGCACGGTTGCGGGCTATCACCGCAATGCCAGCGAGGAGCTCTGCCTGCTGGTGCAGGTGGAATCGGCGGCCGCGCTGGCGCAGATCGAGGCGATCGCCGCGGTGCCCGGAGTGGACGGCATCTTCGTCGGCCCGGCCGATCTGGCGGCGTCCCTGGGCCATCCCGGCGAGCCGGGCCATCCGGAGGTGCGCGTGGCGGTGGCCGACGCGATCCGCCGGATCCGCGCGGCCGGGCTGCCGCCGGGGATCCTGGCGATGGACCCGGCGCTCCACGCCGCGGCGCTCGAGGCGGGGGCGGTCTTCGTCTCCGGCGATCTCGACATCATCGCGCTGAGAAAGGGCCTGCTCGCCGGGCCGGGACTGGCCGCGAAGGGCTGACTGCGCTGAAAAGCGCGCGCCCGCGCTCGCAGGCCCCGAAATCGCGGGAACACCTTCCAAGACCGGGAGAATCCGCTTCGAAGAGCGGTTTCTTCAGCCATGCCGGAGACCGAATTTCCAGCTCCGGATGGTCTTTCGACCGGAGCCGGGGGGTTTCGACAGTATCGGCTGAGCCCGGGCGGCGGTGCGACAGGCAGCGCCCCTGGATCCCGTCAGCGGGCAGGGGGCGATGGCGGGAAAGCGATCTTCAGGCAGTGCCCGGGGATCATCGCCGGAAGCACCGGCGCCTCGGGGCGGACGACCTTGGCCCGCGGGTGGCCGGTGTCGGCCGCGCCGCGCATCGGAGGAGTTTCGCGCCTACGGGCGGAATGGTTTTCCCGGACAGGATCACCGTCACCGCGCGGAACCGCATCGGCGCGAGGCAGCAGGCGGCGATCGCCGGGACGGTGATCGGGACGGTGCCTGCGCGCGCCGAGCGCGCGCAAAGGACATTCCCGGCCCCCCGCAGGTTCGATGAATTCGGGTGCGGGATGGCCTGGGCGCCAGTGTCCGGGGCATGTCCGCGATTGTCACGGCGGCGGTGATTGAGGGGGCACATAGCCGAGACGCCGGTGCCGTCCGGCGCCGGGGCCGAAGCGCCCGCCCGCCGCGCATCCGCCAGATCCGGGCATGGCGGGCGTCGAAGAGCGCGGGTGGCCCGCCGCGGCGGCGACATTGCCGAGAAGCCCGGAGATCGGCTTCACGGTTGGCAAATGCGGGGCGACTGCCGAATGGATCTGGCTCGGGAACATGGCGGCTGCGCTCCGCCTCGGGCGCGGCAGAGCCCGGCCAGCTGCGTGGCGACGGATCATCCGGAGGATGGGCGCCGGGATGCCGGAGAGGCGGCGCTCCCGTCGGTCATTGCTCAACGCTGCCGAGGGGCGCGTCGGGACCCCGGATCGCGAAGAGCGCCGCGACCAGCCCGGGGCCCCGGGGGAGGATCGCGGGGGACGGCCAGAGCGGCAGCCCCGGCAGGATGGCCGCATCGCCGGACCCGGTCGCGGCCGGCGCCCGGCTGGGCCGCGCGGCGGCAGAGCGCGCCTGGCCGGCACGCCCCTTTCGCGGTGGCTGTTGCGCCGGCGCGGCAGGACGGGCGGGGCAGCATAACGGATTGATGCGCGGAATCACCGGCCTGTGGCAGGATCGGGGGGCGATCCCAGACCAGAAAGGTAGGTCCCATGTCATTCCTGTCCCGCTTCGAGCCCCATGTCCTGTCGCTCTTGCGCGTCATGTCCGGCCTTCTGCTCCTGCAGCACGGCTTCACCAAGTTCCTCGGCTGGCCGGAGACGCCGATGAGCGGAATCGCGGTCAGCTCGATGCCGGGCATCGCAGGGCTCTTCGAATTCGCCGGGGGGATCCTCCTGGTGGTGGGGCTCTTCACCCGGCCGACGGCCTTCCTGCTCTCGGGCGTGATGGCGGTGGCCTATTTCAGCGTCCATGCCCCGCAGGGCTTCTTCCCGATCGTCAATGGGGGCGAGCTGGCGGCGACCTACTGCTTCGTCTTCCTCTATCTCTGCGTGGCCGGACCCGGCCCCTGGTCGATGGATGCGCAGCGCGGCAAGCACGCGAAGACCTGACCTCGGGGCGGCGGGCGGTTCCATCCGCCCGCCGGTCCCCGGCCGCTGCCGGAAGAAGGGCGGCCTGCACTGGCAGGCCTCCGCCCGGTGCCGCGCCGGCGGGGGGGCCGCGGTGTCCTGCGGCATCTGCGATGCGGCAACCGCGCTGCTGGCAGGCGGCGTGTCCTGTTCAGGCTCCGGAGCCTCTGCCGGCAATGCAAACGGACATGGGCGGCATGGGCCCCGGCCGGCCTCGTCCAGGCGGGTCGGCATGGGCGGCGACGTCGCCAGCGGTGCCGGTCTGTTGGGCACATCGCGCGGGCCACAGGTGGTCCGGCCTTTCGTTGCGGGATCGGTGCGGCCATGCGGGCGAGGGCAGAGCCTGCCGGGCATGATGCAACGGCCCCGCGCCGGTGCCCGGGTCGGCGATGGCAGGCGGGAGGGGGATGCCCCCTCCCGCACCCGCCCCCATGCGCGGCGGCAGATCCGGGTCTATTGACCCGACCGTGCCGCTGCGGGCGGCGTTCGCTTAGGCCGGACAATGGGGCGGAGCCCGATCCGAGCCTGCCCGAAGGCCGCCGGCCCCGCCGGGAAAGGTGGCGGCAGGGGGGAGCCGCTTTGGAGACACGAATGCCTGCCCGATCTGCTGCCGGGCTCCGGGACCGGAAAGGCGTACCCGCGGCTTTCCTGAGGGGGATGCGGGTGCCTGCCCGGCGCGGCGGGCAGGCCGAGGGGGTGTCCTGCAGGCTGTTCTTGATCGGGCATCCTCACGGGGCAGGCAGACTGCTCTTCCGGCCCAAAGGGTACGGGGCCTGCGGCGGGCGGGACGGCGTGGACCCTGCAGAAGGTTCTCGGGGCCGGACCGCAGGCCCGCGAGGACGGGATCAGGGAACCGCGCTGGCGCTGTTCTTCTGCGCTCGAGGGCGGCTGCCTGACTTGGCGGCGCCGGCTGCGGCCGGGGACCTGGCCGCGATGTGCCGGAAGGCCGGGTGCGATGCCGCGGTTCCGGCCGCCAGGGCAGGCGCCATGCGGCACGCAGCGAGGCATGCGGCCGGATCTGTCCGCGGCCGCGGAGCGGCGGGCTAGCCGTCCGGATGCTCGTGCTCGGCCAGGCATTCGCCATGGTCGCGCAGCACCTCGAGCACGCGGCAGTCCGAGACCGTGCCGCCGGAGCATTCGCCGATCATCCGCGTCAGCTCGCCGCGCAGCGCCTCCAGCCGGACGATCCGCGCCTCGACCGCGCGCAGCTGCCGCCGGGCGATGGCGTCGACATCGGCGCAGGGGCGCTCCGGCCGGTCGGAGAGGCCGAGGAGCTCGCGGATCGCGTCGAGCGAGAAGCCGAGCTGCCGCGCATGGCGGATGAAGGCCAGCCGGTCGCGCGCCGCCCCGTCATAGCGGCGCTGCCCGCCGGCGCTGCGCCCTGGCTCGGGCATCAGCCCGACCTGCTCGTAGTAGCGGATGGTCTGGACCTTGGTGCCGGCATGGCGGGCCAGCGCGCCGATCGTGTACATGGGGGCCTCCGGGCTCTGTTATGTCGCCTTGGCAGATAGCGCAGATTGCCGCTTGAAGCTACAGTTGCTGTAGGTCCTATGGTCCGCCCCGACTCGGAATTGGGAAGCGGAGAGGCAGATGGAAGCGGCAGGCACGACGCGCGCGGAATGGCGGGTGACCGGAATGGATTGCGGCTCCTGCGCGGCGAAGGTGCAGGGCGCGGTGGAGCGGCTGCCCGGGGTGAGCCAGGTCGAGGTCGCGCTGATGGCCGAGCGGCTGCGGCTGGTGCTGGCCCGGGACGGGACCACGCCGGACGAGGTGGAACGGGCGGTCCGCGCGGTGGGCTTCGGTATCTCCGCGCCGGAGGCCCCGGCCGAGCGTGTCGCGGGCAGATTCGTGCTGCCCGGCGAGGCGGTTGCTCCCGCGGCGGCACCGGCTGCCCCGGCGGAGGAGAAGCGCGCGACGCTGCCGGGCTGGGCCCGGAGCCGCAAGGCGCAGATGGTGGCGGCGACGGGGGGGCTTCTGGCGCTCGCCTGGGGGATCGCGCTGACGGTCGGCGGGCCTGCCGCGGAGGCGGGCTTCGTGCTGGCGACGCTGGCCGGAGTGGCGCCGGTGGCGCGGCGGGCGCTGGCCATGGCGCGGGCGCGCATGCCCTTCACCATCGAGATGCTGATGACCATCGCCGCGCTTGGCGCGCTGGCGATCGGCGCGCAGGGCGAGGCCGCGGTGGTGGTCTTCCTCTTCGCGCTCGGCGAGCTGCTCGAGGGGCTGGCGGCGGG
Source organism: Poseidonocella sp. HB161398 (assembly GCF_005870025.1). Taxonomy (GTDB): domain Bacteria; phylum Pseudomonadota; class Alphaproteobacteria; order Rhodobacterales; family Rhodobacteraceae; genus Mangrovicoccus. The sequence goes on from NZ_VATA01000031.1 coordinate 44,377, forward strand.
GCGCGCCCGCGACGGCATCCGCGCGCTGGCGGCGCTGAAGCCCGCGACCGCGCGGCTGGTCGTCGGGCCGCGCATCCGCGAGGTGGCGGCCGAGAGCCTGGCACCCGGTCATGTGCTGCAGATCCGCCCCGGCGACCGGGTGGCAGCTGACGGGGTGGTGATCTCGGGCCGCTCCGGGGTCGACCAGTCGGCGGTGACGGGCGAGAGCATGCCGGTGGCCAAGGGGCCGGGCGACGAGGTGCTGGCGGGCTCGGTCAATGCCGATGCCGAGCTGCGGCTGCGGGTGCTGCGCGCGGCCGGGGAGAGCGCGATCGACCGGATCCTGCGGCTGGTCGAGGAGGCCGAGAGCGCCCGCGCGCCGGTGGAGCGCTTCATCGACCGGTTCAGCCGCTGGTACATGCCCGCGGTGGTGGGCACGGCGGCGCTGGTCGCGGTGCTGCCGCCGCTGCTTCTGGGGGCGGGCTGGGAGGTCTGGATCTACCGGGCGCTGGCGCTGCTGTTGATCGGCTGCCCCTGCGCGCTGGTGATCTCGGTGCCCGCGGCGGTGGCCTCGGCGCTGTCGGCCGGGGCGCGGCAGGGCCTCTTGATGAAGGGCGGCGCGGTGCTCGAGGCGGCGGCGGGGACCGAGCTTGTCGCCTTCGACAAGACCGGGACGCTGACCGCCGGGCGGCCGCAGGTGACGGCGCTGGAGCCCTTCGGGACGGATGGAAAGACGCTCCTGCGGATGGCGGCAGCGGTGGAGCAGGGGGCGAGCCACCCGCTTGGCCGCGCGATCCTGGAGGAGGCGGAGGCGGCGGGGCTGGCACTGCCGCAGGCGGCGGAGGCCGGGGCGACGCCGGGCCGCGGCGCGCATGCGCTGGTAGAGGGGCTGCGCTGGACCGTCGGCTCGCCGCGGCTGGCGATGGAGGCGGGCTGTCTCGGCGAGGCGGCCGCGACGCGGGCGGCGGCGCTCGAGACAGAAGGCAGCACGGTGGTGGCGGTCTTCGCGCCGGACCGGCTTCTGGGGCTGATCGCGCTGCGCGACGAGCCGCGCGCGGATGCGGCGGCGGCGATTGCCGAGCTCAAGCGGATGGGCGTGCGGACCGTGATGCTGACCGGCGACAACCTGCGTACCGGCCGGGCCATGGCCGAGCGGCTGGGGCTGCCCTGCCGCGCCGGGCTGCTGCCCGGGGAGAAGGTCGCGCAGATGCAGGCGCTGGCGGCCCAGTCGCGGGTGCTGATGGTCGGGGACGGGATCAACGACGCCCCGGCGCTGGCCGCGGCGCAGGTCGGGATCGCGATGGGCTCGGGCACGGATGTGGCGCTGGAGACGGCGGACGGGGCGCTCCTGCGCGACCGGGTGGCGGATGTCCCGGCGCTGCTGCGGCTTTCCCGGGCGACGATGGCGGTGATCCGGCAGAACGTGGCGCTGGCGCTGGGGCTGAAGGCGGTGTTCCTGGCGACGACCGTGGCGGGGATGACCGGGCTCTGGATCGCGGTCCTGGCCGATACCGGGGCGACGGTGCTGGTGACGGCGAATGCGCTGCGGCTTCTGCGGGCGCGTCCCGGCGGGGACTGAGCGGAGGGGAAGGAAGGCCCGACCCGGCTGCCCGCGCGCGAGGGGCCGCGGCCGGTCGCGGTCGGGCCCGCGCGCCTGCCAGGGGACGGCGCGAGGCGGCGGGCCGGGTCAGAAGGCCAGCGCCCGCAGCGGCAGGCAGGCGGCGCCGATCGCCGGGGTCTCGCCGCCCAGATCCGAGATCTCGAGCCGCGGCAGCGGGTTCAGATGGCCATGGCGCGGCCGGGCGTAGAACTCTGCCCGGGCGATGAATTCCCGCGCCAGCGTCCGCGGCACCTGGCCGCCGAGCACGATGCATTGCGGATCGGCGATGGCCGCGACGGCATTGACCACGCGGTTGAATTGCGGCGCGACCAGATCGGCCCAGTCCGCCACTTCGGGCCAGAGCGGCGACATGGCGCGGTCGAGATCGCCGATGGCGCGCATGTCATGGCCCGCCGCGCGCAGATGCTGCAGCAGGAGCCCCAGCGCCGGGCGGCGCCGCGCCTCTTCGGGGGTGAAGATCATGCCGATCTCGCCGGCATTGCCGAAGCCGCCGCGCATCAGCGCGCCGCCCGCGACGATGCCCGCGCCGAAGCCGTAGTTGAAGGAGAGATAGGCCAGGTCCCGGTAGCGGCGGCCATGGCCGAACATCGCCTCGCAGAGCGCTGCCGTGTTGGCGCTGTTGTCGGTCCAGCAGGGCAGGGCGAAACGCTCGGACACGGTGCGGGCGAGGTCGGTCCCGGCCCAGTGGGCCAGCGGGTCGGGCGGGTTGTAGCGGCCGTTCTCCATCAGGAAGCCGGCGATGGCGAAGCCGATGCCGAGCACGTCCGCCTTCGCGAAGCGCATCTGCGCCAGCAGCGCCTCCGCCTCCTCGGCGATGCGGTCGAGCACCGCCTCCACCGGATCGCCGGCGATCGGGAAATGCCGCGTGGCATGGCCGCCGGCGAAATCCATGCAGGCGATGCCCACCCGGTCGGTGTCGAGCGACATGCCGAGCGCGCAGCCGAAGCGCGGGTTCAGCAGGAGCTGCGGGCTGGGCTGGCCCTTGTGCCGGGGCGGCCTGAGCGGGCCGAAGAGCACCATCCCCGCCCCCTGCAGCGCGGCCAGCAGCCGGTGCACCGATTGCTGGGTCAGCTCGGCCTCCTGGGTCAGCGCGGCGCGGGTCTGCTCCGGCGCCTGCCAGATCGCCGCGAGGAGCTGGCGCTCGGTGCGGCTGGCCACTTCGGTGCCATGGCGGCGGAAGCGCGGCGCGAGCAGTCTTGCAGGGTCGTCGGGATGGGCCGGGGGCAGGGGTCTCATGTTTCCACAGGCAAAGTTCGTCTCTGACGTCTTCACCAGAAAACAGCCGTTGCTGCAACGGAGCTGCAGCGTCACGCTCTTGTCACACGTAAAGTGTTAATACGCCCTCGAGCCGAGTCAGGCCGCCCCCGAACCCGCCGAGGACCGCAATGCTGAAGACATCCGCCCTTTCCGCCCTGGCCATGCTGGCCGGCAGCGCCGCCCTGCAGGCGGCCGATATCGAGTTCTGGTACGGAAATACCGGCACCGGCGAGGTCGCCATCCAGGCCGCCTGCGACGCTTTCAATGCCGCGCAGGACGACCATGCCGTGGCCTGCATGGGCCAGGGCAGCTACGAGACCGGGATGCAGAAGGCGATCGCCGCCTACCGCTCGGGCCGCCATCCGGCGCTGATTCAGTTCTTCGATGCCGGCACGCTCGACCTGATGCTCTCGGGCGCGGTGCTGCCGGTGGAGGAGCTGGAGCCGGAGGTCGACTGGGGCGACTACATCAACGGCGCCCGCTCCTATTACGAGACCTCGGAGGGCATGCTCTATTCGCAGCCCTATAACGGCTCGACGCTGATCTTCTACGGCAACCGCGAGCTGCTGGAAAAGGCCGGGATCGAGGCGCTGCCCGCCACCTGGGAAGAGCTTGCCGATGCTGCGCGCCGGCTCAGGGAGGCGGGCGTCGACTGCCCCTTCGTCACCGATGCGCATCCCTGGCGCGTGCTCGAGCAGTTCTCGGCCCGCCACGGCCTGCCGATCGCCAGCCGCGACAACGGCTATGGCGGGCTCGACGCCGAATACACCTTCAACACCGGCAAGGTCGCCGAGCATCTGCAGAACCTGCATGACTGGCGCGAGGAGGGGCTGGTCAAGCTCAACGAGGACACCGCCGCGGGCAATTACACCGTCGCCTTCAATACCGGCGAATGCGCGATGATGGAGGGCTCGACCGGCTCCTACGGCGCCGCCTTCGCCGCGCTCGGCGACAAGGTCGAGATCGCCATGGCGCCGATGTACCAGGGCTACGAGCGGCACAACACGCTGATCGGCGGCGCCTCGGTCTGGGTGATGAAGGGCCATGACGAGGCGTCCTACGAGGCCGCCCGCGCCTTCCTCGACTTCCTGCGCGGCGATGACCGGCAAATCGCCTTCACCCGCACCACCGGCTACATGCCGGTGACGAAAAGCGCGCTCGCGGCGCTGGAGGCCGAAGGGCTGGCGGCGGAGCCGGATTTCGCCACCGTGCCCACCGGCGTCGGCAGCCTCGACCAGCCGGGCGGCGAGGGCAGCCGCGGCGTGCGGCTGGGCTTCTACGTGCAGTTCCGCGACATCTTCATGGAAGAGACCCAGAAGGCCTTCACCGGCGGGCAGAGCATGCAGGCCGCGCTCGACACCGCCAAGGAGCGCGGCGACGCGCTGCTGCGCCGCTTCGAGGACACCTACAAGGGCGTCGCGCTGCCCTGAGCCGCGCCCGTGTCCGATCCTGCCGGTCCCTCCGGGGGCCGGCGTTCCGCCAGCTGAAAGTCCCGCCCATGAAACAGGAAATCTTCCGCGCCCGGGCGCTGCCCTGGTGGCTCTGCGCGCCGCAGCTCCTGGTGCTGTTCCTGTTCTTCTACCTGCCGATCATCCTGGCCTTCTTCTGGGCCTTCCACCTGGAGCAGCCCTTCGGCGGCGGCTCGCAATTCGTCGGCTTCGCCAATTTCCGCCGCGTGCTGGGCTCGGGCGAGTTCTGGTCCTCGGCCCGCGCGACGCTGGCCTACATGGTGCTGGCCTCGGGCAGCTCGGTCGGCACCGCGCTGGTGCTGGCGCTGGCCGCCGACCGCAGGCTGCGGCTGTCGGGGATCGCGCGCAACATCTTCCTCTGGCCGAAGGCCGTGGCCTCGGCCTCGATCGGGGTGATCTTCGTCTTCCTGCTGAACCCCTATCTCGGCATCCCTGCGCCGCTGAACGAGATCTGGCCGGGGCTGTGGAACCCGCGCACCAACCCGCTCCACGCCTATGCGATGCTCTTCGTTGCCAATGTCTGGAGCGCGATCCCCTTCAGCTTCATCATCCTGCTGGCCGGGCTGCAGGCGATCCCCGAAGAGCTGCACAAGGCCGGGGCGATCGACGGGGCCGGGCCCTGGCGGCGGCTGCGCGACATCCAGCTGCCCCTGCTGACGCCGCAGCTCTTCGTGGTCGTCGTGCTCGAGGTCGCCGACAGCCTCTCGGGCTCCTTCGGGCTGATCGACACGATGACCCGGGGCGGCCCGGGAGGGGCGACCAACCTCTTGGTCTACAAGATCTATTCCGACGGGTTCAAAGCCTATGACCTGTCGGGCGCGGCGACCCAGACGGTGATCCTGATGGCGCTGGTCGCTGTCGTCACCGGGGCGCAGTACCTCTTCCTCGAACGCCGGGTGCGATACGACCGATGATCGAAAACTCCCGTTCCATCGACCGCTGGGCGACGGCCATCCTGCTCTGCGGCCTCGTCTTCGTGCTGACGCCGATGGCCTTCGTCATCGTCACCGCCACCCAGAGCTACGAGGAGTTCCTGCGCCGGAACTTCTCGCTGATCCCCGGCGGGCATTTCGCCGAGAACCTGCGCGAGGTCTGGACCCGCACCGACCTGCCGCGGCAGACGCTGAACTCGATCATCGTCGGCGCCATCGCCGCCACCGGGCGCATCGCGCTGGCCGTGACGACGAGCTATGCGGTGGTGTTCTTCACCGGCCGCGGGCGGGGGCTGGTCTATGCGCTGGTCGTGGCCTCGATCATGCTGCCGCTGGAGCTGATGATCATCACCGCCTATCAGGTGACGGCCAATGTCGCGCTGCCGCTCAATGCCCTGGCCAATGCCGGGGGCCTGTGGAGCGCGCTGGCGGGCCGGCCGCTCGACCTGCAATGGAACCTGCTCGACAGCTATGCCGGGATCGCGATCCCGCTGATGGCGCAGGGCTCCTGCACGCTGATCCTGGTGCAGTTCTTCCGCACCATCCCGCCGCAGCTCGCCCGCGCGGCGATCATCGACGGCGCGGGGCCGCTGCGCTTTCTCTGGGACATCCTGCTGCCCCTGTCGAAGGGACCGCTGACCGCGCTTGGCATCTACATGTTCATCAGCGCCTGGATCCAGTACATGTGGCCGCTGGTGGCCGCCTCCTCGCCCGCGCGGACCATGGCCGTGGTCGGCCTCGCCCGGCTGCAGGAAGAGGGCGAGCGCATCCCCGATTTCCCGCTGCAGATGACCGGGGCGATCCTCGTCACGCTGCCGCCGCTGATCCTGATCGCGGTCTTCCAGCGCCGCATCGTCCGCGGCCTCACCCTGTCGGAGAAATGACCATGACCGCCACCAACGCCCCCGCCGCGATCGGGCTCCACGGGCTGCGCAAGTCCTATGGCGCCACCGAGGTCCTGCCCGCGCTCGAGGCCGAGCTACGCGGCGGCGAGTTCACCGTCATCCTCGGCCCCTCGGGCTGCGGCAAGTCCACGCTTCTGAACTGCATCGCCGGGCTGGAGCGGCTCAGCGCGGGGCGGATCACCATCGCCGGGCGCGAGGTGCAGGAGGCCGAGCCCAAGGACCGCGGCATCGCGATGGTGTTCCAGAACTACGCGCTCTATCCGCACATGAGCGTGGCGGGCAATATCGGCTATGCGCTGAAGGTCGCGCGGGTGCCCCGGGCCGAGCGCGAGGCGCGCATCGCCGCCGCCGCGCGGATCGTCGATCTCGGGGACTATCTGCACCGCCGCCCCTCCGAGCTGTCCGGCGGCCAGCGCCAGCGCGTCGCCATCGCCCGCGCCGTGGTGCGCGAGCCGCAGGTGCTGCTCTATGACGAGCCGCTGAGCAATCTCGACGCCAAGCTGCGCCAGGACATGCGGATGGAGCTGGCCGGGCTCCACCGCCGGATCGGCGCCACCAGCGTCTTCGTCACCCATGACCAGGTGGAGGCGATGACGCTGGCCGACCGGATCATGGTGCTGAACAGGGGCCGGATCGAGCAGTTCGCCACCCCGCAGGAAATCTACCACGCCCCGGCCACGGCCTTCGTCGCTGGCTTCATCGGCGCCCCGGCGATGACGCTGCTGGACGTCGCGGGCGAGGGCGGCTGGCTGCGGCTTTCGGACGGCACGGTGCTGGCGCGGCACCGCCATCAGGGCGCGGCGCTTCTGGGCATCCGCCCCGAGCAGGTGCTGGCCGATCCCGCGGGCGTGCCCGCAAGGGTGATCTACCGCGAGGATCTGGGCGCGCATTCCGTCCTGACCCTGCAGCTCGGCGATGGCAGCCGGCTGCAGATGGCCGCCGGGCCCGGCCGTCCGGTCGCGGCCTCGTCCGACATCCGCATCGCGCTGCCTGCCGGCGCGCTGCATCTTTTCGACCCCCTGACCGGCCGGGCGTTCGCGCGCCATCCGGTCCCCAGCGACGCCATGAAAGTGCAAGATGACGCAATTCCGTCCTGACCCGATCGCCTATCTGACCGGCCGCGCCACAGGCGGCGCGCTGCCGCCGGGCATCTCCGCGCCCGGCAAGGGCGGCAAGTTCGCCCCCGACGGCACGCGGCTCGACTGGCCGGGCAACACGATGATCTGCCATGTCGACCGCGGCAGCGACGCCCATGCCGCGCTGGTGGCGATCAAGGACGGGCTCGCCGCCGGTCCCCATGGCGGGCACTTCTCATTCCTGCCGGACGCCTCGCTGCACATGACGGTGTTCCAGGGCATTTCCGGCCCCTTCGCCAACCGCTTCGACTGGCCCGAGGGCGTGGACCGCAACGCCACACGCGACGAGGTCACGGCCATTCTGCGCGCCCGCCTCTCGGGGATCGCGCTGCCTGCCAGCCGCCGCATCCGCGCGCTCAATGTCCATGCCGGGCATTCGATGACGGTCGACGGGACCGGTCCGGACGAGGAAGGGCTGCGCGCCACCCGCGCGGCGCTGCGCGAGGCGACCGGGATCGCCCCGGCGGGCTTCGGGACCTACACCTTCCACATCACCCTGGCCTATCCGCTGCGCTGGCTGAGCGAAGACGAGGCGCGCGCGGTCATCGCCCTTGGCGACGCGCTCTTCGCGGCGCACGGCCCGCGGCTGCAGGACATCGTCCTCGGCCGGGTGGAGCTGTGCAATTTCGAGCACATGCACCATTTCGAGACGCTATGCCTGCTGTGACCGGCACGCTGGCCGCAGATGAGGCCGAGGCGCTTACCGCCCTGGTCCGCGACACGGCGCGGCGGCTGATCCTGCCGCGCTTCCGCAATCTCGACGCCACGGAGATCGCCGCGAAATCCGATCCGCTCGACCTGGTGACGGTGGCCGACCGCGAGGCGGAGGCGGCGATTGCCCAGGGCGCGCGCCGCATCCTGCCCGGCGCGGCGATCATCGGCGAGGAGGCGGTGGCCGCCGATCCGCGCCTGCTGGACGCGCTGGGGCAGGGCGGCACCGCGGTGTTGATCGACCCGGTCGACGGCACGCTGAACTTCGCCCGCGGTCTTTCCGTTTTCGGCGTCATCCTCGCGGTGGTGCGCGAGGGGCAGACCGTCTTCGGGCTCTTGCATGATCCGGTGATGGATGACTGGGTGGTGGCGCATCGCGGCGGCGGCGCCTGGCATGTCTCGGCCCGCGGCGCGCGGCGGCGGCTCAAGGTGAGCGACTGCCGCGCTCTCGGCGAGGCGGAGGGCATCCTGCCCTTCGAGACCGGCCATGGCACGCGGCGGGCACAGGCCATGGCCGCCTTCGCCGGGGCCCGCAGCCTGCGGTCTCTGCGATGTTCCTGCCACGAATACCGCATGCTGGCGGCGGGCCAGGCGGACTTCTCGGTTTCGGCGCTACTCAACCCATGGGATCATGCCGCGGGCATGCTCGCGGTCGAAGAGGCCGGGGGCTGGGGTCAGGTCGAAGGGGGCCGGCGCTATGTTCCGACCCTGCGCGACGGACGCGCTGTGGCTGCGGCCGGGCCGGAGCTCGGCCGCGCAGTTGCGGCGCTTGCCTGGCGCGATTCGGTCTAGGCGGGCAGGTGCGTCTTGGTGCGGATGCGGGTCATCTCGAACGGCAGGACATCGGCGGCGGGCTTGCGCGGGGCGCGCTCCTGCGCCTTGCGGCGCTCGAGCCCGGCGAAGAGTACCAGGGCGATGACCGGAGAGACAATCAGCAGGCCAATCGAGAGCCCGACCAGGAAATGCAGCATGTTTTCTTCCTCCCTGGAGAAAACGCTAGCACGGATCGGTTGCAACACAATGACGCAGCTGCGGGGGCGGACTACGACTTTAGTCGTAGAAACGCCGCGGGGACAGGATGCCGCATTGCGGCATCCGCCCGGAATTTCCCGGCCCGCGAGGGCCGGGAGCGCGGGTAATCAAGTACTTCAGGCGAGGTGCGGTTCGGCCGCGGCCGGGGCGGCCGCGGGACGGCGGCGCGGCGCGCTGTAGCGCTCCAGCCCCAGGTCGGTCGCGTCGATTTCCGGACGCCCGCCGGAGACCAGATCCGCCAGCACCCGGGCCGATCCGCAGGACATGGTCCAGCCCAGCGTGCCATGGCCGGCATTCAGCCACAGGTTGCGGAACTTGGTGCGGCCGATGATCGGCGTGCCGTCCGGGGTCATCGGGCGCAGGCCGCTCCAGAAGCTGGCCTGGGCGGTGTCCGCCGCGCCGCCGAAGAGCGAGTCGAGCGAGTTCAGCAGCGTCGCGCGGCGACGCTCGGACAGGGACAGGTCGAAGCCCGCGATCTCGGCCATGCCGCCGACGCGGATGCGGTCGCCGAGCCGGGTGATCGCCACCTTGAAGGTCTCGTCCATCACGGTCGAGGCCGGCGCGCGCGCGGCGTCGACGATGGGCGCGGTGATCGAGTAGCCCTTGACCGGCGAGACCGGCAGGCGGATGCCCAGAGGCTTGAGGAAGGCGGTGGCGTAGCTGCCGAGTGCAGTCACGATCGCGTCGGCCGTCACCAGCCCGGCGCCGGTGCGGATGCCCGTCACCCGGTCGCCCTCGGTGACGAGCCCGTCGATCGAGGTGCCGTACTGGAAGGTCACGCCCAGCCGCTCGCATTCCTGCGCCAGCGCATTGGTGAAGAGGAAGCAGTCGCCGGTCTCGTCGCCCGGCAGGCGCAGCCCGCCGACGATCTTGTCGCGCGCCGCTGCCAGGCCCGGCTCGGCGGCGATGCAGCCCTCGGTGTCCAGCACCTCGAAGGGCACGCCGTCAGCCTTCAGCACGGCCACGTCCTTCGCCATCGCCTCGACCTGCTTCTGCGAGCGGAAGAGCTGCAGCGTGCCCTGCTGGCGGCCGTCATAGGGCAGGTCCAGCCCGGCGCGCAGCTCCTTGAGGCAGTCGCGGCTGTACTCGGCGACGCGGACCATGCGCGACTTGTTCACCGCATAGCGCGCCGAGGTGCAGTTCTTCAGCAGCTCGCCCAGCCAGCGGATCGTGCCCAGGTCGTTCTTGGCATGCAGGATCAGCGGCGCGTGCTCCATCATCAGCCACTTGATCGCCTTCAGCGGGATGCCCGGCGCCGCCCAGGGGGCGGAATAGCCCGGCGAGACCTGGCCCGCATTGGCGAAGCTGGTCTCCAGCGCGGGGCCCTCCTGGCGGTCGATCACGGTCACCTCGTGGCCTGCGCGGGCGAGGTAGTAGGCCGAGGTCACGCCGATCACGCCGGCGCCGAGGATTGCGACTTTCATTGCGTCTCTCACTAGTTAACCGGTGGACCGGGAGGGGTGCTGCCGGGCTGGCAGCGGGCATGTCCGCCTTCTAGGACGGATGATTTGGCAGAAGGCGCCTATCTTCCGCAGAATGTTTCAATTAATGTCGCAGAACCGACGATAATATCACCACGACGCAAGGATCCGCATGTCCGGCCTCGACCAGATCGACCGCAAGATTCTGAACCTCCTCCGGCAGAACGCGAGGATCGCCAATGTCGATCTGGCCAGTGCCGTCGGGCTCTCGGCCTCGGCCTGCCTGCGGCGGGTGCGGCTTCTCGAAGAGAGCGGCACGATCCTGGGCTACACGGTCGTCACCGGCACCGTCTCGGGCGAGCCGACCATTGCGGTGATCGTCAATATCACGCTGGAGCGGCAGACCGAGGAGGTCTTCGACCGCTTCGAGGCGGCGGTGCGCAAGCATCCCGAGATCCAGGAATGCTTCCTGATGACCGGCGGCTCCGACTACCTCCTGCGCGTCCAGGCCGAGAGCGCCGCGGATTTCGAGCGGATCCACAAGGAGGTGCTGTCGCGCCTGCCGGGCGTCCTGCGGATCCATTCCAGCTTCTCGATCCGAAACGTGCTGGCGCCGCGCCGGAAACGCTGAGGGGCAGGGGCGCCGATCGGGCTTTGACATTCCTAGACGACTCGGTCTACGAATTCGCCATGAGCACCGGCACCCCCGCCTCCGACCCTGTCCCGCCGCGCCGCCGCGGCCGTCCGCGCAGCGATCCCGCGCGCTCGGAGACCCGCCGCCGGCTGGTCCGCGCCGGGCTCGTCCACCTGACGGAGCGCGGCTACGGCGCCACCGGGGTCGACGAGATCCTCAAGGCGGCCGGCGTGCCGAAGGGCAGCTTCTACCACCATTTCGGCTCCAAGGCGGAGTTCGGCGCGGCGCTGATCGGCGAGTACCACCAGTATTTCGCCGCCTGGCTCGACCGGGTGCTCTGCGACGGCGCCCTGCCGCCCCTCGACCGGCTGCGCCGCTTCGCCGGCGAGGCCGAGGACGGGATGGCCAGGCACGGCTTCCGCCGCGGCTGCCTGATCGGCAATCTCGGCCAGGAAATGGGCGCGCTGCCCGATGACTACCGCGCCGCGCTGATCGCCGTGCTGGAGGACTGGCAGGCGCGCACCGCCCGCTGCCTGGCCGAGGCGGAGGCGGCAGGGCAGCTCGTCCCGGGCGCCGATCCCGACACGCTGGCCGCCGTCTTCTGGACCGGCTGGGAGGGCGCGGTGCTGCGCGCCAAGCTCGAAGGCGGCCCGGCGCCGCTGCGCCGCTTCGCGGCCGCCTTCTTCGACATGATTTCGACCTAGGGAGACAACCGCATGTTCGACGCCATCCTCATCGAGAAGCCGGACGGCACCCAGACCGTCGCGCAGGCCAGCCTGTCCGAGGACCAGCTGCCCGAGGGCGACGTGCTGGTCGAGGTCGCCTATTCGACGCTGAACTACAAGGACGCGCTGGCGATCACCGGCCGCGCGCCGGTGGTGCGCAGCTTCCCGATGGTGCCGGGGATCGACTTCTCGGGCATTGTCGCCGAAAGCGCCCATCCCGGCTGGAAGCCCGGCGACCGGGTCGTCCTGAACGGCTGGGGCGTGGGCGAGACCCATTGGGGCGGGCTTGCCGGCAAGGCGCGGGTCAAGGGCGACTGGCTGGTGCCGCTGCCCGCGGGCATCTCGCTGCGCCAGGCGATGGCGATCGGCACGGCGGGCTACACGGCGATGCTCTGCGTGATGGCGCTGGAGCGCCATGGCGTGGCGCCGGGATCGGGCGAGGTGGCGGTGACCGGCGCGGCCGGGGGCGTCGGCTCGGTCGCGACCGCGCTGCTGGCCGGGCGCGGCTACCAGGTGGCGGCGGTGACCGGCCGCGAGGCAGAGGCGGAGTTCCTCAAGGGGCTCGGCGCGTCCTCGATCGTCGCCCGCGAGGAGCTCTCGGGCAAACCGCGCGCGCTGGCCCGCGAACGCTGGGCCGGGGCGGTCGATGTCGCGGGCAGCACTGTGCTGGCGAACCTGCTGTCGATGATCCGCTATGGCGGCACCGTGGCGGCCTGCGGGCTGGCGGCGGGGATGGACCTGCCCGCCACCGTCGCGCCCTTCATCCTGCGCGGCGTGACGCTGGCCGGGGTCGACAGCGTGATGTGCCCGATCGAGACCCGCCGCAAGGCCTGGGACCTGCTGGCAGCAGAGCTCGACCTGGAGAAGCTCGAGGCGCTTTCGGTCGATCTGCCCTTCGCCGAGGTGATCGCCACCGCGCCGAAATTCCTCGACGGGCAGATCCGCGGCCGGGTGGTCGTGCCGGTCGCGCCAGACCTCGGCTGAGACAGGGCGAGGGCCGCGATGGACACACCGCTGATCGCGCAGGAGGAGTCCCCGCGGCTCTTCGACTGCCCCGGCTGGCTCTACCTGCTGCAGGAATTCGACGCGCTCTACCGGCAGGGCTCTGCCGGGGGCAGCCGGCTGATCCGCTCGCACCGCAAGCGCGTGCGCGACCGGATCTCGCAGATCGTCGACGGCAACCCGGCGGTCGCGCCGCGCCCGCCCGCGGCGAAGCCGGTGACCGCGCATCTGCCCCGCGCGCTCGATCTGGGCGAGCAGGGCGCGGTGCGGGGCATCGCCCGCGCGCTGTCGCATGTAGCGCCGCTGCTTAGCTGGGAATACGGCTACGAGCGGGTGCCGAAGGCGCTGGCGCGCAAATACGCCTATTGCGAGGTGCTGGGCCCGCGCGGCCCCGTCGTCTCCGAGCGGCTGGTGCTGGGCTTCGTGCTCTTCGCGCCGAAGACCACCTATCCGCAGCACAGCCACCAGGAGATCGAGGAAAGCTACATCTCGGTGGCCGGCGCCTGGTCGGAGAATGACGCGGCGGTGCATGCGCCGGGCTCGCTGATCCTCAACCGCCCCGGCGAGGAGCACCGCATCACCACGGCCGATCTCGACCCCTGCCTGCTGGCCTATGCCTGGACCGGGCCCGAGACGCGGCTGCATGCGCCGGGGATGAAGCTCAGCTCGACCCGCAAGGCGCGGATGGCTCAGGGGATCTGATCCGGCGGTCCGGCCTCCGCCTCTGCGGTTCCCGGCTGCGGGGCCCGTCCGCGGATCGTCCCGGTGCCGTCCCGGTCCCCGGCAGGCCGCACGGCTCCGCGGCCGGACCGCGCCGTCGCTGGACCGCCCACCGGTCCCGGGAGGCGCTGGCGCAGCGGCACCCTTGGCAGTGGCGGCCGCGATCTGGTCTAAGGGCCGCGGAGGGGAGTCGGGCGGCGCCATTGGCGCGGCCCGGAGATCGAGGGAAGAGGGTTCAGGACGTGAAGACTATCCTGGTCGGTTCCGACCTGTCGCTGCGCTCGGACCGGGCGCGGCGCCGCGCGCTGCGGCTGGCGCGGGCGCATGGCGCGAAGCTGGTGGTGTGCTGCGTGATCGACAGCGACCTGGCAGAGCAGATGAGCGGGCCGCTCGACGAGGAGGCCCGCCGGGAGATCGCCCGGCAATGCGGCAGCGACAGCGGCGTGCCCGTGGAGATCGTGATCGGCACCGGCGAGCCGGTCTCGGCGCTGGCCACCGCGATCCGCCGGACTGCCCCGGATCTGGTGGTGCTCGGCGTCCATCGCCGCCATCCGCTGCGCGACCTGCTGGCCGGCACGACGGTGGAGCGGCTCCTGCGCGCCACCTCCTGCCCGGTGCTGCTGGTCGCGGGCGCGGCCGAGGCGGAGTACAGCCGGGTGCTCTGCGGCATCGACATGTCGGGCGCCTGCGCCGCCGCCGCCCGCTGGGCCGCGCGGATTGCCCCAGAGGCCGCGTTCAGCAGCGTCCACGCCGTCCATATCCCGTTCCGCTCCTGGCTGCTGCCCAGCGAGGCGCCCGCCGCCGTCGCGCCCTTCCTCGAGGAGGCCGCGGCCCGGCTCGCGGAATGGCGCGAGGCCGAGGTGGTGCCGCGCCAGCTGCCCCAGCCGGAGCCGCGCACCGTCTCGCTGCCCGAAGCGCTGCGCGACGCCTGCCGCGAGGTCCGGCCGGACCTGCTTGCGATCGGCGCCCATGCGCGGCGCGGCCCCGGGCGGATCGGCTCCGTCACCCGGCGGCTGGTGCGGCGCCCGCCCTGCGACCTGCTGATCCTGCGCGGCTGAGCCGCGCCCGGCTCAGCGCCGGGCGTCGCCGGTCAGCTCGTCGAGAATGGCGCAATGCGGCGAGTCATCCCCGGGACAGCGGTCGATCAGCGCCTCGAGCGTCTGCGCCAGCCTGCCGAGCTCGGCGATGCGCTCCCGCACCGCCTCCAGATGTCCCTGGGCGAGGGTGCGCACCTCGCGGCTGGCGCGGCCCTCGTCGGAATACAGCTCCAGCAGGCGGCGGCATTCCTCCAGCGTGAAGCCGAGGCTGCGCGCCTGCGCCAAGAAGCTCAGCCGCGAGATCTCGCCCTCGCCGAAATCGCGGTAGCCATTGGCCGCGCGCGAGGGCCGGACAAGGCCGATCTCCTCGTAGTAGCGGATGGTCTTCGCCGGGAGGCCCGAGGCCTCCGCCGCGTGTCCGATATTCATGCCGGGCCTCCGCCGCGCTCAGCCGGGCTGCGGCGTGGCGGCATAGCCGGCCTCCGCCAGCACGGCGACGACCGCGGGCGCCTCGAGCGCGGAGCCGATCTCCACCGAGCGCTGCTCCTGGTCGAAGGCCAGTTCGGCGGCCGGATCGGCGGCGCGGACGGCCTTTTCGATGCTCGCGCGGCAATGGCCGCAGCTCATGTCGGGAACGCTGTATTTCATGGCCGGGAGTCCTTTCCTCAAACTCGCCAGGGACACATGGTCCTTCCAGCCGCTGGAAGGTCAAGCCCCGGCCGCGATTTTTCCGCGACCGTCCGCGGAAAGCGCAGCAGGCGGGTGGCGCCGTGCCCGGAAGAGATGCGCTGGCCGTCACGCCGCCGCGTGCGCCCGGCAGATCGCCGGGGCGGGCGGGCCTTCCTTGCGCATCCCGCACCGGCCGGGAGCGGGGGAGGCGCAACGGAATGGTCGGAGTGAAAGCGATCTGTTCCAGGGAACTTCGCCCGCCGATCCGCCGCCGGGGCACTGGTTCCGGCGCTGCAGCGATCGTTGCCTGCCCGCGGGACGGACACGGCCCCCCGGTTCAGTAGCCCAGATAGGCGGGGGCGACCGGGCCGGTGAGCCAGACGCCGTTATCGGCCTGCCAGAAGACATGGCCCTCGGCCTGCATCCGCGCCGCCGCGACGCGCAGCACCACCGGCCGGCCATGGCGCTGGCCGACCCGGCGGGCGGTCTCAATGTCGGGCGAAAGATGCACATGCCGCCGCCGCCCGGGCAGGATCCCCTCGGCCCAGATCGCGTCGAGCGAGGCCCGCGCGGTGCCATGGAACAGCGTCTCGGGCGGGACCATCGGCGGCAGGCCGAGATCGACCGCGACCGAATGGCCCTGCGCCGCGCGGATGCGCCGGCCATCCTCGGAGATCGTGAAGCGCCGCTTGTCGTTTCCGGCGACGATCCGCTCCAGCTCGGCGCGGCTCAGCCGGTGGCCCGCGCGGCGCATCCCGGAGAGCAGCGCGTCGATGCGGACCCAGCCGCCGGGGCCAAGCTCGAGCCCCGCCAGTCCGGGCTCGTGGCGCAGGATGCGCGACAGGACCTTGCTTTCGCGGCTCATCGGCGGGGATCCGTCTCGGGCGCCCGGAGGCGCAAGGGGGCAGGCGGCTGCCGCGCCCTTCTTCCCCGGCGAGCGCCCTGCGGTCAAGCCGCGGGCTCACTCCATCAGCGCGGAAAGGCGGTAGATGCGGATCTCGCGCCGCGTGACGCTGAGCACGCCATCCGATTCCAGCTTGTCGAGCGACTGGGTCACCCATTGCCGCGTGGCGCCGACCATGGTGGCGACCTGCTCGTAGGTGATCGAGCGCTCGATGATCGTCACCCCGTCCTCGTAGCGGCCATAGGCATCTGCGATGATGACCAGAAGCTGCTTCAGCCGGTCGGCCACGGCGCGGGTGCCCAGCATCTGGATCAGCGCGGAATAGCATTTCCCCTTGGCGATCAGCCCGTCGATCACGCCGAGCGCCACCTCCGGATGCTGGCAGACCAGGTTGCGCAGGCTCATCCCCGACAGGAACAGCAGCTCGCCATCCTCCAGCGCATCCGCCGACCAGACATGGCGGCCGCGGCCGAAGACCTCGGGCCCGCCGACGAAATGGCCGGGCGTCCAGTAGGCCAGCGTGATCTCGCGTCCCGAGGGACCGGCATAGAAGGTGCGGATGCGCCCCGACTCGATCACCCAGACGCCGGTATGCGGGTCGCCCTGGAAGAACAGCCCCTCGCCCTTGCGGATCGTCGTGCGGGTGCCGGAATGGCGCACCGCCTTGCGCCCGGCCTCGCTGAGCGAGGCGAGAAACCCCGCCCCCTCGTTGATGTCGAGCAGGTACTCGGACAGGAAGATGGCGCTGCGGCCGTCGCTGTCATCGCTCATGGACGCGTCCTTCCGCGGGCCGGGGGCGCTGCGCTGCGCCGTGCCCCAGTCTCCGCCCCGGACGAGCCGGGCGCAAGAGGCGCGGGGGCTCATGCGTTCTGCTCGGCGAAGGCGCGGCGGCTCTCGGCGCGGATCACCTCGAGGCAGTGCTGGCGGGCGCGGATGTAGTCGGGCTGGGCCGCCATGTCGGTGCTGCGCGGCCGGGGCAGGCCGATCTTCAGATCCTCGATCACCCGTCCAGGGGCCGCCGACATGATCAGCACCCGGTCGGCAAGGAACACCGCCTCGTCGACATCGTGGGTGACGAAGACCACCGTGGTGCCGAATTTCTGCCAGATCTCCAGCAGGCTCTCCTGCATCATCAGCCGGGTCTGCGCGTCGAGCGCGCCGAAGGGCTCGTCCATCAAGAGGACCGACGGATAGTTGGCCAGCGCCCGGGCGATGCCCACCCGCTGCTGCATGCCCCCCGACAGCTCCGCCGGATAGCGGCTGCCGAATTTCCTCAGCCCCACCATGCCGAGGAAGGTGTTGGCGATGGAGCCCGCCTCGGTCCGGCTCTTCCCGGCCATGCGCGGGCCGAAGGCGACATTCTCGTAGACGGTCTTCCAGGGCAGCAGGGAATACTGCTGGAAGACCATGCCGCGGTCGGGGCCGGGCTTCTCGACCTTGGCGCCGTCGACGCGCACCTCGCCCGCGCTCGGCGCGACATAGCCCGCGATGGCATTGAGAAGGGTGGATTTCCCGCAGCCCGAGGGGCCGAGGATGCAGACGAATTCGCCGGGCAGGATCTTCAGCGAGGTCGCCTCCACCGCGCGATGGGCCTCCGCCCCCTGGCCGAAGGTGATGGCGACCTGGTCGATCTCGATTGCGCCCTTGCCGGTCGAGGCCCGCGGCTGGCCGGCGCGCTGGTATTTCAGGATGTCGAGCATGGGTCTCTCCTCAGCGGGTGCGCTTCTGCCATTTCAGCAGCGGGGCGGTCAGGGCGTTGACGGCGGCGGTGGAGGCGGTGCCGAGAAGGCCGATCGCCAGCATGCCCAGCACGATGTCGGGGGTGCGCACCATGGAATAGGCGTCCCAGGTGAAATAGCCGATGCCGTACTGCCCCGAGATGATCTCGCCGGCCAGAAGCGAGAACCAGGCGACCCCCATGCCGACGGCGAGCCCGGCCGAGACCGAGGGCAGCGCGGCCGGCAGGATCACGTGGCGGAACACGTCGAGCCGCGAGGCGCCGAGCGAGAGCGCCGCGCGCACCAGCACCTCGGGCGTCTGCCGCGCGCCGTGCAGCGTGTTGAGCACGATCGGGAAGACTGCGCCGAGGAAGGTGATGAAGACGATCGAGGATTCCTCGGTCGGCCACATCAGGATCGCCAGCGGGATCCAGGCGACGGCGGGGATCGGGCGGAGGATCTCGATATAGGGCATGGCCATGGCGCGGAAGACGCGGCTGCGCGCCATCAGGAGCCCGACCGGCACGCCGACGATCACCGCCAGGGCGAAGCTGACCAGCACCCGCTGGATTGACACGCCCAGGTGGACGTAGAACTCGGATGCGCCGAGATTGTGCAGCATGCTGGTCCCGACCTGGCCGGGCGAGGGGATATTGGCGAAATTGACATAGAGGTTCCAGCCCTGGGAGCTGCCCATCTGCCAGATCGCGAGCCCGGCAAGCAGCGACAGCGCCATCAGCCCGGCCTGTCCGGCCCAGCCCTTCGGCAGGATCCGGCGGCGCCGCGGTACGGGCGCCGGCGGCGGACCCGCGTCATGCATCTCTGCGGGGTCGGGATCCGGGGCGGCGGCAGGGCCGGACAGGACGGTATTCGCTTGCATGGTGCTCTCCTCTGGCTCGGACGGGCGCCGCCCTCGTCGGAGCGGCGCCCGGATCGCTGGTGGCGACGGGGTTACTGGCTGGCGTAGCCGTCCAGGATATCCGCATAGGCGACGACCTTGCCGCCCTCGGCCCCGGCGGCCGCCTCGGCATCGGACTTCTTGAGGAAGGCGGCATAGGCGCCCTCGGGGCTTTCGGCATAGAAGGCGGACTTGCCGAAGAGCTTCAGCCCGGTCTTGGCGTCGTAGACATAGCTGGCGAGCGGGGCGAAGCCCGAGTCGCGGATCGCGGCGAGGCTCTGGAAGAACTGGTCCATGCTGTCATAGCGGCTGATGCCGTCGCGCGGATGCCAGATCTCGGCCGGGCGGCCCTCGTTGGCGGTGGCGGTGTCGACCACGGAAGCGACCATCGCGTCGTAGTCGTCGCCATGTTCGGCCATCGCCGCGCGGACATAGCTGTCATCGACCCATTTGCCGAAATCCAGCGGCGGCACGTCGCGCTCGCGCATCAGCAGCGCATGGCTCGATTTCAGGCTCTCGATCCATTCGGGTTTCAGCGAGGCCTCGAAGGTGGAGATGCCGCCCTCGGAGAAGTAGAGATAGAGCACCTCCTTCTCGATCCCGGTCCATTCCGAGACCTTGATGGCGGCGTTCATCGGGTCCTCCTCGATCCAGTCCTGCGCCGCCAGCGTCGCCTTGATGTAGGCATCGACGATCTCGGGATATTCCTCGGCGAAGGATTTCAGAACGACGGTGCCGTGGAAGGTCGGGATGTCCGCCTCGGATCCGTCATAAACCTTGCGGCCGGTGCCGCGGAATTCCATCACCTCCGACCAGGGGGTGAAGTCCGCATGGGCGTCGATGCGGCCGACGGCGATGTTGTTGACGCCGACGGGCGGGCTCTGGTTGACCAGCTTGACCTCGTCGGACATGCCCTCGCGGTCGAGCACCGACAGCAGCATCCCCCAGGCGGCCGAGCCGAACGGGGCGGAGATGCTCTTGCCCTTCAGATCCTCCAGCGAATAGGCGTCCGACGCGACCGGGACCACGACGCCGTTGCCGGTGCCCTTGAGGTTGTAGCCGGTGATCTCGATCAGGAGCGACTCGTCGCCGCCATTGGCCTGGAAGGTGGCTCCGTTGACGATCAGCGGATAGTCCCCCATCACGCCGAATTGCAGCTTGCCCGCGATCATCTGGTTGGTGATCGGCGGACCCGACGTGTAGTCGCGGTAGATGATGTCGTAATCGGCATCGGCATATTTGCCGTCATGCGGCAGGTACTCTTCGAGAAGGCCGAGCTTCTCCATGATGATGCCGCCGGGGACGGTGTTGGTGACCGTGCTCTGATGGCCGATGCCGATGGTGATGGTCTCGCTCCAGGCGGTGCCAGAGAAGAGGGCCAGGCCCGCGGCCAGCGACGTGGCGGATAGGATCCGGACTCGCATTCGTGCTGTCTCCTGTTGGTCGGTTTTCATTCTTATGAATCTCATTATTCGGGCGCGCCGCCGCTGCGGGAAGGATGCTCCGGGGGCGGGCGGGACGGATTCTCAAGACTCCTAATATTTGAGCGGTAAATTCGGCCTCTGCCCCATTCCCGACCGGGTTTCGCATCCCTTCAAAGGCGGGAATGATTCTTTTGGTAAACAGTAATAAATAATAAAAACAATAACTTAGATAGCCAACTGTAAGACATGACGACCCTCCCGGAGGGGCTCCGGGAGGGTCGTTCAGACTGCTCAATTATTTGGCTTTTCAGGCGGTCCCGATGCGCTCCAGCGCCCATCGGACATTCTTGCGGACGTCGGGATCGGTGTCGTCGGCATAGGGATCGAGGAAGCGCCGGGTCTCGGGCACGGCCAGCTCGCCGAGTACGGCGGCGCATTCCTTGCGCAGGTTGGGGATCGGCAGATCCATCATCGGGCCGATCTGCATCGCCGCCTCGCGGGCGCCGAGCTTGCCGAGCGAGCGCACGGCCTTGAGCCGCACCTGCCAGAACGCGTCGCCGAGCGCCGCGGTCAGGGCAGGGACGCAGCCCGGGCCGCCGGACTTGGCCAGGGTCTCGGCCGCCGCCTCGCGCACCTGCCATTCGGGATCGCCGAGCGCCGCGACCAGCGTCTCCTGCGCGACCGGATCGTCCGAGAAGCCGAGCGCCAGCAGCGCGGCCTTGCGGACCTGGGTCTCGCCGTCTGTGGCCGCGCCGCAGAGCGCGGGCAGCGCCGCCGGATCCTGCAGCCAGCCGATCACGCCCACCGCCGCCACGCGGATCGCGGGGGCCGGGGCGTCGAGCGCGGCAATCGCCGGGGCCATCGCCTCGGGGCGGCGCAGCTCCTTGATCCCCTCGAGGCAGGCGGTCAGGGCGAAATCGCCGCCGCCCGAAAGATGCGGCAGGATCGCGTCGCCCGCCGCCGGGTCCTTCAGCTCGGTCAGGCTCAGCGCCGCCGCCTCGCGCACCTCCGCCACCGGATCGCCGAGCGCGCCGACCAGCGCGGCCGCGGTCTCGGGCCCGTCGAAATCGGTAAGCGCCTGGGCGGCCTGGCGGCGCACCCCGGCATCTTCGTCGGCAATGGCGCGGGCGAGGAAGGGGATCGCGGCGGGATCGGCGCTGTCGGCCAGCTCGATCACCGCCATGATGCGGCCGCCGGCAGAGGGATCGTCCAGCCCCTCTGCCAGGTCGTCGATATCGGAGAAATCCTCGAAGATAGCCGTCATCTGGTCCTCACTTCAGCAGGTAGGGGATGGTGACGGTGACGGCGCCGGTCGGGCAGTCGGCCTCGCAGGGCATGCAGTACCAGCATTCGTCGTATTTCATGTAGGCGGTCTTTGTGCCGTCGGCGAGCTCCTTGATGCGCAGCACGTCGAGCGGGCAGACATCGACGCAGACGGTGCAGCCCTTGTCGGCGATGCATTTGGCGTCATCGATGGTGACGGGAACGGAGGTGGCGGTCTGTACCAGGGGCATGATGGCTGTCCTTGTTACTCTGCGGCCACGGAGGCATCGACGCGCTGCTTGTAGTAGGCGTCCTTCTCGTCCTCGGCGATGTCGACGACATAGGGTTCGACCGCGCGCTTCTCATGCGCGGGCAGGCCGTCCGCGCCCTTGGTCAGCAGCGTGTGGCAGAACCAGTTCTCGTCGTCGCGGGCGTATTCGACGCGGTTGTGGTAGAGGCCCCAGCGGCTTTCGGTGCGGTAGAGCGAGGCGCTCGCGGCCATGTCGGCGCAATCGAGGATCGAGGCCGCCTCCAGCGCGCGCATCAGCTCGTGCGCGTCGCGGGCCACCATGCCCTGCTCCATGTCCTCGCGCACCTCGGCAAAGCGCTTCTGCGCCAGTTCCATCTTGGCGGTGACCTTCGGCGGCTGCAGGTAGTCGTTGACCAGGCGGCGGGTCTTGTACTCGATCTGGTTCGGCGGAATGCCGTCGTCGCGCTTCGTCGGCGCCAGCACGCGGGCGCGCTCGGCCTCGACATCGGCCAGGTCGAATTCGGCGAAATCCACCTCGCCCATGAAGTCGGCCGCATCCTCGCCGGCGAAGGCGCCATGGGTGAAGGCGCCCAGCATGTAGTTATGCGGCACATTCGCCATGTCTCCGGCGGCATAGAGGCCGGGGATGGTGGTGCGGGCATGGTCGTCGACGAAGACGCCGGAGGCCGAATGCCCCGAGCAGAAGCCGATTTCCGAGATATGCATCTCGATCATCTGCCTGCGGTAGTCGGTGCCGCGCCCGGCGTGGAAATGGCCGCGGGTCGGGCGCTCGACGATGTGCAGAACGCGCTCGATCTCGCTGACGGTCTCCTCGGCCAGGTGGTTGAGCTTGAGGAAGACCGGGCCCTTGCCGGACTGCAGCTCGTCGTAGAATTCCTGCATCATCTGCCCCGACCAGTAGTCGCATTCGATGAAGCGCTCGCCCTGGGCATTCGAGGTATAGCCGCCCATCGGCCCGGCGACATAGGCGCAGGCGGGACCGTTATAGTCCTTGATCAGCGGGTTGATCTGGTAGCATTCGAGGTTCGCCAGCCCCGCGCCCGCGTGATAGGCCATCGAGTAGCCCTCGCCGGAATTCGACGGGTTCTCGTAGGTGCCGAAGAGGTATCCGGAGGTCGGCAGGCCCAGCCGCCCGGCTGCGCCCAGCCCCATGATGACCGCCTTGGCGCGGATCACCAGGAATTCGGCGGTGCGGGTGTTGACGCAGATCGCCCCCGCGATGCGGCCCTCGCCGGTCAGCAGCCGGGTCGCCATGTAGCGGTTGACCACGTTGATCCGCGACTTCCTCAGCTGGCGGTAGAGCGCCTTCTTGACGGTGTCGCCATTGGGCATCGGCAGCACGTAGGTGCCGATATGGTGGACCTTCTTGACGTCGTATTCGCCGTTCTGGTCCTTCTGGAAGCGGATGCCGAAACCGTCGAGCTCGCGGATGATGCCGTAGCATTCCTGGGCGTAGCGGTAGACCGCCGCCTGGTCGACGATGCCGTCATTGGCGATGGTGATTTCCTTGGTGTACTGCTCGGGCGTGGCGTAGCCCGGGATGACGGAGTTGTTCAGCCCGTCCATCCCCATCGAGATCGCGCCCGAGCGCTTGACGTTGGCCTTGTCCAGAAGCACGACATTCGCCTGGGGGTTCTTCTTCTTGGCCTTGAGGGCGGCCATCGGGCCGGCCGTGCCGCCGCCGATCACCAGGATGTCGCAGTCGATCTGCGTCAGGCCGTCGAGTATCTCGTCCATGATTGCTGTCCTGTTCGCTGTCCCTGCCAGCTTCGCCGCGTTGCGGCAGGGCCGATGTCAATTACTTGCCAAACCCGTCGGAAAGCTCGCGCAGGTAGGAATAGGGGTAGATCGCGCGCTCGTGCCCGTCGGAGAAATGCACGTTCACGCCGTAGTCCCCGACCTCCTGCAGGGCCGTGATCTCCAGATCCGGCGCAGCGGCGATGCCGCCGGTGTCGAGCCGCTCGCGCAGGCTCCAGGCATCGCGGGCGGCCTGGCGCAGGTAGTCCGCCGGCAGCGCGGTCTCCGCCGCGTCGGTCCAGATCAGCCGCAGCATCCTGCGGTCCGGGGTGGTCACCAGTTCGTCGAGCATGGGGGTCCTTTCGCTTCGTCCCCCAGAGACTGCCCGCGGGCGGATGCGCCGGAATAGCAATTCCTTGACGGACGGATGCCGCATTGCAGCGGCAAGAGGAGGACAGCGAACAGCGAGGACCAAGCCAAATGACCTATGCCGTCACCGATAACTGCATCGGCTGCAAATACACCGACTGCGTCGATGTCTGCCCCGTGGACTGCTTCTACGAGGGCGAGAACATGCTGGTGATCCATCCCGACGAATGCATCGACTGCGGCGTCTGCGAGCCCGAATGCCCCGCCGACGCGATCCGCCCCGATACCGGGGAGGGCATGGCGCCCTGGGTCGCGCTCAACGGCAAGTATGCCGAACTCTGGCCGGTCATCACCGAGGCGAAGGATCCGCTGCCCGGGGCCGAGGCGCTCGACGGCCAGCAGGGCAAGCTCGCCCGCATCTTCTCCGAGAACCCTGCCGAAGCCGCCTGAGGAGCCTGCAGATGACGATTGCCCAACGCACCCTTCCCGACGCCCAGACCGTGACCGCCGTGACCCATTGGAGCGACACGCTCTTCTCCTTCCGGGTGACGCGGCCGCAGAGCCTGCGCTTCCGCTCCGGCGAATTCGTGATGATCGGCCTCTTGAAGGAGGACGGCAAGCCGCTGCTGCGCGCCTATTCGATCGCCTCGCCCTCCTGGGACGACGAGCTGGAATTCTACTCGATCAAGGTGCCCGGCGGGCCGCTGACCTCGCGGCTGCAGAAGATCGAGGCCGGCGACCAGATCATCCTGCGGCCGAAGCCGGTGGGCACGCTCGTACATGACGCGCTGCTGCCGGGGCGGCGGCTCTGGATGGTGGCGACCGGCACCGGCGTCGCGCCTTTCGCCTCGCTCCTGCGAGATCCCGACACCTGGGAGCGCCATGACGAGGTGGTGCTGGCCCATACCTGCCGCACCGGCGCGGAGCTGGCCTATGGCGCCAAGATCGTCGCGGACCTGCCGGGCGATCCGCTGATCGGCGAGCTGGTGGGCGAGAAGCTGCGCTACTATCCGACCACCACGCGCGAGCCCTCCGCGATCGAGGGGCGGATCAGCGACCATATCCGCTCGGGCGAGATCTTCGGCCGGCTCGGGCTGGCGCCCTGGTCGAAGGCGGAGGACCGGGTGATGATCTGCGGCAACCTCGCGCTGAACAAGGACATCATGGCGCTCTGCGAGGCGGCGGGGCTGTCGGAGGGCGCCAACAGCGCCCCGGCGGAGTTCGTGGTCGAGAAGGCGTTCGTCGACTGAGCGCCCCCGCTCAGTCGCCTTGTTAAAAAAACTGAGCGCCCCCGCTCAGTCGCACCCATATAAAACCTGAGCGCCCCCGTTCCGCCTGCCCTTGGGTGACCGGCACCCTCGTTCAGCGGTCCCTGAAAAAGTCCTGAGCGTCCTAGCTCAGGCGCCAGCTCAGGGTTCCTATGCGCCCCGGCTCGGCCTCTCGCCCGCGGGTCTTGCGCGCCCTCACTCAGCCGTCTGCATAGCGGGCCGGAGCGCTCCCGCTCAGTGGCTCTCGCCCATGAGGCCTGATCATTCCCGTTTAGCCGCTTGCAGGAGGGCCTTGAGCGTTCCCGTCCAGCCACGCGCCCGAGAGTCCCGAATGTTCCCGTTAAGCCGCGCCCGAGGGGCGCGGCCGCGCCGACTCAGCCTCCAGCCCAGAGCGTCCCAGGCGCCTGCGCAATGATCCCAGCCGCCGCTCAGTCGCTCTCGGCCGGGTCCTTCGCCGCCTGCTTCGCGGGGGCGAAGCTCTGCCGCACCCGGATATGGCGATGCGGCTCGCCGCTGCCATGGACATGGTCATGGGTATGGGCGGTGCCGGTCTGGCTGACCGGCACCAGCGCCAACGAGCCATGCGCCACCCCGCGCTCGAGGAACAGCGCCTCTGCCGCCGCGCCGATGACGCCGAGCTTGCCTCGGGTCACTTCCACTTCCAGCGCGGCCGAATGGTCGAGCGGCACCGAAAGCGAGGCGACGTGCCGGTCATGCGCGTCCAGCCGCCGCTGCGCCAGCCGCGCGCCGAGGTTCCGCACGCTCTGGTCGACCGTGTAGGTCATCACGCCCAGGCAGTCGGCATCCTCCGGCCCGTCCTGGCGGCTGAGCATCGCCCGCCGCACCAGATCCCGGATCGCCTCGGAGCGGTTGCCGGCGCCGCTCTCCTCCATGTACTGGTCGAGCGCCGCGGCGATGTCGTCTGAAAGCGTAATCGTGATGCGTCGCATCTTCCCCTCGCATGCCATCTGCCCGGCAACCTAGCAGCAGGTGCGGCAAGCTGCACCGAAAAGCTTGCCCCCCCTTGCCGTCCGTGACTTGGTATGACTAATGCTTGGAAAAATCATACCGAAGACACGGCCCGCGCCGGCCGGGAAAGGACCCAGATGCTCAACCGGATGACCCGCAGCCTTCCCGCGGGACTGGCGGCCGCGATGCTCGCCGCCGCCCCGGCCGCCGCGCATTTCCAGGAGATCCTGCCCTCTGCCGACATGCTGCCCGAGGGCGGCGAGGTGGAGCTCGACATGGTCTTCACCCATCCGTTCGAGGGCGGCCCGGCGATGGACATGGCGCCCCCGGCGGCGGCCGGGATGGTGTTCCATGGCGAGACGACCGACCTGACCGGCGCGCTCGAGCCGCTGCCGGGCAGGGGGGCGGAGGCCTACCGGCTGCGGCAGAGGCTCGACGAGCCCGGCGCGGCGGTCTTCTATGTCGAGCCCGCCCCCTACTGGGAGCCCGCCGAGGGCAAGTTCATCATCCACTACTCCAAGGTCGTGGTCGACGCCTTCGGCTCGGGCGAGGGCTGGGACGCGATGGCCGGGCTGCCGGTGGAGATCATGCCGCTGTCGCAGCCGACCTCGCTCTGGGCCGGGAATGTCTTCTCCGGCGTGGTGATGCGGGACGGCGCGCCGGTGCCCTTCGCCGAGATCGAGGTGGAGTTCGTCAATGACCAGGGCATCGCGGCGCCGAACGACCTCTACATCACCCAGGTGATCAAGGCCGATGCCAATGGCACCTTCACCTATGCGATGCCGGTCGCGGGCTGGTGGGGCTTCGCCGCGCTGGTCGAGGCCGATGCGCCCATGGTCTCGCCCGAGGGCGAGGAGGTGCCGGTCGAGCTCGGCGCGCTGATCTGGGTCAATGCCAAGGCGGTGGAGTAGCATGGCGCATATCCAGGACGGGCTTCTCTCGCTGCCGGTGCTGGCCGGCGGCGGCGCGCTGGCCGCGGCGGGGATCGGGCTGGGCCTGCGGCAGATCGAGGACCGCGCCATCCCGCGCATCGCCATCCTGGCGGCGGTGTTCTTCTCTGCCTCGCTGGTCTCGATTCCGGTCGGGCCGTCAAGCGTGCACCTGCTGCTCTCGACCCTGATGGGGCTGGTGCTGGGGCCGGGGATCTTCCCGGCGGTGGCGGCGGCGCTGGCGCTGCAGGCGGTGATGTTCGGCTTCGGCGGGCTGACGACGCTGGGCGTCAACACGGTCAATATCGCGCTGCCGGGCTATCTCGTGGCGCTGGCGATCGGCGGCTATGTGCGCGGCGCGGCGGCGCCCGTGCGCGCGGCGCTGGCTGGCGGGCTCGGCGCGGCGGCGGCGGTGCTGGCGACCGGCGGGCTGGTGGCGCTGTCGCTCTGGCTCTCCTCCTCGGACTACGTGCCGGTGGCGCGGGTGCTGCTGGCGACCTACCTGCCGCTGGCGCTCGGCGAGGCGGTGGTCTGCGCCGCGGTGATCGGCTTTCTCAAGCGCGCCGCGCCCGAGCTGCTGCTGCCGCAGACCGGCGCCGTCGCGGAGGCGGAGGCGTGATCCGCGCCCTCCTGGCCCTGGCCGCCGCGCTCTGGCTGGCGGGACCGGCGGCGGCGCATAGCCTGCGGGTCTTCGCCAAGGTCGAAGGGGCGGAGGTCTCGGGCTACGGCTTCTTCGTCGGCGGCGGGCGCCCGCGCGGCGCGGCCTGGAGCGCCGAAATGGCCGGGGCGGAGATCGCGGCGGGCACGACGGGCACGGATGGCAGCTTTGCCTTCGCCCTGCCGGATCCGGTGACCGGCGCGCTGCGGATCACGGTCAATTCCGGCGAGGGGCATATCGCCTTCGCCGAGCTGCCGCCCGAGCGTTTCGCGCCCGGCCAGCTCGCGCCAGGCGCCGCGGCAGCGGCCCCGGCCACTGCGCCGCCGCCCGTTCCGGCGGCGCAGGGCGGGCTGACCGAGGCGATGGTCGAGGCCGCGGTCGAGCGCCAGGTCGCCCCGCTTCTGGAGCGGATCGAGCAGATGGATGCGCGGATGCGGCTGACCGACCGGATCTCGGCGGTCTGCCTGCTCTTCGGCATTGCCGGGATCGCGCTCTGGGCGCGCGGACGCCGGACGTGATCCGGCCCGGCGACCTGCGGCTGCGCCTCGTCTCGGCGCTGGCGGCGATCCTGCTGATGACGCCGGTCGCGGGGCTCGGCCCGGCCGCCTGCTACCTGGGCCTCGTGCTGGCGCTGGTGCTCGCGGCGGAACGGACGCTGCCCTGGCGGCGGCTCCTGCATCTGGAGGCCTTCCTGGTCCTCCTCTTCCTGACGCTGCCCTTCACCATCCCGGGCGAGACGCTGTTCCGGATCGGCCCGCTTGCCGCCAGCCGCGAGGGCGTGCTGCGGGTGCTGGTGCTGGCGGCGAAGGTCTCGGGCTCGGTGCTCCTGCTGTCGCTCTTCTTCGCCCGTGCCGAGCCCGCGCGGCTGGGCGCGGCGCTGCGCGCCCTCGGCCTGCCCGAGGCGATGGTGCGGATCTTCCTCGGGCTGGTGCGCTATCTCGGGCTGATCCGCGCCGAATTCGCCCGGCTGCAGGACGCGATGCGGATGCGCGCCTTCCGCCCCGGCTCGAACCGCCATACCTGGCGCAGCTACGGCAACATGACGGGCATGCTGCTCCTGCGCGCTGTGGCCCGGGCCGAGCGGGTCGACGAGGCGATGCGGATGCGCGGCTATGCCGGGCGCTTCCCCGGCAGCGCGCTGCCGCCGCCTGCCGCCGCGGACTGGCTGGCGGGGGCGGGGCTGGTTATCCTGGCCGGGCTTCTTCTGCTATGGGACAAGACATGATGGCGATTGCCGAACTGGACGGGGTGGAGCTCGCCCGCGACGGGCGCAGGGTGCTCGACCGGGTGACGCTGGCGCTGGAGGCCGGGGACCGGCTGGCGATCGTCGGGCCGAACGGCGCGGGCAAGACCACGCTCCTGCGCACGCTCGCCGGGCTGGAGCGCCCCGAGCGCGGCCGCGTGGCACTTTTCGGGCAGGACTGCCGCAGCGAGGCAGAGTTCCGCAAGGCGCGCCGCCGCATGGGGTTCCTGTTCCAGGACAGCGACGACCAGCTCTTCTGCCCGACGGTGATCGAGGACGTGGCCTTCGGCCCGCTCAATCTCGGCCAGGGCGAGGCGGAGGCGCGCGCCACCGCCGCGGCGACGCTGGAGCGGCTGGGGCTCGGCCATCTGGCGGAGCGGATCACCCACAAGCTCTCGGGCGGCGAGAAGCGGCTGGTCTGCCTGGCGGGGCTTTTGGCGATGTCGCCCGACCTGCTGCTCCTCGACGAGCCGACGAACGGGGTCGACGCGGCCAATGGCGCGCGGCTGATGGAGGTGCTCGCGGGCTTCGGCGGGGCGATGATCCTGGTTTCGCATGACGAGGCCTTCGTCACCCGGATCGCGACGCGGGGGATGCTCTTGTCGGACGGGCAGCTGGAGGCGGCCGAGATCCATGTCCACGCCCATGTCCACACCCATCCGCATCTCCACCGCGCCTGACGGGACAAGGGAGAGCGGGGCCGCCTTCGGATGCGCCGAACTGCCACCCTCCGGTACAGGCCCGGAGGGCGTCAGGGCGCGCGGCGCTCTGCCTTGCGCGGGCGGGTTGCGGGCGGGATCGCCCTTTCCGGACGCCGCTCCTGCGGATCAGGGCGTCCTGACTTATGGTGCATCGGGAAATGTTGGGCATGGCCCGGGCCGGTGTCTTGGCAAGCCGCTGGAATAGCGAGACGGGCAGGTAGAGCAGGAGCGGCGGCGCCGAAAGCCGCACCGCCGGACGCGACAGGCTGCTGACCTGGTCCAGCTGGCTGGATGGCCGCAAATCAGGAGCAGGAAGCTGGTCCGAACTGCTCCGAACTGCTCCGAACTGCTCCGAACTGCTCCGAAAGCGGCCGCATCCTGAGCGGCTCCGGTCAACGCAGAACAGGGTCCCGCCGCGAGTGAGCCCTGGGCGTCTTTCTGCGGCCTGACAATGGCCTCGCCCGCCCCCGGGACCGGAAGGACCCGCAATGGTGCCCGCGGCTGCCGCCAGCGCCCCCTGTCCGGCGCCGCCGCTAGCGGCGGCGGAAAAGCCCGGCGATGGCGGCCCTGGCCAGCGCCCAGACGCTGATCCCGCGGCTTTCGCGCATCGGCCCGCCGGAGAGCAGCGCCGAGCAGTTCGCCGCGAATTCCGCCAGCAGGTGGTCGACCAGCCCGCTCACGAGCTCGGGGCGGTTGAACTGGCCGAGCCGTCCCTCGATGCGGAAGCGCAGCTCGGCGGCGACCTCGGAGGTGCCGGGGGACGCGCCTTCGGCCACGGCGAACCCCAGCTCGCCGGCGACGCTCGACTGGCCGCCGCGGTCCTTGCCCTGGCCGGTCACCGTGCCGCGGCGTTCGGCGTCATCGGCCGCGAAGAGGCCCTCGCCCTCGAACCGCGCCGTGATCGGCCCGAAACGCACGGCGACATGGCCGGCAAAGCGGTCGCCGTCGGTGCTGCCGAGCTCGGCCCCGGGCAGGCAGCGCGCGACCGTGGCGAGATCGCGGAAGGCGGCCCAGACCGCGTCGGCGGGATGATCGAGCACGAAGCTGCGCCGGACGATCGTCCAGCCATCCTCGGTCCGGGTCTCGCCCTGCGGGATGGCGGCCTCGGGCTGGGGCGCGGCGACCGGCTCGAAGGGGGCGAAGCCCGCGGGCGGAGCGGGCTCGGGCAGGGGCGGCGGGGCAACGGGCGCGATCCCGGCGGCATCCCGCTCGGCGATCACCTCGGTGATTGCCGCGACGATGCCGACATAGCCGGTGCAGCGGCAGAGATTGCCCGACAGCTCGTGGCGGATCCGGGTCTCGTCCGCGGTCTCCAGACGGGCCGCGAGGTCGCGCGCGGTCGCCAGCATGCCCGGCGTGCAGAAGCCGCATTGCAGCGCGTGGTTGCGGGCGAAGGCGGCGCGCAGCCGGTCCATCAGCGCGTCGCCCTCCCAGCCTTCCAGCGTCTCGACCGTGGCGCCGTCGCACTCGGCGGCGAAAGTCAGGCAGGCGCGCTGCGGGCGGCCGTCGACCATAACCGTGCAGGCGCCGCAAACGCCCTGTTCGCAGGCCAGATGGGTGGCGGTCAGGTCGAGCTTGTCGCGCAGGATCTCGGCAAGCTGCGTGCGCGGGGTCGCCAGAACCTCCTCCGCCCGGCCATTGACTGTCAGGCGCACGGGGATGGCGCGGGGCGCCTCGGCGGCGGTCTCCGCGGAGACGAGGCTCTGGGCATTCATGCGGGGATCACCTTTGCGATGGCGCGGTCGAGCGCGGTGGCGAGGAGCTGGAGCTTGACCCGGTCGGCGCCGGGCAGCGCCGCGGCCAGGGCGGAGCGGAGCGCGGCGGGCCCGGGATGGGCGCCGCTGCGGGCAATGCCGTCCCCGAGGCCGGACAGGACGAGCGGCGCGCCGCCCGTGGCGCCGGCGACGAGGCGCAGATGGCCGCTGGCGGGATGGACGGCGATGGCGCCGATCGCGTCGGCGAATTCACCCACCTTGCGGCAGAGCTTGTGATAGCCCCAGAGCGCATCGCGCATGGCGGCGGGGATCTCGACGGCCGAGATGATCTCCTGCGGGCCGAGCGCGGTGCGGTAGGCGCCCCGGACGAAGCCCGGCAAGGCGACGCGGCGCTCCGCCCCGCTGCCGGAAAGGAGCACGACCTCGGCGCCCATCGCGGTCAGCGCGGTGACC
The DNA here is from genome assembly GCF_005870025.1 of Poseidonocella sp. HB161398. GTDB lineage: Bacteria > Pseudomonadota > Alphaproteobacteria > Rhodobacterales > Rhodobacteraceae > Mangrovicoccus. The sequence continues at coordinate 76,147 of NZ_VATA01000031.1, forward strand.
CAGTCGGCGGCGGGATCGGCATGGGCGAGCGAGCCGCCGACCGTGCCGCGGTTCCGGACCGCGCGATAGGCGATGCCGCGGGCGACATGGCGCAGCATCGGCGGCAGCGCGACCGGGCTGTCGCCATCCTCGATCCGGGCATGGGTGACGCCGGCGCCGAGGATGATGCGGCCGCGCTCCTCGCGGATGTCGCGCAGCTGGGCCAGGGCGGAGAGCCCGGCCAGCCGCTCGGGACGGGCCAGGCGCAGGTTCAGCATCGGGCCGAGCGACTGCCCGCCGGCGAGGATGCGGGTGCCCTCAGAGAGCATTGCCGCAGCGGCGGCCGGGCTCTCGGGGCTGAGATGGTCGAAGGCGGCGGGTTTCATTCGGCGGCCTCTCTTGCGGCGCGGGCGTCGAGGATCGCGTCGAGCACGCGATGCGGGGTGGCGGGAATGCGGGTCAGCTCGGCGCCGAGCGGCGCCAGCGCGTTGTTGATCGCATTGACGATGGCCCCGGCCGGCGCGATCGCCGCGCCTTCGCCCACGCCCTTGATGCCATGGCGCGAATAGGGCGAGAGCGTCTCGGCATGGCCGAGCCGGAAGCCGGGCAGCTCGGCCGGGCCGGGCAGGATGTAATCGGCCAGCGTCGAGGTCAGCGGCTGCGCCGATGCATCATAGAGCGTCTCCTCGAAGAGCGCCGAGCCGATGCCCTGGGCGGCACCGCCATAGGACTGGCCCTCCAGGATCATCGGGTTCACCCGGCGGCCGCAATCCTCGAAGATCACGTAGTCGAGGATCTCGGTGCGGCCGCTTTCGGGATCGACCTCGACGATGGCGGCATGGGTGGCATAGGTGAAGAGCCCGGTGTCGATCTCGGGCTTGTAGCCCTCCGTCACCTCGAGCCCGGCGGTGTTGACGTCCTCGGGCAGCCGGTCGGGATGCAGGTACCAGGCATCGGCGATCGCGGCGAAATCCACCGAGGCCTGGCCGTTCCAGACCGCGCCGTCGCGGATCTCGGTGTCCTCGGGGGCGCATTGCAGCAGATGCGCGCCATGGATGCGCAGGCGCCGCGCCAGCTCTTCGGCGGCTTTCGACACCGCGCCCCCGGCCATGACCATGCCGCGCGAGGCATAGGCGCCGGTCGAATAGGGGGTCAGCCCGGTATCGCCCATCGTCACCTTGACCCGCGAGATGTCGAGCTTCAGCCAGTCGCAGGCGACCTGGGCGATGGTGGTCTCGAGCCCCTGGCCGAAGGAGTGGTTGCCCGAGCGGACCTCCACCGCGCCGGAGGGGGCGAGCTTGACCATCGCCTGTTCGTAGCCGGGCACCAGCGGCAGGCCCCAGGCGGCGAAGACCTTGGTCCCATGGGCCGACTGCTCGGTGAAGCTGGCATAGCCGAGCCCCAGATAGCGCCCCTCGGCGGCGGCGGCCTCCTGGCGCGCGCGGAAGCCCTCGGCATCGATCAGCTTCGCGGCGGCGCGGGCGCCCGCGGGGTAGTCGCCGGAATCGTAGAACTTGCCGGTGACATTGGTGAAGGGCATCGCCGCGCCGGGGACCAGGTTGAGGCAGCGCACCTCCAGCGGGTCCTTGCCGACCGCGCGGGCGATCGCATCCATGGTCAGCTCCATCGCGAAGCAGACCCCGGGCCGCGCCACGCCGCGATAGGGGGTGAAGCCGGGCTTGTTCGTCGCCACCGAATAGGTCCGGCAGGCATAGGCGCCCAGATCATAGGGGCCGGGCAGGTTGCCCCCGGCCTGCGCCGCCTCGAGGCAGGCGGTGAAGGGCCAGACCGAATAGGCGCCGACATCAACCCAGATATCGGCGTCGAGCCCCAGGAGCCGCCCCTCGGCATCGGCATAGGCGGTCAGCTTGTAGCTGTGCTGGCGGGTATTGGCGCCCGCAGTCAGATGCTCGCGCCGGTCCTCGGTCCAGCGGATCGCCCGGCCGGTGCGGCGCGCGACCCAGGCGACCGAGAGCTCTTCGGGCTGGAGCACGCATTTGTAGCCGAAGCCGCCGCCGACATCGGGGGCGATGACGCGCACGTCGGACTGGTCGAGCCCGAGCGCCTCGGAGAGCCCGGTGCGGATCAGGTGCGGCACCTGGGTCGAGGTATGGACGACGAGCTGCTCGGCGCGGTGGTCCCACTGGGCGAGCACGCCCTTGCCCTCCATCGGGTTCATCGCCTGGCGCGCGGTCTCGTAGCTGCGCTCGATCACCACCGCGGCGCGGGCCTTTGCCTCGTCCAGGTCGCCGTCATGGCGTGTCGTCAGGAAGAGGTTGTCGCCCCAGTCCTCGTGGAGGAGCGGCGGATCCCCGGCCAGCGCCGTTGCGATGTCGGGAACCGGCGGCAGCGGATCGAGATCGACGGCGACCGCCTCGGCCAGATCCTCGGCTTCGGCGCGGGTGGGGGCGATGCAGATGGCGATGCATTCCCCGGCGAAGCGCACCTTGCCGGTCGCCAGCGCCGGATAGTCCGAGACCTTGTAGCTCGGCAGCGTCGATTCGCAGCGGATCGGCCGGAGGTCGGCCATGTCTTCGGCGGTGAAGACCTGCGCCTCGCGCCCCGCGGGCTTGGCGATGCCGCGGATCCGGGCATGGGCCAGGGGCGAGCGCACGAAGGCGGCCTCCCAGCAGCCGGCGACCTTGATGTCGCCGACGAATTGCGCCTTGCCTTTCAGATGCCTGGCATCTTCCTTGCGCGGAACCCGCGCGCCTATTCCGGTCGTCATGCTGCCGGTTCCCTGTTGTTGACTTGTACGCTCGGGGTCTGCAAATACTTGCCTCTGCACAGTCCCGTTTTAATGGGGAGTATACGTCTCAATCTTGGCAGAGCAAGTGCCGTGCCTCCGGGCCGCGCCTTGCAGACGCCAAAAGCCCAGGTTTTGTGCTTTCAATGACGGAGAACTTCATGGCGCAGGAAATGCCCGGCGATACGACACAGCCCCCCGCGGAGGAGAGCCCCTTCGGCCAGACGAAATACGACGACCTCTGGGGGCGGCCGGGCTATCTGGTACGCCGCCTGCACCAGATCCACATGGGACTTTTCGCCGAGGCCTGTGACGGGCTCGACCTGACAGCGGTGCAGTATGCGGTGCTCTCGGTGCTCTATTCCGGCGAGGCCTTCGACCAGCTCTCGCTGTCGAAGGCGGTGGGGATCGACCGCACCAGCGGCGCCGATGTCATCAAGCGGCTGGTGCGCCGCGGCCTGGCCACCCGCGAGCCCTCGATCGAGGACCGCCGCGCCCGAGTCGTGCGAATCACCGAGGCCGGCCGGACCTTCGTCCGCGATGTGCGCCCGCAGATGGAGGCGGCGCAGGACAAGCTGGTCTCGCCGCTGAGCGAGGAAGAGCACGACATCTTCATGCAGCTCCTGCGCAAGATGATCGAAGCCAATAACGGCCATTCCCGCGCGCCGATGAAATGACCCGCGGGCGCTCCGGCGCCCGCCGCAGGCGCAGCCCTCCGGACAGGGTCTGGAAAAATAGGGAGCGTACTGCATAAATTTTCGGCAAGCCTCCCGCCATCACCGCCGAGATGAAGCTGGATCCGAGATATTCCTTTGTGCTCCGGAAAAAAGAGGAGCACACTGCATAATATCAGACACGGAGGCATGATGACCCACGCAAGGCCCAACGGCCGCAGTTCCTGCGGCCGGGCGATCTCCTCTTGCCGAGGCCCCGGGCAGGGGCGGCCGGAGCAGGCGCCATGACACTGTTCTTCCAGTTCGTCCTGACCGGACTCGTGACCGGCTGCTTCCTGATCCTGGCGACGATCGGCTTTTCCTTCACGCGCCGGGTGGAAGGGTTCCTGAACATCGCCCATGCCGAGCTGCTGGGCGTTTCGGCCTTCGCGACCTGGGGCTGCAACAAGCTG
>NZ_VATA01000032.1 GCF_005870025.1 Poseidonocella sp. HB161398
CCAGGCTGGACGCCGTGCGATGGGCCTTCAGATGGGTGGCGTCGATCATCACAGTCGTCTCCTCGCCGTGCTCAGCGGCCAGCCCCGCCATGAGCCGGGCGAAGACGCCTTTATCACTCCATCGTTTCCAGCGGTTGTAGAGTGTCTTGTGCGGGCCATACTCCCTTGGGGCGTCGCGCCACCGCAAACCGTTGCGATTGATGAAGATAATGCCACTCAGAACCCGCCGATCATCGACCCGGGGTTTGCCGTGCGACTTCGGAAAGTAAGGCTCAAGACGCGCCATCTGCGCATCGCTCAACCAGAAAAGATCAGACATGGTCACCGCTCGTTTTCGAGCGGTGAATCACGAGCGCCCAACCAAATCAATGGGTCCTGAGCCTAGGCCTGTCCCGGACCGCCCGGAATCCCGGGTGGCGTGTTCAGTGCCGGGAGTCCCCCATGTTCAAACCGCTATTGCTGCTATTCGCCCTCCTGGCACCCGGTGCCGTGACGGCCCAGACGGTCGCGGTGACGATCGCGAATGGCGACTGGACCTATTCCCGCTCGCTGTCTGACAATATCGCCGCCACGCTGGAAGCCAGGGGGATCGGCGACGCGGTGCTGCATGACGCCCTGGGCGACCGCGACGGGCAGATGGCGAAGATCGCCGAGTTCGTCGAGCAGGGGGCGGACGTGATCATCGTCAACCTGCTGAGCACGGATGACGGGCTGCGCGTATCGCGGATGGCCCAGAAGGCGCGGATCCCGCTGGTCTATGTCAATGTCGAGCCGATCAACATCCAGGTCCTGCCCGAGGGGCAGAGCTATGTCGGCTCCGACGAGACGGAATCGGGCACGCTGGAATTCGGCCATGTCTGCGACCGGCTGAACGGCAAGGGGCGCGTCTCCTTCCTGATCGGCGACCTGGTCAGCTCGGCAGCGCGCGTCCGGACGCTCGACTACTACGCGCTGCTGGATACGCCGCGCTGCCAGGGGATCGAGGTGCTGGACGAGGGCTTCGCCAACTGGTCGCGCGACGCGGCCCGCAGCCTTGCCGGAGACTGGATCGCCGCGGACCGCGTGCCCGATGCCTTCGTGGCCAACAATGACGACATGGCGCTCGGCGCGCTCGATGCGCTGGAAGCGGCGGGACTGGCGGAGAAGGGCATCCTCGTCACCGGGATCGACGCAACGGCAGTGGCGCTCGAATCGATGTCGGAAAACGGCATCGACGCCACGGTGCTGCAGAATGCCCGCGGCCAGGCAGAGGCCGCAGTGGACGCGGCGCTGGCGCTTGCCGGGGGCGGCGACGGCGTGGCGCCGGTCATCTACGTGCCCTTCGAGCTGGTGACGCCGGACAATCTCGCCGGCTATCTGGCCGGCAACTGACGACAGGGGAGAGCGCATCATGAAGCTGAACATCCGCGGCGCCTTCACCGGCCTCACATTCCGCATCATCGGCGCCATCGGCTTCCTTGCCGTCATCCTGGCGGTGGTGCTGGTCCTCGCCAATGTGCTTTTCAGAGATTTCACCCGCGAAATGGAGAAGCTGTCGCAGCGCGACCTGCCCAACCTGGTCTCGACCTCCAAGGTCATGTCGCGCAGCAATGCGCTGCCCCAGGGTTTCGCGCAGCTCCTGATGGCCTCCTCCCTCGAGGAGCTGGAGGTCGCGACGGCCGAGGGCACGGATGCGCTCAACGCCTTCTTCGACATCGCCCGCACCCGCCCGCCGCGCCAGGCGATCCGCCTTGCCACGCGGCTGTCGGACCTCAAGTTCGGCATGCTCAGCCTCGCCATGGCGCGCGAGGACGAGATCGCCGCGGCGAAGCGCTTTGCCGAAGGACTGGAAAGCCTGTCGGGCGTCTTCGTCACCCTCGGCGAGAGCCGGGCCGGACAGAATATCGACTTCACCAACCTGCTGAGCCTCGCCTTCCAGATCTCGCGCACGACCGACGAGGCGGCGCTGTCGCTGCTCGGTTCGGAACTGCGCTCGCAGCTCGACACGGCCGGGCTGGCGCTTGCAGCGGATGCGCCCGAGGCCTCCGAGCGGCTGCTCTCCCTCGCCGATGGCGAGACCGACCTGCTCGAGCTGCGCCGCACCGAGCTTGCCGCCCATGGCGAGGCCAACCGCCATGCCGCCGCCTCCCTGGCGGCGGTCGAACAGCTCGGTGACGGGTCCTCGCAGCTCGCGATGGAGGCTCTGGACTCGCTGGACCGCGACGCCCGCGCGCTCTCGTCCCGCTCGGTCCAGGCCAACCGCGCGCTGATGCTGCTGGGCGGGCTGGCCGTTCTGGGCGTGATCGGCGCCATCGTGGCGACCCAGCGCTCCATCGTCCGGCCGCTGCAATCCCTGATCCGGCGGACCCGCACGCTGGCGGAAGGCGACACTTCTGCCATGGACGGGATGCGCCGCCGTTCCGGCGAAATAGGCGACCTGGCCGAAGCGCTCACCGTGTTCCGCGACAATATCCTCAGCAACCGCCGGCTGGAGGAAGAGGCGAAGCAGGCCGCGGAAGCCCGCGAAGAGCAGCGCCGCGAGCAGGAACGCCAGGCGCTCGAGACCGAGCGCGCCGAGATGGCGCGCAAGGCCGAGCGCGAGCGCGAGGTGCTGGAGCGCGAACGTGCCGAGCAGGAGGAGCGCCAGGCGCGCGAAGCCCGCGAGCTGGCCGAGCAGGAGGCCCGCCAGAAGGAGCAGCAGCGGGTCGTGACCATCCTTGCAGAAAGCCTCAGCCGGCTCGCCGACGGCGACTTGACCGCCGCGATCGAGACCGAGTTTCCCGAAAGCTACGAAGAGCTGCGGCTGAACTTCAACCGCACGACCGATGCGCTGTCCCGGCTGGTCTCGGTGATCCGCGAGAGTTCGCAGAACATCCTGGCTTCTTCCACTGAGGTCTCGAGCGTGACCACGGATCTGGCGAAACGCACCGAGAAGACCGCTGCAACGCTGGAAGAGACGGCCGCCGCCGTGGCGCAGCTGACCGCCAGCGCGGCCTCCTCGGCCAGCAATTCGCGGACCACCGAGAAGGCGGCGCAACAGGTCCGCACCGAGGCGCAGACCTCGCAGGAGATCGTCCGCAGCACGATCGCAGCGATGGAGGCGATCTCGGAATCCTCCGAGAAGATCGGCCGGATCATCCACGTGATCGACGACATCGCCTTCCAGACGAACCTCCTGGCGCTCAATGCCGGGGTGGAAGCCGCCCGTGCGGGCGAATCCGGCCGCGGCTTTGCGGTGGTCGCCTCCGAAGTGCGCGCGCTGGCACAGCGCGCCTCGGATGCCGCGCGCGAGATCGGCACGCTGATCGGGCAGAGCGACGGGAATGTGCGCGACGGGGTCGACCGCGTCGCCCAGACCGGCAATTCGCTGGACGGTATCGTCAAGCTGATCGACGACATTGCCGAGAACATCTCCGCGCTGGCCACCACCGCGGACGAGCAGTCGCTGAGCGTCAAGGAAATCAACACCGCGACCAACCAGCTCGACTCGATGACCCAGCAGAATGCCGCGATATTCGAAGAGACCTCGGCCTCGACAATGGACCTCACCCGCGAAGCGGATCTGCTGGCCAAGGAAGTCGCAAAGTTCCGCCAGGCGGACGAGGCCGACGCGGCAGGCCAGACGACGCGCGCAGCGTGATCTCGCCGCCCGGCTCGTCCCGAAACTGTCCGGGACGGTCCGGACGGCTGCGGCAGCTAGCGGTCGCGCGCAGCCAGGGCCAGTCCGTCGACCACGGCCGTGAAGGCGTCGCCGCGAAAGACGGCGGCCCGTGGACAGAGCTCGCGCAGCGCAGCCTCGACCAGTCCCATCAGGCTTGAGCCGCCCACCAGGATGACCCGGCCGACCTCGCCGGGCGCGACCCCCGCAAGGGCCAGCGCTTCGGCCGCTGCCTCGCGCAGCTCCCGCCGGTGGTCTGCGAGTGCCGCCTCGAAGCTGGCAGCCGAGACCGGCGCGGAGAGACCGGTTTCGAGGAAGCCCATCTCGATGCTGCCGCTGCCGCCCGCGCCATTCGCGGCGATCTTGCCGCGCTCCACGGCAAAGGCGAGCTCGTGGCCGCGTTCGAGCTCGATGAGCTCGACCAGACGATCGAGCCGCTCCGGTTCCACGGCCAAACGCGCCAGGCCGGCCGCCATCCGCCGCGTCTCGGGCGTGTAGAGAAAGGGGATCCGGTCGCGGGTCGCCAGATCGACGAAGGGCGCGGCCGGCACCGGGACATGCCCTTCGCCCATCTCCCGGCGCAGCGAACTGCCCAGTCCCAGAAGCGGCATCGCATGGGCCAGCGACAGCGCCTGGTCGAAATCCGTGCCGCCCAGCCGGATGCCATGGCTGGCGAGGATGCCGAGGTCGGCCCCGTCTTCGCGGAACACGGTGAAATCCGAGGTGCCGCCGCCGATATCGACGACAAGTCCCGCCCCGGCCGTGCCGCCCTTGCCCCGGCAGGCCCGCGCGGCCGCTTCCGGCTCCGCCAGGAAGGAGACCTCCTCGAACCCGGCCGCGAGGTAGCAAGCCCGCAGATCCGCCTCGGCCCGGGCATCGAGCTCCGGCGCGCGCGAATGGAAATGCACCGGCCGGCCGGAAAGCGCCCGCTGGAATCGCATCCCCGTCGCGGCTTCGGCGCGGCCGCGCAATTCGGACAGGAACGCGGTGACGATCTGTTCAAGCGAGCGGCGGCGGTCGCCGATCCAGCGCATCTCCGACAGGAGCGGCAGGCCGAGCACGCGTTTCATCGCCGCCATGTAGCGGCCCTCCTCGCCTGCGACCAGCGCGTCGGCCGCCGCGGCGCCCAGGCGCATCGTCCCGCCATCTGCGGGGAAGAAGACCGCCGTGGGCAGGGTCGGCGCGCCGCGCTCGATCGGGATGTGGTAGACGCCGCCCTCCCAGGCAAGCGCCGCGGCGGTGTTCGACGTGCCGAAATCGATGGCGAGGGGCGGTGTCTGCATGGCGGTCCCGGGGGCTGCGGAGCGGCGAGCCCTAGCCCGGATCGCCATTCCGCGCAAGCCGGGGAGACCTGTCGCAGCCCGGAATTTAAGAACATATATGGGAAAGTCTTTCCCGTTCATCGTCATATCATGGATGGAGGCGCGGGTCTAAATCCTCCTCATGACAGACATGAGGGCCGCAGCGCCCTGCATCAGGAGAAAGACAATGTCCGCATTCACCGCCTCGCTCGGCTTCGCCAGCCCCGCCGCCATCGCCATCGCCGCCCTGATCCTCCGGATCACGCTGGGCGGGCTGGTCCTGGCCCATGCCTACCTGAAATTCTTCATCTTCACCCCTGCCGGTGCCGCCGGGTACTTCGCCTCGCTCGGCGTCCCGGGCTGGTTCGCCTATGTGACGATCGCCGTGGAAACCGTCGGCGGCATCGCGCTGATCCTCGGCATCCAGACCAGCCTGGTCGCCCTGGCGCTGATCCCCGTGCTGCTCGGCGCCGCCATCCTGGCCCATGGCCCGAACGGCTTCTGGTTCACCAATCCCAATGGCGGCTGGGAATTCCCCGCCTTCTGGGCCGTGACGCTTCTGGTCCAGGCCCTGCTCGGCGGCGGCGCGCTGGCCATGTGGAAATAGGCCCCCGATGCCGGAAAACCGGAAAGGCGGCGGATCCCCGGATCTGCCGCCTTTGCCGTGCCTGCCTAGGGCCTGTGCGCATGGTGGCGCGGCAGGTCTCCCGTGGCCCTGCGGCTCTTCTGCACAGCCGCGGCCCGCTTTGCCGCCAGGTGCCGAGTGAACGGACCGACAGAGGGCCCTCCGCGATCCAGGCATGCAAGAGGCGCTTTTGCGCAATCGCCTGTCGGGCGGGGGTCGCCTTTCCTCCGGCCCCCTCGACCTCGATGCCCATCTCGCGCTGCGCCCGGACCGATGGCGCTTGCGCCTCGTCCCTCGCGGCCTGGTGCACGGGCCGTCTGGAGCCGCGACAGGCAGTGGCGGCATCCAGGGCTCGATCGACTGCCGCGGTGACAAGCGCCAGGCGCGCGTCTCGCCCTGGCGACGTGAATGGGAACGGTACGGTTCCGGCCGGACAGCGCAAGCAGGCGTGCGGCCACCCGGCTGCCATCGGGCCCGGACCAATCGCGCGGGTCTGGCGCAGGCGGGCGGCGCGTCGGGCCGGAACGGCCCTGATAGCCCGGCGCGCCCGGATCCTCCTCCGCCATTCGCCTGCCGACAGCCGGACGGCCCCGGTCCCCGCGGCGGCGGGGCGTTCCGGACGGTCAAAGGCCATGGAGCGTCAGCGCTGGATGACACCCCAGTTCACGGTCTTGAAACGGCTTTTCCCGGGTCTGCTGGTCCCGGGCGGCGGCGGCAATGGCATCGCGGCGCCGTTGCGCGCCCACGCTACCCCATGGGGCTTGCGCGCAGGGCCGGAAGACGGGGCGGCCCGTCCGGGCCGCGGGTCAGCTTCCCGGACCGGTCTCCTCGTCGCGGATCAGCCGGTCGAGCAGCGCCTGCATCGAGTCCTCCCCCTCCTCGCGGATCAGCGAGAACGCTCCGGCCTGCACCCTGGCGGCGCCGCCCGGGCCCGCGCCGGTCTGGCCGATGCGGCCGAACTGGATGTCGAAGCCGTCGAGACGCGCGGCGAGGTCGGCGAGGGTGATGCCGTATTCCTTGGTCAGGTTCACGCGGATCTCGCCGGTCGTCACCACCAGGTCGCCGCCATGGTCGTCATGGATCTCGCGGAACATCTGGCGCAGGATCTTCTGTGCCTTCTCCCGGGCCTCGACCATGTTGGCGTCGCTGTTGGAGATGTAGATCAGCCCCTTCAGCTTGCCCGGCCCGAAGATCGAGCCCCCGGCCACGTCGCCCGCCGCCATCGACTTGAACATCTCGACGACATAGCGGCGGAACTGGTCGTCGGTGAAGGCGCCCTCGCCGTTCTTGGAATCGAGCGCGTATTCGCGCCCGCGCCGGAGCTGCGGCGGCAGGTCCTCCGCCCCCTCCCCGATCCGCGCCACATGGTCGGCTGAGCGCGGCACGAAGCGCGGGTCGCCGCGGCGCGGCTCCTGGTCGTCGCTGACGAATTCCGCCCGGCCGAGCTTCTTGCCGTCGGCATAGGTGTCGCCGGTGCGCAGCACGGTGCCGTCGGCCTCCGGCTCGACCGGATCGGAGACGCCGCGGCGCTCGAACGTGTCGAAGACCTTGCGGACGGCGGCGGCATCCGGCGTGTCGGCGGGCCCCAGCCGCCCGCCCAGAGACAGGATGTTCTCGACCTGCGCCTCCATCAGCGAGCCCTTCTCGGTGGTGGCGAGGTTGAGGATGCCGCGGTTGATCGCCGCCATCACGGTTTCGGGGGCGATGCTGTCGCCGAAGGCCTCGGCCACGCCCAGCTCGATCTGCAGCAGCAGCAGCTTGGCGCGCTCGACCTCGGCGCGCACCTCGACGGGCAGATCGGCAAGGCGCGGCAGGCCCGCGGGATTGGTCTGGTCGCGGATCTCGCCGCGCAGCACCAGCCCCATCAGCGCCTGGCGGCCGAGCGGCGACATCTCTCCCATGATCCGGCCGAGCGGCGCCTCCGAGCGCATCATCGACTCGACAGTGTCGGCGATCGCGCCGCGCACGAACTGGCGCAGCCCCTCCTCGATGACCTTGCCGCGGGCATTCGGGCTCGAGGCGGCGTCATAGTCGCTGCGGATCGACTTGAGGAAATCGCCGACGAAGAGCGAGAAGGAGGACGGCATCCGCTCGGCGCCGAGGACCGAGAAGATCGCGGCATGGGTCAGCACGTCCATCCGCTGGATGATGGCGCGGGCATCGGCCTCGGATTTCAGCACCAGCCCGCCGGCGAACTGCTTCGCCGGGCTGGACGCGCCTTCCTGCAGGCTCGCGAACAGCGCCTTCGCGGCCAGATCGCCCGGATCGCCGTCGGTGAAGGCCTTGGCCATCCGCGTCTCGAAATCCTCCTGCGGGCGCTGGCCGATCGTGGCCTGGTCGAGCAGGGCGACGACCTCCGCGGGCTTCAGCCCGCTGTCGCCGCCGCTTCGCAGGGCCAGCGTCATCAGGCTGTCGCGGAATCTCGGGTCCTTCAGCGCGGCCTGCATGTAGTCGTTGACCTGCCGCGCCGTGACGCGGCGCAGCGCGTCTCCCTCGCCGACCTGCATCGTGTCGTAGCCGCGCACCAGGTCGGCGAGCCGCCCCAGCATGTCGTTGCGCCGGTTGGGCGGATAGCCCTGGACGATGCCGAGCATGGCGCCGACATCCAGCTGGCGGCCGGGATGTTCGGCATTATGCGCCAGGATCGCATGCAGGTCGTCGAGCCCGGCGGGGTTCTGGCCATGCTCGCGGATGCCGTTGGCCACTTCCGCCGCCCGGGCCAGGAGGCCCACGTCGAGATCGAGCGCGGCCAGCCGGGACAGGCTGTCGCCGAGCGCCTGCGTGGTGGTGCCGAGCGACAGCGCCGGCGCGCCCTTGGCACGCAGGTTGGTCTCGCGCCCGGTCTGGCTGCGCAGCATCTGCGCCAGCAGCTGCGGGAAGGCGGGATCGCCGCGGACCTTGTCATAGACCGGGCTCGCCGGATCGGAGAGCTCGGCCATGCGCTGCAAGAGGTCGCTCTTGCCGGGAAAGCCCCGCGCCATGGTCGAGAGCTGGGTCAGCAGCGCCAGCTTGGCATAGGCCAGGTCGCCCTCGGCGGGCCGGATCTCCAGCGTGTTGTCGAGGATGCGCCGGACCACTGCGCGGTCGGCATCGGTGGCGGATTTCGGCAGGACGGTGTCGAGCAGGCGCTGCCGCAGCTTGTCGAAATCCTGCAGATCCGCCCCGGCCCCCGCCCCTTCGAGGAGCCGCACCATCAGCAGCGTCTCGACCGGCAGACCGGCATTTTCCGGATCGGCCCGCGCCTTCAGCGTGTCCTTCAGCGCGGCTTCCAGATCGGCCTGCGGCAGCGCCCCGTGCATGAACTCGACCAGCCGCGAGAGCGCGCCGCGCTGTCCTTCCGGCGTGGCATTGCCGAGATCGCGCAGGGCGCGGCTGACGCCCTCGGTCGCCTTGTGCAGCTCCGGCGGCTGGAAGTCCTTGTTGAAGAGCCGCGCGGGCTGGGCCAGCCAGGCAGGCGGCGCGATCTCTCCGGCCAGCATGCGGCGCAGATCGGCCTCGGGTACGGCATCGGCACGGCCGCGGCGGGTCTGGAGCGAGGCCAGCGCCTGCTCGGCCGCGGCAAGCTGGATCCGCGCCCGCTCCCGCGCCTTCGGCCAGCGCGACAGCGCCGCCTGCCGGTCCAGCCGGGCGATGATCCGCCGCTGGGCATCGATCTCGATATCCATCTTGTGGCGGTAGGTCTCGATCTTGCGGTCGAGCGGCAGGTCGTCCCAGCGCGCCAGCTGCGCCTCCTCGAGCGCCGCGGCCCGGTCGCGGAACTCCGGGTCCTTCACCTGCAGCGCGTGGATGCCCTCCTCGGCCAGGGCCCGCAGGTCGCCGCCCTGGCGCATCAGGATCACCGGCTCGCCATTGACCACCAGCGTCACCGCATTCTCGTTCCCGCTGCCGCGGACATAAGCCAGGAAGGCGCTTTCCGGCAGGGTCAGGACGGGGGTCTTCAGCACCTCGCGCTTGAGCCCCCAGGGGATCATCGACAGCATCGCCCGCTTCTGCGCCAGCGCCTCGCGGAAGCCGGGGCGGCCATGCGGCGTCCGCTGGGTCGCGTCGATCGCCGCGCGCAGCCCGGCAAGGTCGGCGCCCGGACGCGTGGCGCGGATCCCGGCCAGGATCTCCTCGATCCGCGCGGGCGAGAGCGGGCGGCGCGCCTGCTGCGCCACCCGGATCTCCATAAGCACGTCCTGGGGCAGCTGGCTCATCGCCCGGCGATGCCCCTCGGGCACGTTGTCGAGATGGGCGAAGCGGGCGGCATCGGTGTCGCGGCGCGCGGCCAGGCGCGCGGCGAGCGGGCGGAGCGCCTCCGGCGTGCCCTCGGCGCCCGCCCCGGCCAGGAGCCGCGCGGCATGGCCGACCGCCGCGGGACCGCCATCGGCCATCGCGGCGTCGAGATCGCGCAGGGCGGCGGGCGGCAGGGCGCGGATCGCGGCGCGCAGCCCCTCGGGCGCGACCAGGGCCAGGCCGTCGCGGATCCGGGCGGTCTCGATATCCATCTTGCGGACCAGCTCGGCCGCGCCGCTCATCTGCGCGAAGACCCGGTCGGCGCGCATCCGGTCGCCGGGCAGCAGGCCGCGCAGCCGGTCGCGCAGCGCATCGCCCCCCTCGCCCGCGGCCACCGCCCCGGCGATCTGCCTCCGGGCGGTCCCCGACAGGCCGGCAAGCTCGTCGGCCGGCATGTCCTTCAGCGCCGCGGCGACCGGGGCGTCGAGACCGGCCAGCAGCTCGCGCCGCGCCGCGCGGATCTCCGTCTTGCGGGCGCGCCGCGCCGGGGCGTGGGCGGCGTTGGCGTCGAGCAGCACCCGGTCGAAGGCATCGGGATCGAGCCCCGGCATCTTCTGCGCCAGATCCTGCACGAAGGCGCGGCGCTGGTCGCGCGTGCCCAGCTGGCCGCTATCCATCATGTCGATGAGCTGCCGCGCCGAGGCAGGGTCCATCCCCTCGAGCTGCCCGCGCAGCGTGCCGGGCATGTCGGGGATGCGGCTGCGCACGGCGGCCATGTCGCGGGCCAGGCTCTCGCTGGAGACATGGGTCTCCACCAGGCCCGCATTCTGTCCCAGCCAGCGCAGCATCTGCACCTCGCCCGGCGTGGGGTCGCGGCCCGATCCGGCGATCCGGCGCGCCTCCGCCTGGTAGCGCTGGCGGAACACGTTCTTGGCCGCGGCCTTGGAGGTGGTCGAGGCGATCTCCTTCAGCCCCGCCTTGCCGAAGCGCTCTGCCGCCTCCTTCCAGCCGCCCTTGAACTTGCCCTCGGCCAGCTCGAAGAGGATGCCGAAGCCTTCCGAGCTCATCGTGCCGCCCAGCCCCGCGACCAGGTCGGTCATCAGCTCGCGCCCGCCCGGCCCCAGCGACCGGCCCAGCCGGTTCAGCCGGCCGAGCTTCGCGGGGTCGCGGATATCCGGGTTCAGCCGTCCCGTGAGGCCGCTGGTCAGCCGCGCCGAGATGCCGGCATTCAGCGCCGCCGAGCCCGCCCCCTTCAGCCCCTGCAGCCCGACATTGCCGAAGCCCGCCGCCAGCCCGTCATCCCAGAGCTTGTCGTTCATCGCCGCATTGGCCGCACTGCTCGCGCCCGAGGTGATCGCCTCCTGGATGATCGGCGCGGCGGCCTTGCCGAAGCGGTTGTGCATCGCCGCGCCGATCCGGGCGACCCGTCCCAGCTGCTCGGCCTTCTGCCCGGCCTGCACCGCGCGCGCCGCACTCGCCCCCTTGCCGAGCGCGCCGCCGATCCCGGCCGTCGCCGCCTCGACCGCGGTGGAGGCGATGTCGACGGCCATCTCCTCCCAGCCGTAGCGGCCGCCGCGCATGCCCGCCTTGACGGTGATCGTCGCCGCCCCCGAGATCAGCGCGGTCAGGATCCCCGCCGCGACCAGGTTGACCCCCGGGATGAAGAGCAGCGCCACCGAAACGATCACCGCCAGCGCGGTGATGGCGCCGGTCAGGATGCTTTCCTGGCGGTTGATCTCGGTCTGGTAGAGCCCGGCCGTGGTCTTCACCCGGTCCGCCAGGGTCGACATCGGCGGTCCCTCGCCGCGCAGGGTGCCGTCGCCGCGCATGCCGAAGCGGCGGACATCGGGGTGCCAGTCGCCATTGGGCAGGCGCAGCGGCTGCGGCAGGGTGCGGCCGTCGGGCACCAGCCCCTTCTCCTGCGCCTCCGCCAGCCCGGCCCGCGCCGCCTCCTCCATCCGCGCGTCGAGCGCCGCCCGGTCGCCGTCGAGCATGGCGGCCTCGGGCGTGCCCTCCATCGTGTGCTCGGCGATGAAGCCGGTGCCCTCCTCGCGCTGCTGGCGGTAGCGCATCTGCGCCAGCGCCTCGTGGTCCATCGCGTCCTCGGGATCGCCCTCGAGCGACAGCTCGGCATCCATCCAGTCGTCGCCGGACAGCTCGCTGGCGGCGACGCGGCGGGCGTACTGGCCATGGGTCTCGCCCATCGGATTGCCGTTGGCGTCCCGGCGCTGCTGGTCCAGCTCCCAGCGGCTGCGGCCGCCCAGCACGTTCTGCACCAGCGCCTCGTTGGTGCCGCCGCCATCGGCGGCCAGCGCCATGCCGGTATCGATGGAGATGCGGCCGTCGCCGACGATCTGCCGGCCGGCCTCGTAGAACTCCTGCCCCTCGCGGGCGAATTGCCGCCCGAGCCGCTGGCCGAGGCGGGCCTGGATCGCCGCCGGTTCCATCCCCTCGGTCTCGATGCCCATATGGCCCGCGGTCAGGCGCAGGAACTCCTCGTGCTCGCGCTGCGCGTCGGCCCAGTCATCGGCCATCTGGGCGCGCTGGCGCGGGCTGGCGCGCAGCCAGCGCACGCGCATCTGGGCGTACTTGGTGTCGGAGAAATCTTCGTTGAGCTGGTTCGTCTCGTTGACCGACAGCGAGTAGCCCGAGCGGGAGACGCGGTTGTAGGTCGCCGCCGCCCGGAGTGCGCGCGCCTCGTTCGAGGTCGCGCCATGCATGATGATGGCGCGGTTGTAATCGGCCACCGACTGCGCGGGCGACACGCGGTAGACGCCCGTCTCGGGGTCGTAGCTGCGCGCCTGCGGCTCCTCGCCCGAGCGGTAGGCGACCTCGGGCCGCGCCTCGACCTGGTCCTCCAGATAGGCGTCATGGCGGCGGGTGCGGAATTCGCGCGGGCGGTTGAGATAGTCGACGACGCTGCTGCGCGCGGCATCGAGATCGGCCGCCCGCTCGGCGCGCTCTTCCGCGTCGCGGGTCTCTTCGCGGCGGATCTCCGCCTCGCGCGCCTGGCGGGCCTCGTCGGTCTCCGGCGGGGCGGGCGGTTCGGCGGGGGCGGGCTCCGGTTCCGCCGCCGCGGGGGCCGCGGCATCCGCGGCAGGCTCCGGCGCCGTCGCTCCGGCCGCCGGGGCGGCCGCCTCCCTGTCCGAGGGCGGGGCCGGTTCCGGCTGCGGCAGCTGCCCCGGCGAAAGCGAGGGCCGGCCCTCCTCGCGCGGGGCCGGCCCGTCCCGGCGGATCGTCTCGCGCGTGCCGGGCGGGCGCTCGGCGATCTGGGCGAATTCCATCACCGCCGCATCCTGCATCGCCTGCATCAGGGCGGGCGGCACATGGGTCATGCCGGCGCGCTGGAATTCCTGGCGGATCAGCGTCTCCATGCCCTCGCCCGCGGCGAGCTGCTCCTGCTGGCTCTTCGAGCGCAGCGCGCTGAAATGCTGCTCCATCCGCAGCGCCAGGGCGCGCTCGGGCTGGCCGTTGACATAGGCGGTGGCGATATCCGCCTTCGGCCCGTCCAGCCGGTCGCGCAGGCTCTGGCCCAGCTCCTCGCGCTCTTCGGGCGACATCACCTCGGCCGAGACCTCGTCGGCGGTCAGGCTGGCGCTGAGCGCCTCGACCGCGTCGTCGTCCAGCCCGTCGAACCAGCCCGCCTCGTTGATCAGGTTCTGCTTGCCCTCCGAACGCTCCGAGGCGCTGGTCGAGAACAGCGCGAGGACGTCGTCGCGCTCGTCCTCGTCCATCCTGTCGCGGATCAGGTCCTGCAGCGGCGTCCCGCCGCGGCTGTTCCTCTCGGCCCAGGCCTCCTCGGCCGCGAGCGGACCGGGCCAGGGCGTGCTCAGCGCCATGACCACCTCGTCCTCGTCGGGATCGGTCCGGTAGAGCTCGTAGAGCATCACCGCCGGCGACAGCGCCATGCCGAGCGCGATCTCCCCGCCGCCATACTGCTCCGGCAGGGCGCGGTAGACCCGGTTGCCGCGGGTCAGCGCATCGCCTGCCGCGCCGGTGCGGATCTGGTGGAAGACCTTCCCCGCCCCGTCGGTCAGGTAGGATCCCTCCGCCTCGGACGCCGCGCCGCCGAGCTGCTCGGACATGCCGTTGACCCGCGAGAGATAGCCGTTCCACTCGCCGCCGATGACGGTGTTGAGATAGTTGACGACCGCCATCTCGATATTGCTGAAGCGCTGGTCCTTGTCGGTATTCGGACCGAGCAGCCGTTCCGAGACCTCGGCGGCATGCTCGCGGACCGCGGGCAGGCAGTCGTCCATGCCCTCGTCCCAGACGCCGGTATAGGCGATGCCGGTGCGGATGACGTCGTAGCGGACCAGCATCTCGGCGTCGCGCAGGGTCTGGACGCCCTGGCTGGCGGATTTGGCGATCTGGGCGGCCTGCTGGCGGAACCCCTCCTGCGCCCCGGCCAGCGCCTCGGCGGCCTGCTGCGCGACCGAGGCGATCTGGCCGTCGCGCAGCTTGGCGAGGCTCTCCTCGGCCTGGGCGAAGCGCTCCAGCAGGTCGACCGAGTCCAAAAACTTGCCCTCGGCCACCAGCGGGCGCAGCCGCTCCACCAGGCCGGGATACTGCGCCACCAGCCCGGCCAGGCCGGAGTCCAGCGCCGCCTCCACCTGCCGGGCCTGGTCGCGGAGCCCCTTCTCGATCTGCTCCCCGGCCTCGCGCAGCCCCTTGTTGATGCCGTGGACGATGCCCTTCTCGCTGGCGGGGTTCAGCCTCTCGCGTTCGAGATGGCGGTACTTGCCCTCGAGCTGGTTGACGATCGCCAGCTTGGCCTCGTCCATCTGCCAGGCTTCGAAACGCACATTGGTCTCGAGATGGGGCAGGAATTCCTCTTCGTCCTCCTCCTCGGCGGCCATCGTCGGCGCGGCCAGCCCGAAGGTCATGTCATAGAGCCGCGCCAGGTTCTCCCGGCTGGTCAGGTTGTCCCGCGTCTCCTGGTTGGCCTCGACATAGGCCGTGCGGTGCTGTTCGGTCAGCGGACCGAGCGCGGCATTGCACTGCATGTTCCCGAACTGGGACAGGCGGTTGTCCGGATAGTCCTGCATCAGCTCCGAGGACAGCGCCGCACCGGCCGCCTCGAAGGTCCTGAAATCGGTGCCCTCGCCCTCGCCCTCTCCGCCGCCCTCGCCCTCGCCCTCGCCCTCGCTCTCCTCGGGCGCCGCGCTTTCCAGCCCGGTCTCGATCATCTGAGGCTGGATCGCCGAGGGCAGCGCGGCGATGCGCTCTGCCGCGGTCGCGGCATGCACTTCCATCGCCGCGTCCATCGCCGTGCGGGCGTCATCGAGCACCTGCGGCGCGTCGCGGAACAGCCGGTCCTGGATGGTCACGTCGGTCTCGACCGCGACCTCCTCCATCGTGCCCACCGCCACGTCGCGGTGCTGGATGATCTTGACCTGCTGCTCGGTGATCTCCGCCCTCAGCGCCGCCAGGACCGAGACCCGCGCGGCCTCGACCCGGGCGAGCGCGCTGCCCACGAGCCCCGGCACGCGGTCGGCCATCGCCTCGATCTGGCCGCGGGTGTGGAAGGACAGCCCGCCGGTCTCGTGGACCACCAGCCGCTGCGCCTCGCGGGCCCGGTCGGCCACGCGGTTGAGACCCTGCTGGATATTGGCGTGATGCGCCTCGGGGGTCAGCCCGGTCGATTGCAGAACCTTGTCGCGCTTGCGCAGCGCGCTGGCGGGCGGTCCCGGCACGACCGGCGTGACGATGGCGTTCAGGTCGGGCGCCGGCACCGGCGGAAGCGGCGGCGGCGCCACCGGGCGGAAGGCCTGCTGGGCGCCCCCGCCGCCGCGCCCGCCGCCCTCCTGCCCGCCTTCGGAGCCGCCGCCGGCCTGCTGCGCGCCTTCCTCCGCGGCGGCCTCCCCGCCCTCGGTGGCCTCCTCTGCGCCCTCTTCCGCGGCCGCGCCGGCGCCGTCTCCGCCGCCCGCGCCGCCGCCATCGGCCGCCCCGGCCGCCCCGCCTTCGGGCGCGGCGGGCGCCTCGGCCTCTTCGGTTTCGCCGGACAGGGCGTCGCGCGCCGCCCGCCCGGCCGCGGCCGCGTCGCGCATCGCCAGGGGATCGGGCGCGGTCTGCTCGCCCAGCGTGCCGGAAAGGCTGACCGGCAGGCCGGGGCGCGGCGGGGCCGCCTGCGGCGCGGCCACCGCGCCCTGCCCGGCCTCCGTGCCGGAGACCGGCGCGGCGCGCTTTTCCGCGGTCCGCATCCCCGCCCCCGCTCAGTGCCGCACCTGCCCCTCGGACAGGGGCAGGCGCAGGATGAGGGGCTCGACCAGGCGGAAGACCTTGGGCATCCAGACCCACCGCTCGCCGAGGAAGACCAGGCCGTCCATCAGGCGCGTGCCGCCATCCGGTTCGGTCCCGCGCCAGGCCAGCCAGATGCGGCCCGGATCCATCCAGCCCGCGATCTTGCGGTAGCCGCCGGGAAAGCCGTCGCTCAGCTCGTTCGACCAGCGGAAGGCGCCGGCCGGCGCGGCGATCAGCGCATCCGCCGCGACCGGCTCCAGCCGCGGATAGCGCCCGGGCAGCCCGCCCTGGCGCACCGCCTCCCAGAGCTCGGGCACGATGCTGGCATGGAAGGCGGCGGCGCAGTCCTCCTCGGTCGGGGCCAGCCGGGCGCGCAGCGCGGGATCCGCCATCGCGTTGACCAGCTCCAGCACCGCCTCCGACAGCGCCCGCCCGGTCGCCAGCATCTCGTAGCGCGCGGTGGCCAGGTCGCCCAGCCGCAGGAGCGCCAGGTCGACCTCCTCGCGCAGGAGCCCCGAGGCGCCGTCGCGCACCCGTTCGACATCGCGGATCAGGTCGATGCGCTCGGTCTCGACCGCCGCCCAGACGCCGAAGAGGCAGCGCCGGTCGTCGCTTTCGCGCAGCGCCGCGGAGACGTCGGCGGGGCTGAGCGCCTGCAGCGCCCGGGCGATCCGGCCGCGCAGCTCCGGCGGCACGGTGGCGACCTCCAGAAGGCGCAGCCGCACGACCGGGTTGAAGCTGTACTGGATCACCGGCAGCGTGCCGTACCAGGTCCAGTTGGCGATCTCGGGCTCGCCGGCGACGATCGGCGCGGTCACGGTGCCGGTCTCGGCCTGGGTGAAGCCCAGCTCTTCCAGGGTCCGGGCGATCGCGGCAAAGGCGGTATCCGGCGGCAGCACCAGCGTCTGGGGGATGCGGATGTCGTTCATAGCCCTGCCACTGCCCCCGTCACGCTGCGCCCGATCTTGCGGAATTCCTGCGCGATGCCGGTGCGGATATCGGCCATGCCGAGGCCCCGGCCGGCGTCGAGCGCCAGCACCTCGGCGGTGCGCACGATGTTGCGGATATGGCCGCCGGGCAGATCCACCATCGCCGCCAGGCGGTTGATCTCGGCCGCGCTCAGCCCGTGTCCCGCGCCCAGGCACATCCGCCAGATCTGGCGGCGCTCGCGCGCGGCGGGCAGCGGCACCTCGATGATCTGGTCGAGCCGCCGCGCGAAGGCCTCGTCGAAGCGGTCGCGGCCATTCGTGGTCATCACCACGATCCCGTCGAAGGCCTCGATCCGGCTGAGCAGGTAGTTGGTCTGGTTGTTGGCGAAGCGGTCCGAGCTGTCCTTCGTCTCGGTCCTGGCGCCGAACAGGCTGTCGGCCTCGTCCATCAGCAGGACGCAGTCGGCGGTCTCGGCGCGGTCGAGGATGCGCGACAGGTTCTCCTCGGTCTCGCCGATGTATTTCGACACCACGGCCGAGAGGTCGAGCTTGAAGAGCGGCAGGCCGAGGCGGGTCGCCAGCCAGGCGCAGGCATGGGTCTTGCCGGTGCCCGACGGCCCCGAAAGAAGCGCCCGCACCCCCGGCATGCGGTGCGGCGAGGGGGCGGCGCGGATATCCGGGCGGCAGCGGGCGCAGAGCAGGTCGAACTCGGCGCGCAGCGCCTCCTCGGCGGCGAAATCGGCATCGCCGACGTCATGCGGTACCAGCGTGGCATGCGGCTCCATGTCGGCGCGCAGCTCCGCCCCCATCGCCGCGCGCAGCCCCTGCCCGGCCCGCGCGCGCGCCGCGATCGCCCGGATCCGGTCCGGCCCGAAGCGCAGATGCGGCAGCGCCGCGGGCAAGGCCGTGCCGGGCAGCGCGGCGCGCCAGAGCGCCGCGCGGGTCTGCGGCGCCACGCCGGGCAGGTCGAGGTCGATCACGTCGAGCCCCTCGGCCTCGATCCCGCCCTCGCGCCCGGCCAGCACGATGCGCGGGCCGTGATAGCCGGGAAGCGGCGCCAGCCGCGCCCGCCGTCCCGCCTCGGTCGCGAGCTCCTGCACCGGCAGCCAGCCTGCCAGCCCGGCCGCCGCCCCGGTCCCCGGCCCCGGCGCGCCGGGCAGCTGCACCGCGCGGCGCCCGGCCGCCTCGGCTAGCGCGGCGGCGAAGAGGCGGCGGTCGGCGCGCTCGCCCTGGCGCAGCGACAGGCAGAGCGGCCCGGTCCCCAGATGCGCGAGGATCTCCGCCGCCGCCGCGCGCCAGCCATCGGGCAGCCCGGTCGCGGCGAGGATCGCGGGCCGCTCAGGCGCCAGGTCCATCGCCAGCGCCATCGCCTCCGACAGGCGGAAGGTCCGCTCGGCCTGCGGCACGCAGCCGTCATGGCCCGGCACGACGAGGCCGAGCGCGAAGGCGCGTGCCGCGAAGGCGCCCGTCCCCTCCCGTTCCAGCCCGCAGGCCGCGGCCAGCCGCGCCAGCGCGCCGATGCTCGGCCACGGTCCGAACCCCTCGCCCTGCAGGCTGCGCAGCGCCTGGCCGATGGCGGGATCGCGCTCCACCGCCTCGGCCAGCGCGACGGCAAGCAGGTCCTCGAGCCCCAGATCCGCCGAACGCGCCAGTGCCATCAGCGCCCGGTCCTCCCGGGCGGGGCGCGCGACGGCGGCATGCAGCAGCGTCCCCGGCCGCGCCGCCCCGGGCCGTCCGGCCGCGGGCAGCAGGGCCGCCAGGCCCTCGGCGACCGCATCGCAGAGCCGCGGCGCCGCGGGGATCGGCAGCGCCTCGGTCATGGCCGCCGCCCCGCGCCGCCCGCCCGGTCGTGGTCGCGCAGCTGGCTGTAGTCGTAGTGGAAGCTCACCACCCGGCCGAGCCAGGGCACCCAGCCGGGATTGAGGTCGAACCCCGCGAGGCGCACCGGCAGCCGCAGGTCGCGGGCATCATAGGTGACATCGACATGGGTGGGGGTGACGCAGATGCGGCCGGGCAGCCGCGCGAGCGGGCGCCAGCCCATCCCGGTCGCCGCCGAGACTGCGCATTGCGCCGAGAGCATCGCCCCTGTGACTGCCGAACCGCGGACCGGCCCGGCGCGGCGCAGCCCCGGCCCGCCATGGCGGCGCAGCGTGCCCGGGCGGAGCGCGCCGACGGCGAAGCCGCGCAGGCAGAGGCGCCGCCAGCCCGGCCCGCCCGGCGCGAGGCCCCAGCCCCGCCAGGCCGGCAGAAGCCGCGGATCCGGCCCCCAGCTCCTGCCAAGCGCGGGCTCTGCCGGCGGATCCCAGTCGCCGGTGCCGATCGCCGCCGTCGAGGGATCGCCCTCGCCGAGCCCCAGCCGGGCGGCGAAGCCGCGCAGGACCGGCAGGCAGAGCGGCACGCCCGCCGCCTCGGCCCGCTCGAGCCCCGCGAGCCGCATCGCCGCGAGCAGGAGCCACAGGCCGGCGACCGGGCTCTCCTCGCCGTCGAAGACCGGGCCGGGCAGGAGCTCCGCCCGGTCCGGCACCGCCGCGCGGCCCGGGTCCGTCCGGGCTACCTCGGGGACGGCCGCCCCTGCCGTGCCCTGCGACCGGGGAGCGCCCGGCGCTGGCTTGGCAGCGGCCCCGGGCCGTGTCGATGCGCGGCCGCGCCGTCGCCGGGCCGCCAGATCCGGGATCTGCCGGAGCGCCGCGGCGATCATCGGCAGCGGCATGTTCGCCGCCCGCAGCCGCAGCGCCGCGGCAGCCAGCTCGATGCCGCCGGGTTGCGCCGCGCCGCGCAGGAGCGGCAGGACCAGCGCCTCCGCCCAGGCAGGCAGGATCGCCGCCGGCTCGGGAACGGGGGCGGCAGCAGACGGTAGCGCCCGCCCGGGCGGGAGGCTGGACGGCGCCGCCGCCCGCGGCCGGAAGCGGTCCATGGCAGCCGCCTCGACCGCCCGCCGCGCCTCCTCTCCCGCGCAGGCGGCGAGGATCCGCCCGAGGGCGGCGGGGCCGGCCATCTCGAGGCTTTCCAGGAGCAGCTCGGGACCGCCCGGCAGATCGGCGAGGCGCCCCGCGGCCTGCGGGCCCGCGCGCGCCGCGAGCGCGGCGAAGACCGCCGCCGCGCGTTCCGCCCGGCCGCCTTCGACGGCGCCGGGAAAGGCGCGGCGCAGCGGCCAGCTGAACGGCCGGTCCGCGCAGAGGGCCCCGAGCGCCGCCGCCGCTGCCGTGACCTGGTCGGCGAAAAGCACCGCCCCGGCCGTCTCGGCCGCGGCCCCGGGCAGCGCCCGCCCCGGCGGCACGCGCAGGAGCCCGGCCTCGCAGAGGCGGCGGGCGACGAGCTGGGACAGCGCCTGGCGGGAGATGCCGCGCGGCACCCGGCCGAGATCGAGGCGGCGCACCACCAGGAGCCCGCCGGCCTCTTCATGGGGCAGCGTGAGGGTGCGGAACGCATCCTCCAGATCCGCGCGGAACCCCGGCACCGCGTCTCGGCCGGGCGCGCGGACCGCCAGTCGGCCGACGCGGATCCGGCCCGGCGCGCCCATCAGACGCCGACCTTTGACCGGGCGGCGGGATCGAAGACGGCGAATTCATGCACGCTCGTCACCCGGGTGACACCGGCCGCGACCTCGATCATCTCCACCTTGGCCATCGTGCCGGAGAGGTCGCGCACGACGCCCCGCGCCTGCACGGCGCCGGCCTCGAGCACGGCGACCTGCATGCCGATCACCGGCGTGCCGCGGCGGATCACCAGGTCGATCGCCGCGCCCTTGCCGACCGCCTGGTCGCGCTCCAGCCGCGCGGTCACGATCTCGGCCACCGGCGCGTGCGAGGCCAGCAGGACCGCCACCCGCACCAGATCCGACATCAGCGCCTGCGCCTCGGCGACGCCGCTGTCCATCCGGCCGAAAAGCCAGTCGTTGAGGCGGATCAGCTTCTTGCGCAGCTCCCAGTCGATCCGGTCCCAGCTGGGCAGCCGGACCAGCGAGGCCAGCGAGACCTTGGCGTCGAAGACCGACAGGTGCTGCGCCCAGATCAGCCGCAGGGCCGGCGGCACCTGGCGGAAGAGCTCGGTCTCGGCCGCGATCACCCGCTCGATCTGGCCGACTTCTTCCAGCGCCAGCTTCGCGACCTTCGGCTGCTCGCCCGCCTCGATGATGTCGTTCAGCGACAGGTCGGCCAGGGCACGGCGGCGGCGGTCCGCCCAGCTCGCCCTGGACAGCGCGTCGAGATCGAGCGCGCTGCGGGCCTTGAGCATGTTGAGCATCATCCCGCGATAGCCGGTCAGCACCGAGGACATCGCCGCATAGGCCGGCGAGGCCGCCCGGCCGCGCCCGGTCTCGCTGCGCGCGCGGCCCTGCATCACGCTGTACTTGGAATAGGCGCGCATCCGCAGGTTCGAGTAGAGATGGTCGAGATAGTAGGGATAGCGGAACTCGGCGGCGAGTTCCGGCGAGGCGGTGAACCAGCCGATCGGCATCTCGCGCAGCACCGCCAGCATCTCGGCCAGTTCGCGCGGCACGTCGGCGGGCTGCCGCAGGCTGGAGGGCAGCGGGTCCTCGAAGGCGCCCGGCAGGCGCAGGCCCAGCGTGTCGCCCTGGCGATGGGCGCGCAGGACGCGCGGCCGGGCGTAGGCGACGTACTTGACGCTCTCGGCGAGGATCCGCGCCCGCTCGGCCTCCAGCGCATCGAGCCGCGCGTTCTCCTCGGCGATCAGGCTGAGCGCGACGCGCAGGTCGTGCCGCGCCTCGTCGAGATCCTGGTCGGCGATGGCAAGCGCCTCTTCCCAGCGGGTCTGGATGGCGGCGAAGCCCGGGATCGCGGCCTCGACGCTGTCGACCACCGCCGCGACCGCGCCGATCCGCGCCTCGACCACGCGCAGGAAGGAGACGACATTCTCCAACGTGTTGATTGCCGATTGCAGATAGGCGCTCTCGTCGTCGCCCTCGCTGTCCTGGCCGCCGGTCGCGACCGGATCGGGATCGAGCTGCTTGGCAAGGACCAGCGCGGCGAGCACCGGCAGGTCGATCGGCGCGGGACGGGCGCGCAGCTGGGCGGCAAAGCGGCTCTGGCGCGTCAGCTCGGGACCGGCGGTGCCGGAGGTGACGGCCGCCTCGGGCAGCACGACGAATTCCCAGTTGCGATCATCCTCGACGCCCTGCAGCACCTGGCGGAACCCCGAGGTCATCTGGTCGATCTCATCCTCCGCATAGCCCGCCGCACGCGCGGCGCCGAGGACGCTGGCCCGCGGCAGCAGCACCGCGTTGCGCGCCGAGGTCAGCGGCACTTCGAGCCCGGCGGTCGAGATCTCCAGCCCCTGGATGCGGCGGATCACGTCGGCCTTGATCCGCACCGCCGAGGCCTTGGCATTGAGCGACGCGCTGCGCTTCAGCCGGTCGGCGATGGTGACGGTGCGCACCTCGCGGATCTCGCCCGGCAGCGGGGCCGAGCGGGTGATGCCGATCCGCTTCGACTTGGCATCGGCCAGGAGCGCGTCATCGACCAGCCCGGCGCGGGTCTCGTCCACCAGCGTCTTGATCTGGGTGGTGTTGCCCGACAGGTAGGTGTCGCCGACGGAGATGGCCTTGCCGAAGCTGAGCGTCGCCTGGGTGTCGGTGAAGCCGGTGATCGCGGTCGCCCGCAGCAGGTCCGTCCCCGAGGTCCCGCCGGTGCGCAGCGGCGCGGACTCGATCGTGCCGGGGATCAGCGTGACCTGCCCGCCGGTGACGGCGGTCTCCCGCGCGATGGCGAAGCTCGGCTCCGGCGCGGCCGCCAGCTCCCGGGGCACGCCGCCGGTCAAGCGCATCTCGTGCAGCGCGATCGTCAGGCCGTCATCGGCGCTGCGCAGGGCGAAGCTGTCCGAGGCGGTCCTGACATTGGCCGCCACCGTCTCAGCGGTTTCCGCCGCGGCTTCGACGATCACGCCGCCGCCGCTGCCGTCGCCGCCCGTGCCGTCTCCGGCCGCCGTGCGGGTGGCGAGGAAGCTGGCGCGCAGGCCCTGCGAGAGCGCGTAGTTGCTCGAGCCCTTGGCCAGGCCCGCGAGGACCGGGAAGGTGGCGAGCTTTGTCGCCTCCTCGTTGTCGAGCATGATCTGGCGCAGCCGGTAGATCTCCGCCTGGACCTGGCTGAAGGCGAAATCGACGACGTCATTGCCCAGATCCAGCGCGGCGCGCATCCGCCGGACGAAGGGCGTGATGCCATAGTCCACGGCAAGATCGTCCAGCCCGGCGGGATCGACCATCGCCCGCTGCGGCGCGGTGAAGAGCGTCTCGGGCAGCTCGCCATGCACGCGCGCCAGCGCCTCGGCGGCGTCCTCGCCATGGGGGTCCGGCATCTGCGGATCGACCGTGGCGAATTCCGCCTCGCCGCTGACAGGGTCGTCCCCGGACAGGGTGAAATCGGTGACCGCGCCCGATCCGCCGATCGCGCCCTGCACCTGCGGCGCCATCGCCCGCAGCGCCTCGCGGGGGGCGCGCATGTCGGCCACGCGGCCCTGCAGCGTCGCCTCGATTTCGGCGAAGCCCCGCTCGCCGGGCGGTTCCAGCAGGTCGGGGGCATAGAGATGGTCCGGCACCGGCACCAGCCATTTGACATGGTCGCGCGCCCGCGAGGTGTCATAGGGCGCCAGCTTGCGCGCCGCCTCGAGCGCGGCCTCGAGCTGGCTGGCCGGGATCGGCGCCTGCGCCTGGCCCCAGGTCGCCGGGAAGAAGGAGCCGCTGTCCCAGGCCTTGCGCGGCAGCAGCCCGGCGGGCGGCAGGTGGCGCAGGAAGGCATGGCCCGCCGCGCCGTCCCAGCCCGCGCGGCGCGTCGCGATGGCGGTCTCCTCGACCAGCCCCTCGAGGCGGCTCTGGCGCAGCGCGTCGAACGGGTCGATCCGCAGGTTGGGCAGCATCCCGCCGCGGCGCGCGACCGCCGCGTGATGGACCCAGGCGATGCGGCCGTCGGGCTCGACGAACATCATGGCGAGGCCGGTGCCGAAGGCCGCCCAGGGCAGCTCCTGCGCCGGATCGGCCTCGATCGCGCGCAGCGCCTCGGCGGCGACATTGGCGGCATAGGCGGGATCGCCGCCGGCCAGGCTGTCCTCCAGCGAGGTCCAGCTCAGCCGCAGCCCGTCGCGGATGACGATGTCGATATAGGGCGCGGCGGCGGCATCCGGCGGACAGGGATCGGCGAAGCCGCCGAGCGGGCTCGCCTCTGGCGGCAGCACCTCGGCTTCGGTCGCCACCGGTTCGGCGACGAGCACCACGAGCCCGCGCGGCAGACCGGCCTCGTCCGCGACCGACCCGGTCGGCGGCAGGTCGTCGAGCCGCACCGTCTGCGGCTGGCGCAGGATCACGTCCTGGCCCATCGGCGTGATGGCGCGGCCCGGCGACAGCTCGAAGAGGCCCGGCGCCTCCGGCTCGCCGTCGCGGCCGTTCACCGCGCCGATGGCCAGCCCCGCGACGATGCCCGGCGCCAGGCGGCGCCCGGCCAGGCCCAGCCGCGCCTCGCTCCAGCCCTGCTCGACCGCCATCGCCGAGCGGGTGATCGTCCGCCCGGTCGTGTAGCGCAGGCGCTGCAGCGCGCAGTCGCCCGCGACCTGCCGCGCCCGCGCCGGGCTGAGCGCCAGAAGGGATGTCAGGATCCCCTGCGGATCCTTGAGCAGGAGCGTCATTGGAGGTCTCCCAGAAGCTGTCCGAGCGACCGCTGCGCCGCGGCCCGGGCGTCGGCCGCGGCCAGTCCCAGGGCGGCGGTCATCCGCTCCATATGCGCCAGGACCCGGTCGGCGGCCGGGATGCGGTCGCCGGAGAAGAGCTCCAGCAGCTCCGCCATGCGGCCGGTGGAGACGACCAGCCCGCGCCGCGCCTGGGTCTCGATGGCGGCGGGATCGGCCGAGCGGTAGCTGAGCGGCAGCCCGAGCTCGCGGCTGATCTCCAGCACGCGGCCGAGCTCACGGGGATCGCGCGGCTCGCGCAGCAGCACCGGGCCGCCGCCGCGCGCGAGGATCGCCGCGGCCTCCTCGTCGGGCCGCTCGAGGATGCGCAGGAGCCGCTGGACGCTCTCCGCCGCCGCGGCGGGAAGCAGCGCCTCTGCGGGGGCCCGCATCGCGACGCCGCCATTGAGCGCCCGCTGCAGGCCCGCCGCCACCGCGACCTCCTGCGTGCGGGTCGCGAAGCGCGGGATGCCGATCTCGACCGGCCCGCCGGTCAGCAGCGCCTCGACCCGCGTCAGCCCGCCGGCCAGGTTGGACCGGGCATAGATCTGCAGGATCTGCTGGGCGGCCGCGCGGTCAAGCCCGCGGGAGACCGCCTCGGTCAGGATATGGGTGGCGGCCAGCGGACTGCCGCCGGCGACCGCGTGCAGCAGCGCGCGGTTGTACATCGCCAGCGTGCCGATCTCCGCCGCCGTCTCCGGCAGGGCGATCCGGCCATGCAGCATGTCGAGCCCCCAGGGCGCCAGCAGGTCCGAAAGCCCCGCGCTGTCCTGGCCGAGGACGCTCTGCGACAGCTCGACCGCGGCGGCCTCGTCGGTTGCCGGCGCCTCCGGGGTCTCGGGCGTCTCGGGGATTTCCGGCGTCTCCGGGGTGTCCGGCAGCTCGGGCAGCGCGACCTGGTAGGCATAGGCCTCTCCGGCCAGCGCGTCGGTGCGCAGGAACTGCCGCCGCCGCGCATACCAAAGGGTCTGGCGCGACGAGAGCAGCGCCAGCCATTCGGCATTCACGGTCGGATCGATCAGATCCGCATCCTCCTCCTGCGCCAGCAGCGCGTCGATCAGCGCCGCCGGGCTCTGCGCGCGGCCGCCCAGCGGCGCGGCAGGGGCGAGCGTCAGCTCGGCCTGGGCGATCTCGGTCGGCGTCGCGGCCCAGTCCTCGCGCGGGACCGGCACGATGAAAGTGACCGGCGTCTGCTCCAGCGCCTCGCGCGAGGCGCCGAGATCGAGTGGCGGCAGCGTCAGGCTCTCCTCCAGCAGCTGGGCGATCTCGTCCTCGGGCAGCGCCACCAGCTCCACCGGCACTGAGGCCGGCAGCCAGTTCTGGCTGAGCACCGGCGCCAGCCCCGGCGCGGGCAGGCGCGGCGCGACGCAGGCGGTCGGCATCCGGCCCATCGCCGGCAGGACGGAAAAGCGCGAGGACGCGGCGAAGGCCATGTCGGGACTGCCGGCGATCATCTCGCCGATCAGCGCATCGTACTGGCGGTGATGGGCGATCGCCCGCGCCGTGTCGACGACCCCCAGCCCGAAGGCATCCGCGCGCGCCGCGCCCGCATCGCGCCGCGCCAGGTGCATGTCGAGCCAGACCAGCACGTTGCTGTCGAGCTCCATCATCGCCAGCGGCAGGCTGGTCGGCGGCAGATCGGGCCCCTTGCCGTCGAAAAAGACCCGCTGGGCGGCCCGGGCGCGCCGCATCTCGGGCGAGCCGCCGCCGGTGTTCAGCGTGAAGGGCACCAGCGTGAACAGCACCGCCTCGTTGACCACGCTGTCCTCCAGCTTGCGCTGCCCGGCCGCGCTGGTGGCGTAGTTGGCCACCGGGTTGGAGGAGTACTCCACCGGCACCGCGCAGAGCACGAAGATCCCGCTGCGGCTCTCGGCGACCAGCTTGAGGCTCTCTTCCAGCCCGGCGGCGGCGGTCAGCTGCTTCTGCTGGCTGATGTCGCCGAGCTGGATCGTGATCTCCTGGTGCAGCACGATGCTCTCGCCGCCGCCGCCGATGCCGAGCCCCGGCGAGACGGCAAGCCCCGAGCTGCCGCCCGGTGCCGGGCGCACCTCGAGCCCCGAGACGACGCCCTTGCCGATCGCCTGGCCCATGTCGCCCTGGCGGGCGATCATGTAGGACTGGTCGCGGTTGAAATGCTGGGCGGTGACGAACATGCCCTCGGACCAGCGGGTGCGCTCGCGCAGCTGGTCGACCAGCACCGCGCCCGGCGGCAGCTGGCCGGGATCGATCAGGGTGCGGCGAAGGTCCTGCGGCGACAAGGTCGGCATGGCGCTATCTCCTCAGATCGGCGGCCAGGAGCGCGATTTCCTCGGCCGAATAGGAATAGGGGCGGATGCTCTGGTCGGGCACGAACTGCGCCTGGCTCAGGTCGATCGTGCCGTCGAAGCGCGGGCCCGCGCCGCCGCCGGTCACCAGCGGGATCGCGAGCCGGGCCAGGAAGATCTCGGTGCCGTCCTGGACGGTGCCCGGCACGTGCTCGGACAGCGTGCCGCCCGAGGCCATGCGGAACCGCCCCGGCGCCCCGTCCGAGCGGGTGACGTCCCAGGCGGTCAGGCGCTTGTAGTCGCGCAGCGCGGCGGGCAGGTCGCCGGGCGGGACCGTGTCGGGGATCTGGCTGGCCACCAGGCTCTGCGGCGCGCGGTCGTCATCGGCGGGCCGGACCACCAGGTCGAGCTTGCCGTAGTCGCGGATCCGCGAGGGCTGCACGCCGTCGATCGTGTCGGCATTGGCGCTGGCGAAGGCGGGTTCGGGCACCTGGGCGCAGGCATGGTAGCCCAGATAGACATCGGCCACGGCATGCACCGGCAGCGGTCCCGCCGCCGCGCGCAGCCCGGCCTGCAGCGCGGCGCGGGTCTCGTCTTCGGCGTCCTGCTGTGCCACCCAGGCCGCCAGCGGCAGGCAGGAGCGGGTCGGGATCTCGATCAGGCGCCCGAGCCGGTCGATGGCGAGGCCGGGCGCGACCTCCACCTCGACCTCCGCCCCGCCGGCGGCGGGGACGTAGCGCACGTCGAGCCCGGCGACGGTGCCCGCGCCATGCAGGTGCAGCGCCAGCCGCGACAGCAGCGCCCGGTGGTAGAGCTGCTCGGTGCGGAAGTCGGTCTGCGTCAGCAGCGCGCCGTCATGCGGAAAGGTCCGCTCCGGTGCCGGGCGCGTCTCGAGCGCATCGGTTACTGGGTCGGCGATAAACGAGGCCATCAGGCACCTCCTTCGTAGCGCGGATCAAGGGACGGCAGATCGGACAGGTAGGCCTGGCCGAGCTGCGCGCTGCCGAGTGTCAGCTCGCCGGGCGCAGGCGGCGGGGCGAGGCGGCTGTCGACGGCGACGAGCGAGGAGATCCCTAGCACCATGCTGCCCGGCCCCTCGGCGATGACGGCATGGACATGGGCGGGGACCTCGCGGTCGAGCACCCGGGCGATCTGGGCGCGCCGCGCATCGTCCATGCCGCCATGGATCAGCACGGTGATGCGGTGGGCATGGCTGTCGAAGAACTCCGCCAGGTCCTCGAGCGCGGCGGCGCGCTCCTCGGCGGTGGTCAGCGGATCGTCCAGCAGGCTCGGCCGGAAGAGCGCGAAGAAGGCCTTCTCGTCCTCCTCGCCCAGGAAGAAGGTCGGGCCGAGATGGCTGTTGCCGCTGCGCCCGGCCCAGGGGGTCAGCGGGTTCCCGGCATCCGACAGGTCGGCGCCGAGGATCGTCGCGAAGGTCCGGCGCAGGTGGTAGTGCTCCAGCACGACGATCTCGCCGCGGGACACCCCGCCCTCGGTGACGATCTCCAGCATCTTGCGCAGCCCCGGCAGCGTGCCGCGGCGGCGCCAGAGCTGGACGGTATTCGCCAGCAGGTGGCGCCGGGCGGGCAGCGGCAGCGCGCCCGGCAGCTCGGCCCCGATCCAGCCCGCCAGCCAGTCGAGCGCATCGGCGGGCGCCACGTCGGGCCGGGTCAGCCGCCAGCTGGCCGCCACCTGGTCCTCGAGCGGGGTCAGCAGCCCCTCGAAAAGCGCAAGATAGCGGTCGAGGAAGTTCGAGCCCTCGGCCTGCGGCCCGGCCTCGACGCTCAGGTAGTCCGGCAGGTAGCGGTCGCGCCAGGACCGGCGCGGCCCCCAGACCCGCAGCGCATGCAGCTTCGGCGTCGCCAGGCCGGAGCCGTGGAATTCCAGATCCACCCGCAGGTAGCGTCCCGCGACGCGGCGGACCGGCCCCTCGGATTTCTGCACCAGCGCCGAGAACAGGCCGCAGCGGTCGCGGCGGCGCGGCATGCCGGTGGCCGAGGCGAGGAAGGGCTTCTCGCTGTCGAAATCGAGCCAGACCCCCTGCGGCCCCGCCGTGCCGGGTGTGGCGCCGAAACGGTGGAGCGCCATCTCCGCGGCGCCGAGCCGTTCCAGCGCGGCGCGGTCGTCCCCGGCGGCGAGCCGCAGCGTGACGCCGCAGCCCTGGGGCAGATGCGCCTCGATGTAGATCCGGTGCCAGACCGTTCCGGCGGTATCGGCCTCGGCGATGCGGCTGCGGGCCTGGCCGGCGCGCGCATAGCTCGGCCGCGACAGCGCGACCAGCCGCGCCACCGGCCGTCCGGCCGCCGCGGCGGGATAGTGCAGCGCCGCGCCGGGCACGCCGCGGCAGAACCGGCCGCCGTCATGGTCGCGCAGCGGCAGCCGCAGCCCGAGGACCGGCAGCTCGGCCTCGCCCTCTGCAGGCAGCGGCACCGCGACGGCGGCGCGCGCGCCCGGCACCAGGACCGCCAGCGTCCCGGCATCCAGCAGCCCGAGCGAGGCCGCCCCGCGCAGCGCGCCGAGCGCCACCGCATCGCCGAGCGCGGAACCGTCGGCCGCGACCAGCCGCAGAAGGCTCTGATCCTCCGCCCCGAGGATGAGCAGCGCCAGCCGCCCGTCGGGCAGCGCCTGCGCGTCGAGCACCTCGCCGGTCTCCGACAGGTCGAGCGCCACCGGCGAGAACAGCCGCGGCGGATCGGGATCGAGCGGCTCCGGCTGGAAGACATGGTCCGCGCGGTTGCGGCGCGCGACCGGGCGCGGCAGCGGCCGCCCGGCCAGTCGGCGCAACGCCGGGGCAGCGCGGTCGGCGACCCAGATGGCGCCCTCCGCCGCGCTCACCCGGTCGGGGACGAAGCCCGGCTCGGCCAGCGCGACATCGTCGAAACGGTCGGTCAGGTCGTGGATCAGCACGCGGTCGCCGCCGGTCCCGCCGAGGGCCAGCACCAGCCAGCCCTCGGCGGTCGGGGCCATGTCGCGGATCAGCGTCCCGGCCGGGAAGGCCAGGCGCTCGTGCTCCTCCTCGGCGGCGCCGCCGACGATCAGCCGCGTGGCCTCTTCGCCGGTCTCGACCCGGGCCCAGCTGCCGAAGGCGTCGATCGCGACCGGCGGGGTCTGCGCCAGCGCCCGCGCCGCGGCGGCCGGCGCGGCCGCGGGCGCCTGCCCCAGCGAGGAGACCAGCGCCAGGCAGTTGCCCGCCGCATCCCAGCGCAGCGACGGCCCGAGCGGCTCGAAATCGGCCGCGGCGCACCATTGCCAGTAGCTCTGCCCCTGCGCGTCCTTCATCAGCAGACCTCCGGGACGACGGGCACCGCCGTGCCCTCCCCGCCCGTGCCGTCGAGGCCGGTGCGGTCCTCCATCGCGCCGGGCGCGGCGGCGGCGCCGATGGCGACGTCGATCTGCAGGCATTCGGGCAGCTGCCAGCGCTCCAGCCCGATCAGCTGGGCACCGCTGGCGATGTCCTTGGCGACCGGCGCGAAGCCCGCCGGGCCGTAGCCGAAGACCGAGGCGCCCGCGCTCGACAGGACGCCCGGCACGCGGGCGGCGATCAGCTCCACCTCCAGGTTCGACACCGCCTGGCCCAGCGGCCAGCCCGCGCCGTCGCGCCCGCCCCCGGCCAGCGGCCAGAGGAACAGGTAGAGCGCGGCGCGCACCGCCTTGGCCACCTCCTCGGGGGCGAAGCCGTCGCGCACCGAGACCGCCACCGCCGCGCCCATCTTCACGTAGTCCGGCGCGATCACGAACAGTTCTGTCCCCAGAGGGCGGCGCGGCTCCAGATGGTTGCGCACCCGCTCCACCAGGCGGCGGTCCGGGCGCGGGTTCGGCGCCTCGATCGCGGCCTTGCCCGGCAGCGCCAGCACCGAGACCACGCCCGGCACGTTCTCGGTCAGGTTGTAGGGCCGGAACCGCGGCAGCACCTCGACCCGCGCCAGGTCGAGATCGAGCGCGACCGCCTTGTAGTCGGCCTCGGTCACGCAGCGGTCATTGTGCTGCAGCCAGGCGGTGACGCGCTTCTCGGCCTGTTCCAGCGTCTCTGCGGCCCGCCCGCCCGACATCGCCGCGGGCTGCCGCGCGGCGAGGCCCGGCTTCTCGATCGCCGCCAGCGTGGCGGCCGCGACATTGCCTTCGGCGCCGCCGCCCGAGCGCATGAAATCGACGCGCACCCGCGCGCCTGCCTCGGGCAGCTTGCCGGTCAGCCCGTCGCCGAAAGCCACCGTGCCGGCCGCCGCGTCGAGGGTGAAGACCCGCGCGTCGCGCGCCGCGCTGCCGAGATCGGCGGTGGCGAACCAGCGCACGAAGCCCTTGCCGCCCTCCTGCACCGACAGCACGAAGCTCTCGGGGTCGATATCCGTGTCGGGCAGCGGCATGACCTGGGCGGGCCGCCCGTTCGACACGCCCGCCTGGATCAGCCGCCGGGTCTCGCGCGCCTCGATGGCGACGGCGTTGATGCCCATCCAGGACAGCGGCAGCATCCCGTCCGCGTCCTTCGGCCTCAGCCGGATCCAGCCGACGATGCGCTGCGAGACATCCGGGTCGTCGACCCGCGGCGGCTTCGCCCCGAGCCCGGCATCGGTGTCCACGTCGATGTCATTGGCCGGCGCCGAGACGCTGGCCGCGCCGGGCAATAGCAGCCGCAGCGTGCCCTCGACCGTCATCTGCCGCGTGGTGTCGGCCTCGACCTGCAGCGGCAGGTAGCTTTCGCGCAGCTCCGAACCGACCGGGGTCAGCGAGCTGATCGACCATTCGAAATGCTCCAGCGGCACCGGCGGCAGCTCGCCCGGCTCGGGATCGGGCGTGACCATCCGCGGGATCACCCCGATATTGAGATAGGCCGGCTGGGCGTCGAACGCGTCGAGCGCCGCCTGCCGCGCCGGCGCGCCGGCATCGAGCGCCAGCAGCGCGATCCAGACCGAGCGGTCGGTCGCCGCGGCGAAGGGGTCGATCCCCGCGGGCACCGCGCGCCCGGTCTCGAAGAGTTCGGTCGTGGCATAGGGGTCGGGCACCGCCACGCGGTAGAGCTCCGCGAGGTCGTCGATCACCTCGCGCAGCGCCTCCTTCTCGGCGCCCAGGATGCTGCGCTTGTAGTAGAGGCGGCCCTCGAAGGGCTGGACGGTCACCGGGCCGCGGGTCTCGAAGG
Organism: Poseidonocella sp. HB161398; assembly: GCF_005870025.1. Classification (GTDB taxonomy): domain Bacteria; phylum Pseudomonadota; class Alphaproteobacteria; order Rhodobacterales; family Rhodobacteraceae; genus Mangrovicoccus. Next base: position 32,014 of record NZ_VATA01000032.1, read on the forward strand.
CGACCGGGCCCGAGACCCGCGTGCCCTCGGCGGTGAAGACCGGCGCGGCGCCCGCGGGCCGCTTGTGCGCCAGCGCGACGATGCCCTGGGCGGCGGCGGCCGGGCGCAGCTTCAGCCCCAGGAGGCGCAGGAATTCCAGCCTCTGGCGGCGCGGCAGCAGGTTGACGCGGTAGAGGATGGTCTCGCCCATCCAGGCGACCAGGTCGATGATCGCCCGGCCGGGATCGCCCTGCTGCACGTTCTTCCATTCCGGCGCCGTGGCGGGGATCCGGCGGATCATCTCCTGCGCGAGCTCGTCGGCGGAGAGATCGGCCAGCATGAAACGGGGGATCGATCCGGACATCGTCTAGCCTCCGAGCTTCATCGTGACCGAAACGGCACCGGGCGAGCCGGTCCGGCGGATGCTGTAGGTGATCGTGATTGTCAGTTCCTCGCCGCGGTCGCCGGCTGGGGCCAGGTCCACGGCATCGAGGCGCACGCGCGGCTCCATCGCGCCGATCGCGGCGATGATCCGCTCGCGCAGCTCGCGCCGGGTGTCGGCGGAATTGGGGCGGTGCAGGTAGTCGGCCAGCCCGACGCCGCGGTCGCGCGCCAGCAGCAGCTCGCCCCGCCGGGTCATCAGGATGGCGCGGATCGTCTGGCGCACCGACAGGTCGAGCCCGGGCCAGCGGAGGCTTCCGGTCTCGTCCGGCACGGGCAGGAGCGGCCAGCCGATCGGTTCGCGGGGCAGGAAGGGCGAGGCGGTCATGAGTCCTCCTCCGATGTCGAGATGATCGGATAGGGGATGCAGATCTTGATGAAGGGCAGCCAGAAGAACAGCAGGTTCAGCAGGCTGAGGAAGATCGACAGGACGATGAAGGCGCAGATCGTGATGATCGGGATCGAGAAGCCGCAGATCATGCCGAAGCTGATGCTGGTATTCTCGTTGCGCTTGCCGTCGAGCAGATCCTGCATGTTCAGCTTGTCCATGAACTTCTGGATCTCGGGCGGCACCTTGATGGCGACATCCGGCTTGATGTTCTTCAGCGCCTCCGGGGTCAGCGAGGGCAGCTCGATCTGCGCGGGCGGGGCGCCGCCGCTCTCGTACCAGGGCCGGATCGTGTAGCTGCGCGACAGCGGCGACCACAGCATGCGCGGCGGGCAGCCCGGGCAGTCGTCGAGCCGCAGGAAGCAGCGCAGGCTGTAGCGGTCGCCGACCGGCCCGAAGCGCGACACCGCGGGCGACAGCAGCGACCAGCGCGCGGCCATGGCGGCGAAGCTGGCGGCGCGCAGCGCCTTGAAGCGGGTCTCGGAGATCGCGGGCCAGCTCTCGGGGGTCTGGACCGAGTCGCCCGCCCCGTCGCTGCGCAGGACCAGCGCGGCATGCGCGCCCTCGAGCCAGCCGAAGAGCGTGCCGCCGCCCTCGAGCGCGACGGCGCCGAGCTGGGCCTTCAGCTCCGCGGCATAGGGCTCGCCGGTGAAGACGCCGGTCTCCTGCGCCAGCCAGGCCAGGGTCGAGCGCAGCCCCGCCACCCCGTCGAGCGCCGGATCGCCGGAGGCCGCGCGGAAGGCCGCCAGGGTGATCGTGCTGCCCGTCGGCGGCAGCGGATTGGCGTTGCGCTCGTGGCGCAGCAGGTTCGGCATCCGCTCGCCGGTATCGCTTTCTTCGAAGGGCGGCGGCGGCGCCTCGACCGGCGCGATGGCGCGCGATCCGGTGGGCAGCACGGCGAACCACAGGCTGCGCCCCAGCTGCGCGGCGATGTCGGGGGGAATGGCGAAGAGCGGATGGACCGTCTCGGTGATCCCCTCGCTGTCGCCAGTCAGCGTCTCCTTGCGGCGCAGCACCGGATTGGCGCCGGTCAGCCGCGCGCGGCGCTGCACCCGGTCGGGATCGTAGTCCGACAGCGCGCCGAGCGCCTCGGGCGGCAGCGGCTTCCAGCCCAGCGGCCGGTCGCGCGCATCGCTCAGCCAGCCCTCGGTCACGCCGTCCTTCTCGCGCCGGACTACCATCGCCGCCTGCGTGACCTTCGCCGGATCGAGCCGCGGGAAGCCCGGCACCAGGCAGGCCGCCTCCAAGAGGACCAGCACGGCCTTGCGGTGCACCCCCTGGTCGACCAGCGGCACGCCGCCCCGGCGCTCCAGATCGGCACGCGCCCCGAGCCGCTCGCGCCAGTCCTCGGCGCGCAGGTCGGCATAGAGATCCTCGACCAGCGCCGGGCCCAGGTCGTAGCGCAGGAGCGTCGGCTCGATCACCTTGGAGCGCGGCCCGGCCGCCAGGTGCATTCCGTCAAAGAGCGTCTCGTGTTTCACCAGATGCCTCCTGCGCCGGGGGTGTAGGTCGAGGACACCGTCGTGTTGGTCTGGTTGAGATCGCTGGTGACGATGCCCGAGAAGCTCGAGGTCACGGCATCGACCGACACGGTCGGCGCCGAGATCGACACCGAGCTTGCCGACACCTCGAAGGTGGTGGTGGAGATCGACACGCCGCTGGAGCTCATGGTCAGGCTGCTGCCGCCGATCGTCGCCGAGATCTCGCCCGCGCCGTCGTCGAGCCGCACCCGCGCGCCGCCCGGGGTCTCGACATCGATGACCGCGGTGCCGTTCTCCTCGGTGATGGCGATGCGCGATCCCGCCTTGCCGGTCAGCGACCAGCGGTCGACCTCGGATCCCGGCAGGCTTTCCGGGCTCGCCCGGCTGCCGTCCCAGATCGAGCCCAGCACCACCGGATAGCGGGCATCGCCGTTGAGGCAGCTGACGACCACCCGGTCGCCGACATCGGGAATGAAGAACGCCCCCATCCCGTCGCCCGCGAAGGGCACCGCGACCAGCGCCCAGGCGGTGGCGTCCTGGCCCTCGGAATTGCCCGGATCGTCCGCCGCGGGCCCGCGCGACAGGAAGCGGATGCGCACGCGGCTGAGCGCCTCGGGATCGGCGACATCCAGCACCTCTGCCAGCTCGAGACGTCCCTGCATCTGGTCGGCCATGTCAAACCCTCCCGAAATAGGCGCATTCGGCGCTGAATTCGCTGACCAGCCCGGCGCGCTGGTCGAAGCTGTGCCGCACGCGCGTCACGTAGTAGTCATTGGAAAAGCGCGGCCCGAGCTCCTCGAGCGTCACCACCGTGCCGACGCGGATCGCGGCATTGCCGACGGCGCGCCCCTCGGCCAGGACGAAGCCGCGCGCGCGCCGGGTCTGGGCGGCGTCGACGACGGCCTGCGCCTCGGTCTCATTGGCGAAATCGGTATCCGGCAGGCGGACGCGGGTGCCGGGGAAGACGCGGTCGACCTCCTCCGGCCCGGTGGCGCCCGCGCCGGGGCCGAGCGCGGTCAGGCTGCCCGAGCGGACGGATTTCACCGCCCCCGAGAAGATGTCGAGCCCGTGCACCTCGGTGGCGCCGCGCTGATGCGCGAGATCCGCCGTCACCCGCACGTCGCGGAGCTGCTGGCCGAGCGCCAGCGTCACCGTCCCGCGGTCGACCGCCGCGCGCGGGCTCAGATGCAGCTCCTCGGCGACCACCTGCGCGTCGAAATCGTAGCGCCGGGCCAGCCGCTGCAGGAAGGCCAGGTCGGTCTCGTTGAGCTGCTGCTGCTCGTCGACCTCTTCATTGAGCCCGGTGATGACCGGCGACAGCCCGGTATCCCGCGCCAGCTGCCGCAGGAGGTCGCGCAGCGGCCCGGCGGCGAAGGTCCGGTTGCGGCGCACCATGCGCCACGACATCAGCGCGTCCTCGGCGAAGACCCGCAGCCGCGGCTGGTCGCCATCCTCCATCTCGAAGGAGACCGCGCTGACCATGCCGCGGAAGATCTCGGTCGGGTCGGCGGCATCTCCGGTCAGCACGCGCAGCGTCTCGCCGAGCGGGAAGAGGTTCGTCTCGCTGTGCTCGAAGGCCAGGCCCAGCCCGGCCCCGGCATGCTCGGTCGAGTTCAGCAGCAGGATCTCGGCATGGGAGAGGCCGCATTCGCGCTCGCAGACCTCGACCGCCACCAGCAGTTCGGGGATCATGTCGTGCTGCGCGCCCGCCACCTCGATCACGGGGCGGGTGTCGACGATGACGGCGTCGTAGAGCTGGTCCTCGGGCATGGCGCAGCTCCTATTCCGGCGAGAGCCGTTCGGCGCGCCAGGCCTCGCGGGCCGTGGCCTCGCGGATCAGGCGCTGGAAATCGGGACGCCGCGGCGGCGCCCGGCGGGCATCGGCCGGGCGGAGCGGCTCGACGATTTCGGCTTCGACGTCCTCGATGTCGATCTCGGGCATCACTGGTCCTCCTTGAACAGGATGTCGGCGAGGTTGATCTCGCGCCCGACATCGACCCTTTCGCAGCCGCCGACGCCGCCCCCGGCCGAGAGCGAGGCCGAGGCCGCGCCGCCCAGCGACACGCCCGCCCCGGCAGAGAGCGAGACCCCCGCCGAGAGGCCCGGCGCATCGGGCAGGTCGAAGGAGATCTCGCCGCCGAGCGAGGCGCCCGCGCCGGAGATCTTCGGCGCGTTGAGCCCTGCGAAGCTGTCGATCCCGAGCGTGCCGCCGCCCGCCGAGGCCGAGAAGCCGGCCGAGGCGATCCCGCCCGAGGCCGCCCCCGCCGCGGCGCCGAAGGACGCGCCTGCGCCCGCGGCCGCGCCGAAGGAGGCCCCCGCCCCGGCCAAGGCACCGCCCGACAGCGAGGCGCCCGCGGAGAGCGACGCCCCCGCCCCGGCGCTGATCCCGGCCGAGGCGCCGATCCCCAGATCGAGCCCGAACCCGGCCTCGCCGGAGGCGAAGGCGACCGGCGCGGCACCGAAGCTGACCCCGGCGCCCGCGCCCGCGCCCCCGGACAGCGCCGAGCCGAAGGCGCCCGCCGCGGCGCCGGCCTCGAAGGCGGCGCCAGGGCTGGCCATCTCCTCGGCCTCGGGGTTGCGGATGTTCTCCTCGCCGTTGCTCTCGGCGATCTGGCGGGCCTGGTCGGTCTTGGGAAAGCCCTGGCTGGCGGCGACGTCATGGGTGCTGTCATTGCTGCTGACCGGCGCGGTCGTCGCGCCGCTGCCGGCGCCGACATCGGCCTTGTCGCGCTGCGGCTCGGGGAAAGCCGCCTCGTAGCGGGTCAGCGTCAGGTTCAGCGCCGCGCGCAGCGGCAGCCCCTCGGCCGAGAAGAAATCCAGCGTCTCGGAATAGTCGGTGATCAGCCCCTGGAAGGCGAACTGGTTCCAGGAGAACTCGACCTTCGCCGGGCGCTTCTTGCCCTTCTCGCCGCGCACCTCGGTGCCCGGGCGCATCATCTCGGCGATCTGCGCGGTACGGGTGCGCACGTCATCCCCGGTCAGCGTCGTGTCGAAGACCAGCTGCACGGTCAGCGTCACCTCGGAGGAGGACACCAGCTGCTGCGGCGGGCGGCCGTCCTGGGTGCCGCCCTCGGCCTTCTCCATCTGGTTGCGGATCGCCAGCGCCAGGGTCTCGGGGTTGAAATCCACCGTGACCGGCTCGAAGGATGCCTCGCGGCCGCGCGCATCGGTCAGCTGGCGGATCTTGGCGCGGGTGACGTTCTGCTCGGTCATACCGTGCGGCCTCCGACGGCGAGGGACAGGCCCTCATGGACGAAATGCAGCTCCTCGATGCCGACCTCGCTGGCGGAGGCCGAATAGGCCGCGGCCTTGAACTTGACCGGCAGCGCGTTGGTCATCGTCCAGCGCATCACCTCGGGCCGCTCGGGCTGCGGGAAGCTGGCGCCGGAGGCGGGCGGCGCGGGCGGATCGGGCCAGTCCGAATGGATCAGCTCGGCCTGGAGGCGGGTGGCGGTCTTGCCCTGGCCGACCAGCTGGAACCAGGTCCAGAGGTCGGGCGAGCGCGTCACCCCGCGCTTGAGGATCACGGTCGAGAAGGTCACCCGGCCCGCGCGCTGGATGTCGCCGTAGTTGCGCCCGCCCTCGCGGATCGCCTTCGGCTCCATCGTCGCCTCGATCCCGGAGACCTCCGAGAACCGCCCCGAGCACAGCGCCACCGCGCCGGCCTTGGGCTTGCCCTCGGCATCGACCTGCCGGAAGGTCACGGTGAAGTTGAACACCTGCAGCGGGATGGGGGGCAGTCCTGCGGTCATTGCGGGCCTCCTGCCAGGGCGGCCTGTCCGGTGGCGCCCGACAGCGGCAGGCGCACGCGGATCAGCGCGATCGGGACCACCGGGCGGAAGCTGACCTCGGCGATCAGCCGCCCCTCGTCGAGATCGCGCGGCGTCATCGTGCTGCGGTCGCAGCGCACCGTGTAGCTGTCGCCCTCGCCGGTGCCGACCAGCGCGCCCGCGCGGTAGACCACGTCGAGCGTGCCGCGCAGCGCCGTCTCCACCGCCGCCCAGAGCGCCTCGTTCGAGGGTTCGAAGACCAGGTCCTCGCCGATCTCGCGCGCCTGGCGCAGCAGCATCGCCATCAGCCGCGACACCGGTCCGTCGGTCCAGGAGGGATCCTCGGCCGTCGTCAGGTCGCCGGTCAGGCGGAAGCCGCCGCGGTCGCGGAAGAGCCGGCAGGTCGGCAGGCCCGAGGGCGCCCGGCCGGGCTCGATGTCGCGCAGCCCAGCGACCGGCTGCGCCGCGGCCGAAAGCCAGGTGCCGCGGATCAGCGTCGCATTGGCCAGATGCCCGGCCAGCACCGCATCGGGCGCCATCAGCCGTCCCGGCGCGGTCTCCGACAGCGGCGTGCGCACCCAGCCCTCGGCCAGCTGCAGGAAGGCGCTGCGCGGGATTTCCGGCAGGGTGATCCCCGGCGCCATGCGCGGCAGCGCGGCCAGCACGATCTTGTCGCGCAGATGGCTGCGCAGCATCCCCAGCACCCGCTCCAGCGCCGTGCGCCACAGCGCCAGTCCCAGCTCGTCCGCCTCGGGCGCGCCGAAGGCCGACTGCGCGGCGTCCGACAGGCTGCCCGCGGCGGGCAGGCATTCGGCGAAGACGGCGCGCGGCGCCGCCGGTTCGGGCGGCAGCGGCGCCAGGCTGGGCGGCGGGGCGGTCAGCTCGGGCAGATCCGGCAGCAGGAGGAAGGTCGTGTCCTCCAGCCCGTAGGCATGGGTCGGGCCGTAGCGCTGCGGCGCCTCGACGGTCGGCGGCGGCAGATCCGACAGGAGCGCCGTCTGCGCGGTGCCCGCATCGGTCGCCGATGTGCCCGGGCTGCGCACCAGGACGCGGACCAGCGCGGCCAGCCGTTCGGCGCGGCGCGCCGCATAGGGGACCGGGTCGCCCATCCGCACGATCACCGCCTTGCGCCCGCCCATGGCGAAGAACTGCCGCACCGCCTGGCCCATCGCGGTGGGAATGGCGCGGGCGCGGGCGCGGCGGGTTTCGGGGAAGCCGTAGGCCGGATGCGGCAGCACGGCCAGCGTCCCCGGCCCGTGCGCGGCCGGAAGCGAGATGCGCAGCGCGGGCCCTTCGGAAATCGCCGCCTCCAGCCCCAGCCCCGCCGCCGCGACGCGGTCGGCCAGCGCCTGCGGGGTCAGCGGCAGGGGCGCCAGCGGGATCTCGCGGATCAGGCCGTCGATGACGACATGCAGCGCCGGCTCGACCCCCGCGCCGGGCAGCGCCGCGGGCAGCGCGCCGCCGGTCACCTCGGCACGCGCCTCGAGCCGCGCCTCGGCGGCGAAAAGCGCCTCGAAGGCCTCGACGCTGGTCACCGTCACCGGCCGGTTGAGCAGCCGTCCGGGCAGCTCGAGCGCGGCCTCGGAGGCGCCGAACTGCCGCATCAGCATCTCGCGCAGCGGCTGCGGCAGCGCCGCGCCGGGGCGCTCGGCCACGAGACCGACGAAGCAGGCGACATCCATGCGCGCCGGATCCGCGGTCTGGGCGGGGCTCGTCGTCTCGAAGATGATGTTGCGATGCAGCATGGCTGTCCCGGATCAGCGGCCGGGCCGCGGCTCCGTCAGCCGCGGCCGAGATCTCCGCGCGGCCAGGGCGGCCGCGCGCCTTCGCGTCCTCAGCCGGACTTGGCTTCCTGGATCGGGTCCATCACGTCATAGGCGAGCTGGATCTCCTCCATCGCGACCTCGGTGCCGCCGGCCGCCGCCATGGTCGGGCCGGTGTACTTGGTCGGCCAGGCGCCGGTCAGCTTCCAGCTCTGCACCGGCTCGTGCTGCTCGTTCTGCAGCTCGATCCGGATGTCGCGCTTGGCCGCCGGGCCCGAGGTCCAGGTCTCCTTCATCCAGTTGAACAGGGACTCGCTGTCGACGATGCCGCGCTTGAGCGTGACATTCTCGAACTTGTGGACCCCGGGGATCTTGGTGACGTGGTTCTGCTTGTCGGTGCCGTTGCGGTATTCTGCCACCGTCACTTCGGCGCCCAGCCCCGAGACGTCCGAGAACTGGCCGACGAGATTGCCGGACTGGTCCACGACCTTGAAGTTGAAGTTGCTGTAGGGAACGTCGCGTGCCATTCACGCCTCCTTAGCTCCGCGCATCCGCGGTTTTCTGGCCGATGCGGAAGACGAGGAATTCCGCGGGCTTGACGATGGCGGCGCCGATCTCGCAGATCAGCCGCCCGTTATCGAGGTCGTCCTGGGTGATGACCGAGCGGTCGCAGCGCACGAAGAACGCCACTTCCGGGGTCGCGCCCAGAAGCGCGCCGTTGCGCCACTGGTTGAACAGGAAGGACGTCACCGCCTCGCGCACGTCGGTCCACAGCTCGGGCCCGTTCGGCTCGAACACCGCCCATTGCATCGACTGGTAGATCGAGCCCTTGAGGAAGTTCAGGTAGCGCCGGTCGGAGACGTACTTGATCTCCATGTCCGAGGTCGCCAGCCGGCCGCCATAGACCCGGTTGCCGCGCCCGGTGAGATAGCGCAGGACGTTGATCCCGATCGGGTTCAGCACCTCCTGGTGGCGCTGGTTGTAGTCGGTCTCGAAGCCGATCGCCTCGCGGATGATCTCGTTCGCGGGGGTCTTCCAGACGCCGCGGGCGCTGTCGTTGCGGGCATAGATGCCGCAGATATGGCCCGAGGGCGGCAGGGTCAGCTCGCGCGGGATCGCCTCGTTGCCCGGCCGGGCGCGCGGATTGGCGACGCGGATCCAGGGCGCGTAGAAGGCGGCGTAGGTGTTGTCGATCGTGCCGCGGGTCTGGCGCAGCTGCGCCATCTGCTGGCGGGGCGGCGGATCGCAGACCGCGATGCGGAAGTTGCTGTCCTGGGCATGGCCGATCAGCAGGTTCCTGACCGGCGTCTCGAGGCTGGGATAGGCGCTCGAGCCCGGGGCCGCGACGATGGCGATGTCGTCGATCAGGTTCAGCCGGCCGAGCGCGTCGGTCACGGTCTGCAGCCCGGGCACCGTCCCGTCATTGCCGCCGGCCAGCGGGATCGCGTTCGACAGCACGTCGCTTTCATCCGCGCGGCCGCCGGCGAAGAGCGCGGCATGGACATCGGCGGCGTTCAGCCCGTCCTCGGCCAGCACCAGCGGGTCGCCCAGCGGCTCGTCCACCGGATCCGCGACCGTCGCCATGCGATGGCCGAAATAGCGCGGATGGGTCTCGTCGAAGCCCAGCCCCTCATAGGCGGCGGTGACGCCGTCGACGCTTTCCCAGGCGAGGTTCAGCGTGACCAGATGCGCCTCGTCCGTCAGCACGCCCGAGGCATCGACCAGCCCGCCGGTCGTGGCCCAGCTGGCATCGGGCTGGACGCCGTATTCCTGCCAGCCGGCCGCGGCCGTGCTGGCGCGGATGAAGATCCGCCGGGCGACGCCGTCGACGCCGGTCCCGGCGGCGCCGAGCTCGGCCGGGTCGAAGCCCAGGGCGGTCAGCGCCGCGGCATTGCCCGGCGCGGAAAGGTCGATCGCGGACCCCGCGCCGCTGGTATTCGACACCATCTGCAGCAGCGACGTGCCCGCCACGTTGACCACGGTCACCCCGATGCCGGCATCGCCGAAGACCAAGTTGAGATCGGCCGCGCGGACGTCGTCCAGCCGGCGCATGCCGGTGCCGGTGGCCTCGGTCAGAGGCTGGGTGAAGCCCAGCAGGTCGAGCTGCTCCACCGTCACCGTGACGCCCGAGCCCGCCGCCGCCGAGCGGATGCGGAAGCGGTTGCCGGCGCGCGTGCACGTGCCGTTGGTCAGTGCCGCGTCGATCTCGTTGCGGATCTGGCCGACCGGCCGGTTCTCGCCCTCGGTCAGCGGGATTTCGTGGGCCTGGCCGTCGATGGTCACGACGAGGTTGGTGTTGGGCGGGATCGAGATCGGGGTGGTGGTCGTTACCTGCGCCGAGGCCATGGCGATGCCGCCATTGAAGGTCACTTCCTGCGCCGCGGCGCCGTCGACGCCGATGCTCAGCGTCATGCCGTCGGTCAGCTCGCCCGGCGGCTGGACCGCGGTGACGGCCGCGGCTTCGGACGGCCGGCCGCGCGTCCGCGCGAGACTGCCGACCGGCGCGCTGGAGAGCGCCTGCGCCGTGGCGGGCGAGACGATCTCGGATAGCTGCAGGCTGCCATTGGCGCCCGAGCCGGGAAAGCGCGAGCGCAGGATAAGGTGGCGCGCATCGGCGTCGGAATTGCCGACCAGCGCGGCGCGGGCAAGCCCGTCGCTGCCCGGGCGGGCGAGGAAGGCCGCCGAGATGTAGAGCCGCGAGCCGCCCTCGTTGAAGAAGCCGCGCACCGCCATCGCCAGGTAGTTGGTCGCCGGCCCGCCGGCCAGTCCCGCGATCTCCAGATCCGCGAGCCCGCCATAGAGCCGCTCGAACTCGCCGAAGCTCGTGACCAGCCGGGGCGGGCCGGCGCGCGGGCCGTTCCTGGCCAGTCCCACGAACCCGGTCGTGGAGGTTCCGACGCCCTGGATCGAGGCGGACCGGAAGCTGGTCTCGATCGTGTAGACCCCCGGCGCGAGCAGTTCCACCATGTCTCTTCTCCGTCGTTTGCGCGGGCCGCTCGGGACCGGCGTGTTGGGGATTGCCGCCGCTCAACCGAGGTCGAGCGACAGCTCCGCGTTATCGGTGCGCCCGGGCGCCAGCGTCATCGCCTGCGGCCCGGCCGTTCTCAGCCCCGGGCCGCCTGCCGCCAGCACGGCCGGATCCACCGGCCAGGGCCGCGCGGGATCGGCGACCGCGGTCAGTTCCACCGGCGTCTCGGCCGAGATGATCTCGTCATCCTCGTCCGTCCCGGGATCGTTCTCGACGACGCGCATCAGCGGCAGGCCCGGCACCGCCAGCACCGCCTCGCCATGCGCATTGGTCAGCCCCCAGCTCATCCGGTCGCCGCCGCCCTGGGGGCGCAGCTCGACCAGCGCGCCGCGCAGGGGCGCACCGGCCTGGTCGCGCACCATCACCGCCAGCGCGGCCCAGTTGCGGGGCACCAGCATGCCGGCCGAGCGCGCAAGGTCGATCTCGACCGGGATCACCAGATCGCGCAGCCCGCCTTCGGGATCGAAGCCGCGCGGCAGCGCCAGGCTGGCGCGGGCCGGAAGGTAGATGCCGTCGGGGTCCTCGATGCTCAGATCGAAGTCCAGGCTGCCGGGCGCGGGCGCGGCCGGCGGGGCCTCGAAGGCCGTGCGGTGCGCCTCGAGGCCAAGGGCGCCGTAGATCACGTGCAGCCCGTCGCGGTTCTGGCGCAGCGTCAGACCGGGCGCGCCGACCCGCAGGCGGCGGCGGATGGCGGCGCCGGTGACGCCGTCGCGCAGCCGGAGCGCGCCGAGCACGCGGAGATCGACCCGCTCAGGCATCGTCGGCCGCTCCGGAGGCGAGGCTGCGCAGCTCCTCGATCTGGAACCGCGTCGCGGCGACCGGCCCGGCGGCGGGCTGCAGCACGGTTTCGACGCGCACCGCGCGGGCGATGTAGGACACCGACAGCCGGTAGGCCGGGGCAAGCGCGTCCCAGACCCGCATCATGTCCTCGTGCTTGAGTTCCGAAGGGGTGACCTGGACGGTCTCCTCCATCTGCCACAGCTCGGGCGGCAGCAGCCGCGAGCGGTCGAAGATCGGCCGCATGTGCAGCTCGCGCATCGCCCAGCTCATCAGCGTGTGCTCGTCGGCGGCGCTCGTGCTCCAGGAGGTCAGCAGGTAGTGCAGCTCCAGCGAGAGCGGCCGCGAGGCGGAGATGTTCGGCGTCCGCGGATCCGGCGCCGTGCGCAGGAGCTTGTCCATGCCGATGCGGTAGAGATAGAGCGTCACCTCGTTGCCGTTCGGCGTGAACTCCGCGGCAAGATCCGATCCGGCAAGCTGGCGGAAGGCGCAGTCCGGCAGGATCCGCGCCTCCGGGGGCACCCCCTCTTCGACCTGCCGCTGGAGCTGGTGCGCGTCCCGCAGGTGGCCGATGATGCTCTCGCCCATCGAATGTACGGCGCCCAGACTGGCCATGCGGTCCTCCGACTCGATGGACCGATGCTGGCCCCCCCGCATCACCGGGCCGTCACCTCGCGATCACCCGAACATGACAATAGTTGACTTCGGGTAAGGTATTCAGGAGTTTGGCATTGGCACGCAAAGCAGAATCGTTGCGGTTGTGCCATGTTGGTGCCCATTCCACTTGTAGCGGGCGCTCTCGTTCGCCGGGACTGGGGCCATCGGGTCCGCGATCCGCCTCCTTGCGGGGGCGGCTGGGGGTAATAACCGGAGGAAGAGGCGATGAGCGCTTTCAGGCTCGGCGTCATGGGGCAACCCTGCCTATCAAGGCGCAACCGGGACGGCCTGTGGTCTCCGGTTTCGCTGACCCGCGCGAACCGGTCTCTGCTGTCGCTGCTGGCGGTCCATTGCGAGCGCAGCCCCCTCCCCCGCGAGACCGTGGCCGAGATGCTCTGGCCGGATTGCAGCGAGGCGCGCTCGCGCTCGCGGCTGTCCTCGGCGCTGTGGCGGCTGCGCAAGTCGATCGGGCCGGACGCGCCGGTGCTGGAGACCGACGGCTGCATCGGGCTCCTGCGGGCGCCCGTCCTGCGGGTGGATCTGTGGTGCCTCCGGCGGGCCGCCGGGCGGGTGCGGACGCGCCCGGCCGAGACCTGGACCCGGCGGCAGATCGCGGCGCTCGACCTCGCGATGCAGTTCCGCAGCGGTCCCTTCCTCAGCGAGGTCGACGGCGAGTGGACGGCTGCCGCGCGGCAGAGCTGCGCCGAGCTCTACGAGACCGCGCTGGAATGCCTGATGCGCTTCTACCGCAACCGCGGCGACTGCCACCGCTCGATCGACGCCGCCCGCAGCCTCGTGCGGCAGGACCCCTATCGCGAGGACATCCATGCCGCGCTGATCGAGCTCTATGCCGAGGCCGGCCAGCGCGCCCGCGCGATCAGCCAGTACCAGCACTGCTGCGAGATTCTCCGCACCGATCTGGGCGTCGCCCCGGCGGGCGAGATCGAGGCCAGCCTGACCCGCGCGCTCGGCCGCAACGCCCCGGCCGCGATCCCGGCCGATCTCGCGGCGCTGGTCGGCGAAATGGACGCCGCCCTCGACCGGCTCCACCAGCAGATGCGCAGCCTGAAGTCGGTCCTGGGCGCATTGTCGAACTGACGGACGCGCGGCGCCGCACCCGCCTGTGGCGGCGCCGGAATTCCAAGGGTCTCCGCGCCATGCGAGGCAGCTTGCGCGCGGATCATGGCCGCGCGCCGCGCTGGCGACGGTTCTCCGGCCTGGCGGGACGCGAGGGTCTTGCGCGAGACGGTCCGGGACCGCAGTGCCACCCTATTCCCCGTCGGCATCGCCGGACATGGCCTGCAGCGGTCTGGAAGGTCCCCGACGGTTGGAGGTTGCGCTCGGCCTTGGCGGAAACGGCCCCGTGCCCGCGCGCAATCGCACGGACGCGGTCCCCTGTTCCATGGAACGGCGCTCTGCGGGCTGCTGACGGGTCCTGCAACAGGCTTCGCCTGCATCTGTGGAACAGAGGGGCTCTCGGCAGGGCCGTGATCCCTTGGCTGCGGCGAGCGGCGACGGTTCGCCCCCCGGTGCGGCACTGCCACCGCATCGGGCTTTCTGTTGCAGGCTTTCCGGCGCCGGGGCCTGCCGCGCAGCTTCGGTCCCCGTGCTGCAACAGCCGAGGGCGGTGCCCCCGGACCGGCCATCGCCATCGCGGCGACCGGATGGACCGCGCCGGGATATCGCATTGGCAAGCCGGGCGCTTAGGATTGATCTCCGCCGGCTGAATCCGCCCGGACGGGCACCCCGGCGCCGCGCGGGTCATGACAGGGCAGCCGCATTGGCCGCCGCGAAGCGGGGCCGGAGGCCTCCGCCCCTGCAGGCCGAATGCAGCGCAAATCGCAGCAGCCGGCCGCGGGAAGCGGGCCGTTCCATGGCCGTCGGCCGTCAGCCGGAGCACCGCCCGAAGCAGGCTGGCGGCCGCTCCGGAAACCGCGGTCCCCGCCCCGGGCCCGCGCCCGCCGGACATCGGCTCAGCGGATGGCCTCGCGCCAGAACATCGGCGTCAGCAGGACCAGCGCCGTCAGCATCTCCAGCCGTCCGAGCAGCATGCCGAAGACCAGCACCAGCTTCTCGGGATCCGTGAGCGACTCGAAATTGCCCGCCGGGCCGATCACCGAGCCGACCCCCGGCCCGACATTCGCCAGCGCCGTCAGCGCCCCGCTTGCCGCCGTCAGCATGTCGAGCCCGAGCAGCGAGAGCGCAAGCGACAGGACCGCGAAAGTGGCGAAGTAGAACAGGAAGAACGAGCTGACGCCGTTCAGCACGTCCTCCTCGACGCGGCGGCCCTCGTACTTGATGGTCAGCACCCGGCTGGGCGACTGCACCAGCTTGACCCTGGTGACGACGGCGCGGGCCGCCAGCAGCCAGCGCATCGCCTTCGCGCCGCCGGAGGTCGAGCCGGTGCAGCCGCCGACCGCCGTCAGCACGAAGAAGGCCGCCGTCGCGAACGGGCCCCACAAGGTGTAGTCCGTCGTGGCATAACCGGTCGTCGTCACGACCGAGACCACGTTGAACGCGACCAGCCGCAGCGCCTCGAACGGGGCGATGCCGCGCGCCAGGGACAGCCAGGCCGCCAGCCCGATGATGGAGAGCGCCAGCGTCCAGGCCATCGCCTCGACCTGCTCGCTGCGATAGGCGCCGCGGTAGCCGATCCGGATGTACCAGGCGAAGGGCAGCGCGCCGAGGAACATGAAGAGCGTGCAGGTCCATTGCAGGAACGGGCTCTGGAAATGGCCGAAGGAGGCGTCATAGCCCGAATACCCGCCCGTGGAGAGCGTCGTCATGGCATGGGTCACCGCGTCGAAGACATTCATGCCGCCCGCGACGTAGGCCACCGCGCAGAGCGCGATCAGGCCCGCATAGATCTGCAGCGTCGCCGTCGCGAAGCCCGCGGCGTTGCGCAGCTCCTTGCCGCCCTTGTCCGAGCTCTCCGTGCGGAAGAGCTGCATGCCGCCGACCCGCAGGATCGGCAGTAGCGCCATGCCGGTCACGATGAAGCCGACCCCGCCGACCCCCTGCAGCAGCGCGCGCCAGAAGATGATGCCCCGCGGCGCCTCGTCGAGCCCGCTCATCACCGTGGCGCCCGTGGTCGTGATGCCGGACATCGCCTCGAAGACCGCATCGGTCAGGGACAGCGACCAGAGCGCCAGCGGCGCCGCCCCCGCGAGCGCCGCAGAGGTCCAGACCGAGGTGGTGAGCAGGAAGATGTGCGGCCGCCGCAGATCGTCCGGCGAGGAGGCCGTGGCCAGGCTGACGAGGCCGCCGATCGTGCCGGTGACGATGGCGGCGAGGCCGAAGCTGGCCGATGTGCCGTGGAAGACCAGCGCATCCAGCGCCATCAGCGCCGCGAAGAACTGCAGCACGAGACCGTTGACGAAAATCACATACCACATCCTGAACGTGCGCTCCCGGCATCTCCGCTGGCTGGACATGGATCCCACCACCCGGGGCCGGTTTCAAGAGCGCAGCGCCTGCGGGATCGCGGTCCGGCCGGAGCCGGGGCCCCGGGGACCCGCCGCCGGGCGCCCGACTCCGCCATCTGGCCGCAGCCCCGGCGCCGCGTCCGGCGCGTCCGGTCGCAGCATGAGAGCCCGGCGGGCATGCCGGGCCGCGGCGCTGCCGCGAAGACCCGGCCCGTCGGCGCATCCGTCTGCGGGTCCCGGAATGGCGGCCCTGGCGCGGATCGCGCGCGCGACGGCAAGGCCGGTCACAGGGCCGGCTCCGGGAGGGCCCGCTCCATGGCGGATCCTCGGCCGGCATGGCCCGGGACCGGGGACGGTCCGCCGGCCGCCGTCTTCTCTCGGCCCGGACGCGCCTGAGCGGCGCCTTCCCCGGAACACCGCCGCTGCCTCCGGGGCGGGACGCGCGCGGGCCCTCCCCGCACCGGCCCGGGGCGGTCACCTCGCGGCAATGACGGCGGCCGCGCCGCCGAGCGAGGCCGCGCCGAGGCGGTTCGCGACCCGCAGCGCCCGCGGGGTCCGCAGGAGGCGCCGGGCGTGATGCGCCGCCGCGATCCAGGCGAGATCGACCGCCGCGAGGCTGGCGACCGTGACCGCCGCGACGGCAGCCCAGGTGGACAGAGTCGCGGTGCCGAGATCGATCAGGGACGGCAGCAGGGCCAGGTAGAACACCATGATCTTCGGATTGCCGAGTGTCAGCGCCATCCCGGCAAGGAACATCGATCCCTTCGACCGCGCCTCCGGCAGGCTCTCCGCGTCCCCCGGCTCCGGGGCGGTCCACATCCGCCAGGCGAGCCAGGCCAGGTAGGCGGCGCCGAGGTATTTCAGCGCGAGGAACGCCAGGTGGAAGGTTTCGGCCAGCGCGGAGAGCCCGGCCATCGCGAAGCTCAGCCAGATCACTTCTCCGAGCCACATGGCGGCCACGAACGGGGCAACGTCCCGCCAGCCGCGGGCGATGACCCGCGACACCAGCGCGGCGATGCTGGGTCCCGGCGTGCCCGCGTTGAGGACGAGGGCGGCCGCGAAGACGGCGAGAGCGAAGCTGTCCATGGGGACGGATCCTATGCCCGTGGCGACCGGCTGGGAAGCGCGCATCGCGCGGGTGCGGCTGCCGCAGGACGGCCCGGCCCGGCGCCATGCAGGCCGGGCGCTCGCGGCGGGCCGCCGCCGCCGCCGCATCCGGGCGGGCTCCCCGCCGTTCGGGGCCATTCTGTCCCCGCGCGAGACCGGAACCGCAGGACCGCGCCCGTTTTCCATGGACGGCAAGCCGGGCAGGCCGGACCGGTGACCGGGACATGCTGCCTGCACTCCGGTGCCGGAGAGGAGCGGCCGCCGGATCACGGCGTCTCGCCATGCCCATCGGCCGTCGCGCCCCTGCAAGCCCGGGCGCGAATGCGAGGCCAGGCTGCCGGCAGCGACGCCCGGTTCCGCACGCGCCGGACGGGCTCCGGCAAAGCGCGCGTCCTGCGCCGTCCAACCGGATGGAAGAGGCCGAAGCCGGGAAGGCGGCATCCCCTCGGGCGGATGCCGGAACGGAGGGCTGGACGCGATCGGCGGGCGAGCTGATGCGCGGCGTGACAAGCCGTGCCGACGCCTTCCGCCGCGGTCACCGGCCCCAATGCAAGACCAGCGGCAGTCGCCCTGTGCCGTTGCCCGCTATGCCTGATCTTCCGCCAGCCGACCGGACCATGGCCGGGAGGCCGCCGCTCGGGCCGCAGCGGAACGCGGGTCGCCGGAAGGCCGAGACGGCCGGCCTGAGCGTGACGGGCCGGAAAGGCCATGGCCATCCTTTGCGGATCCCCGCTGAACGGCCGCGCGTTCCTCTTCCGGCGTGGCGTCTCGCCCGGCCGGATGCCCCAGCGCGGTCCGCGCCCCGGACACATCTGCCGCACGGATGCCGAGGCTGGCACCGGGACGGCTTTTCAAAGTCCCTGCGGGGAGCCGGGCCACGCCGCGGCGTGACGGGGGCAGAGGCCGGCCCGGTGCGATGTCGCGGACATGCCCCTCCGGCTTCCGCAGCCTGATCGCCGACCGCATGCAGCCCCTGCCGCGCGAACCCCGCCGGGCACAGGTCCTCGAGATCCGGCGTGCCGTGCCGCATCACGGGCGCAGCGACCGGCGGTCCTCCGGCTCCCGGACCACCGGGCCGGGACGGGCTGCCGCGGCGGCTTGGCTGCCATGGCCGGGCACGGCGCAGGACGCCTGGCGACGGTGTCCGCAACGGAACCGGGCATTGTCCGCGAGGCGGCCGCACTTGCCCTGCTCTTCGAGCGGCCGCGACCGGATTTGGAACAGACGCCTCCGAGGTGGCGAGGCGGACCCTCTTTGCAGCAACCATCCGGGGCCGGCAGAGCCAGCGCCGCGTCCCAGAGCAGACCGGTGGCCGCCGCTGGGGGGCAGGACGGATCAGGCAAGACCCTGCAGGCGCCCGGAGAGGATCATTCCGGCGATGGCGGGGCAGTCAATGACAACCGCCGCAGCGGCGGATGCCGGGTCCCCCGGGCCGGGGTCAGTCCGCCGCCCTGCTGCCCGCGGCCGCGGCGCCGGGGGCGCGCCAGGCGTCCACCTCGGCCAGAAGCTCCTCGAGCTCCGGATCCTCGATGCGCAATTCGCGGCAGCCCTCGATGACATTGGCCAGGTACTCCCGGCTGGTCCCGAGCCGCCCGGTGCCGGTGGCGAGATAGCGCAGCTGGTCGGCGCGGCTGATCCCGGTCTCGATCATGTCCGCCGCCGGGTCTGCGACGAAGCAGAGCGCCTCGAGGCTGCCCTGCGCGGTCTCCACTGGCGCGAAGACCGCCCGGTAGCAGGGCGCCATCATCTCGCGCCGCCAGATCACCTCGGATTCGCGGTCGGCGGTTTCGGCCGAGAGCCGGAACACCAGCCCGTCGCAGGCGGGGCCGTGGTCGAGCGCGGCCATCAGCCCCGGCGCCGCTGCCGAGCCGCGCCCGCCGGAGCGGTCGACCAGGCAGAAGCTGCGCCGGTAGCCCGGCAGCCGCGCGCGGCGCACCTCGGCGAAATAGACCGCCGGATCCCACATCAGCGAGCCATAGGCGAAGACCCAGAGGTCGCGGCCCTGCCAGGGCGCCAGCGTCTCGCGGCGCATCGCCTCGCGGGTCTCGTCGCTGTAGCGCGGATTGGCCGCCAGGCCGGCCTGCGCCCAGATCCGGTCGATTTCCGCAAAGTCGAGATCGCGGAAGAAGCTCTCCGCGGGGTCGCGGATCTTGCCGGCAAGGCCGGGATGGTGGCGGAAGGCGCCGGGGGCGAAGGACATCGGGGCTCCTTGCTGGATTGCGGACGGCCCGTGGGCCACGGCGCCCCACGCCTAGGACCGATGCGGCGGGCATGCAACCTCTCGCCGTGCCGCGGGCCGGTCGCCATCTGCCGGGAGCGGCGCAGACGCGCCCGGCCCGCCCGCGCAGGGGCATCCCCGCGGACAGGCCGGTTCCCCGGACGCGGCGGCGGAGGCACTCCAGGCGCGTCGTTCTGGCGGCGATCCGGGCCGCCTGCCCTGCCGGCGGGACCGGCCGCGCCCGGGCGGGGTCAGAGCCTGCTGCCGGTCTCCGCATCGAAGAGATGGATGCGCTCTGCCGCCGGAGACAGCCGGATCTGCTCGCCCGGATGCAGCACGGCGCGCCGCCGCAGGAGCACCGTCGCCGCCTGGCCGCCGATCCGCACGGCGAGCTGGGTGTCGGGGCCCGTGGGCTCGACCACCTCGACCTGGGCGGGCATCCCCTCGCCGCCGATCTCGATATCCTCGGGGCGCATCCCCCAGAGCACCCGCCGCCCCTCTGCCGCGCCGCCCGGCGCCGGGAGCCGCGTGCCGTCGGCCAGGGCCACGGCGCCGCCCTCGATGCGGCCCTCGAGGAAGTTCATAGAGGGCGAGCCGAGGAAGCCAGCGACGAAGGCATTGGCCGGCCGGTCGTAGAGCTCCAGCGGCGCGCCCTGCTGCTCGATCCGGCCCGCGCGCATCACCACCACGCGGTCGGCCATGGTCATCGCCTCGATCTGGTCATGGGTCACGTAGATCGTCGTCACTTGCAGCCGCTGGTGCAGCGCCTTGATCTGGGTGCGCATCTCCACCCGCAGCTTGGCGTCGAGATTGCTCAGCGGCTCGTCGAAGAGGAAGAGCGCCGGGTTCCGCACGATGGCGCGGCCGGTGGCGACGCGCTGGCGCTGGCCGCCGGAAAGCTGCCCGGGATAGCGCTCGAGCAGCGCGTCGAGCCCCAGCACGGCGGCGGCCTCGCGGACCATCGCGTCGATCTTCCGCTTCGGCGTGCCGCGCAGCTTCAGCGAGAAGCCCATATTGGCCCCGACCGTCAGATGCGGATAGAGCGCGTAGTTCTGGAACACCATCGCCACGTCGCGGCCCTTGGGCGGCAGGCGGGTGACATCGCGGCCGCCGATCTCGATCCGGCCGCCCGAGGCGCCCTCGAGCCCGGCGATCAGCCGCAGCAGCGTGGACTTGCCGCAGCCCGAGGGCCCGACAAGGGCCACGAATTCCCCGGCCGCGACATCCAGGTCGATGCCGCGGAGGATCTCGGTGCGGCCGAAGGACTTGGTCAGCGACCGGACGCTCATGGTCGACATGGGGAGGCTCCCTGCGCTTACTTGATGCCGCCTGCGACCAGCGAGCGGACATAGAGCCGCTGGGTCAGCAGGAAGGGGATGGTGCCGAGCACGATGGCGAGGTTGGTCGAGGAGAAGAGCCCGCCCCAGTTGGTCTGCTCGAAATTGATGTTGCGCGCGATCGCCACCTGGATCACCGCGTAGTCGGGATCGCTGGCGGCCACGACCGGCCAGAAGAAGCTGTCCCATTGCGCCAGGAACAGCATCAGGCTGGCCGTGGCGACGGTCGGCCAGCTCAGCGGCAGCGCGATCCTGAGGAAGATGTAGCCCCAGGAGGCCCCGTCGATCCGCGCCGCCTCGTAGTAGTCCTTGGGGATCGAGGCGAAGAACTGGCGGAAGAGGAAGATGATCATGCCGTTGGCGATCTCGGGCACGATCAGCGCCTGGTAGCTGTTCACCCAGCCGAAGGCGCGGATCATCACGTAGAGCGGCAGCACGATCGCCTCGAAGGGCATCATGAAGCTCGCCACCACCAGGACGAAAAGCAGCGTCTTGCCGCGGAAGTCGAAGGCGGCGAAGGCGAAGCCCGCCATCGCGTTGACCACGAGGCCGCAGACCACCGTGGCCAGCGCGACGATCGCCGAGTTCTTCGCCGCCATCGGGAAGTCGGTCTGCATCAGCGCCCGGTAGTTCTCCAGCGTCAGCCGCGACGGGATCAGGCCGGACCAGGAGAAGTCCGAGACCGGCTGGAAGATCTCGGATTGCGGGCTGAGCGAGGCGAGGCAGAGCCAGGCCAGCGGCGCGGCCACGCAGAAGGCCAGCACCGACAGGAGCCCGTAGCGCAGCATCGCCATCAGCGGCGAGGGGGCGAGCGGGTCGGTCATCTGCGGTCCTCCGGACTGCGCATGAGGCGGAATTCCAGCACGATGATCACCGCGAGGATGGCCAGCAGGAACGAGGAGATCGCCAGCGCCCGGCCGATATCGGAGAAGGTGAAGGCGGAGCGGTAGGCCTCGAACATCAGCACCGAGGTCGCGCCGTTCGGCCCGCCCCCCGTCAGGATGTAGACCGGCGCGAAGAAGAGGAAGTTGATCGCGGTGTCGGCGACCAGCACGAAGGCCATCGGCCGCCGCATCAGCGGCAGCGTCACCAGGCGGAAGCGCTGCCAGGGGGTCGCGCCGTCGATCATCGCCGCCTCCTGCACCGAGGCCGGGATCGCGTGCAGCCCGGCCAGCAGGAACAGCATCCAGTAGCCTGCCCCTTTCCAGGTGGCGATGCCGATCAGCGTGCCCATCGCCTGCTCGGCCGCGCGGTAGAAGGGCTGCGCGCCGATCCCTGCCCATTCGAGGATGCCGTTGAGCGGGCCGAGATTGGGGTCGAGCACCAGCTTGAAGAGCACCGCGCTCAGCCCGGTCGAGACCGCCATGGGCAGCACCAGCAGCGTCCTGTAGACCCAGATGCCCCGTCCGGGCTGGAAGATCAGCATCGCCAGCAGGAAGGCCAGCGCCAGCTGCAGCGGGTTGATGATCAGGTTGAAGATCAGCGTGATCCTGAGCGAGTCCCAGAAGGCCGGGTCGGTCAGCAGCCAGCGGTAGTTCTCGAGCCCCGCGAATTCCAGCGCGCCGGTCAGCGTCATGCCGCTGAAGCTGCCGGCCCCCGCCACCACGATCGGCGCGAAGCGGAAGACGGCCAGCCCGGCAAGGGCGGGCGCGAGGAACAGGAAGGGCGTCCAGCGTGAATAGTTCATGGTCTCGGGCACTCCGGGCCGCCGTCCCGCCCGGAGACGGGACGGCGGGCGTGGCTCAGCGGTACTTGCGCATTTCGCGGTCGATGCTTGCGGCGGCGCGCGCCAGGCTCTCGGCGACATCCGCCCCGCCCTGGATGTCGCGCATCGCGCCGCGCAGGAACTCCTCGTATTCGCGGTAGCCCGGCGTGATCGGCCGCGGCGTGGCGGTATTGGCCAGCTCGTACTGGACGATCTCCCAGGCCGGATCGACGAAGGTGGTCCCTGCCCGCTCCTCCCAGATCTGCTCCAGCGCCGGGGGGTACTGGCGCAGCGAGAAGAACAGGTCCATCGCCTGCGGCGTCGACAGCCAGGTGGCGAAGGCCTTGGCCGCCTCCAGGTTCGCGCTGCGCGGGTTGATGCCCAGATGCCAGCTGCCGGTCGCGGTCACCGGCTTGCCGGAGGCGAAATAGGGATGCGGCACGACGCCGAAATCGAGATCGGCGAAGCGCTTCAGCCCCTCGAGGTTCCAGGTGCCGCCGACCATCATCGAGACCTGCCCGCTGCCGAACATCTCCTGCATGATGCCGCCCTCGAACGTGCCGGCCGGGGCGACCTTGTGGCGGGTGAAGAGCTCCTGGTACCAGGTCATCGCGTCGATGAAGCCCTGGCTGTCGACATAGCCGGTCGCGGTCAGCCCGTCCGGGCCGATCACCTCGGCGCCCCAGCTCTGCGGCAGCGGCAGGAGCTGGTAGGGATTGGTGTTCTCGAAGGCGAAGCCGAATTCGCCCGCCTTGCCGGTCAGCGCCGTGGCAAGCTCCAGGAGCGCCTCCCAGGTCATCCGGTCGGCCGGATCGGCGGAGGGCTCGGCAAGGCCGGCTTCGGCGAAATGCGCCTTGTTGTAGAAGAGCACCTGCGACGAGGTCCCCAGCGGCAGGGCGTAGAGCGTGTCGTCATAGCTGCCCTGGACCAGCGTCGAGGGGACATAGCGGCCGAGCTCGCCCTCCATCAGCCCGTCGAGCGCCATCAGATGGCCGCGCGCCGCATAGGAGGCGGTCAGCGGCCCGTCGACCAGATAGGCATCCGGTAGCCCGTTGCGCGCCGAGAGCCGCACTTCGAGCGTGTTGAAGAGCTCGGTGATCGGCAGGCGCTCGTATTCGATGCCGATCCCCGACGCCTCCTCGAAGGCGTCCATCAGCGGGGCGACCTGCTCGTCCGGCCAGCCCATCCACGGGACCGAAAGCGAAGCCGTCTGCGCCCGTGCGAGACCGGTCGTTCCCATCAGCACCGCGCCGGAGGCCCCGGCCAGGAACTGGCGTCTTTGAATCGTCATCTGCAGCATCCCTGTCGTTGTTTCCCGGCATGCCGCACCGTTTACGGCTTGCGTCAATCAGCGCCTGCATGCTTCTATTCTTCTTGTGCATACGTTTGCACAACTGATGTCAGGCCACAACAAGTCGATTTCCACGTCAAGAGGGAAAACGCGGGCGGGGTCCTGGACGGCAAGACGGCAAGAGGCGGCGCGATGGCTGGCAAGGACGCGAAGAGAGTGACGACCATACAGGTCGCGGCGCTGGCCGGGGCCTCGCCCTCGACCGTGTCGCGGGCGCTCTCGGGCGATCCGCGGATCACCGAGGCGACGCGGCAGCGCGTGCTCGCCGCGGCCGACGAGCTGGGCTACCGGCCGAACCTGATCGCCCGCGGCCTGAAGAACCGCGCCACCGGCATCATCGGCGTCGTCGTCACCGATCTGGGCAGCTTCTACCATGCCGAGGCCCTGCGGCTCCTGGTCGACGAGCTGGGCGAGAACGGGCTGGCGCCCCTGGTCTTCGCCTGCCATGCCCGCCAGAGCGCGGATGCGGTGATCGCCCGGATGGCGGGCTACCAGGTGGACGCGGTGATCGCCCTGGCCGCGCCCTTCGACCGCGAGATCGTCGCCAGCTGCGACCGCAGCCGCAAGCCGCTGGTCCTGATGAACCGCTATCCCGGCCCCGAACCGGTGAGCACGGTCGGCGGCGATTTCGACCGTGGCGGGGCGCTGGCCGCCGGCCATCTCATCGCCCGCGGAGCGCGCAGCTTTGCCTATTTCGCAGGCGAAGACGGAGCGCAGATCAGCCGCGACCGCGAGGCCGGATTCCTGCGGCGACTCGCCGAGGACGGGCTCGGCTGCCGCGCCCGTATCTCCTCGGTCTATTCCTATGACGCCGCGCGGCAGGCGGCGGCCGCGCTTCTCGCCGATCCGCCCGACGCGGTGTTCTGCGCCAATGACACGCTCGCCTTCGCGCTGATCGACGCCGCGCGCCACGATGCCGGGCTGCGCGTGCCCGGCGACCTGATGGTGGCGGGCTACGACAACACCACCTTGGCCGCCCGGCCCTCCTATGACCTGACCAGCATCGACCAGGACCTGCCCGAGCTGGTCGCCCGCGCCGTGCGGCGCGCCCGGGCCCTGGCCGAGGATCCCGCCGCCGCGCCCGTTCAGGATGTCGTCCTGCCCCGGCTGGTCGCGCGCGGCACCACCGAACGCCCCCCTGCGATGGAGACCTGAATGCAGAAAGTCCTGATTGACTGCGACCCCGGACATGACGATGCGATCGCGATCCTCTACGCCGCGACGCATCTCGACCTGGTCGGCATCAGCACCGTCTACGGCAACCAGACCGTCGAGAAGACCACGGCCAACGCCCTGTCGCTGGCGACGCTCTTCGGCCTCGACGTGCCCGTCGCGCAGGGCTGCGCCGCGCCGCTGGCCGGCCGGCTGCGCCATGGCGGCGACATCCACGGCAAGACCGGGATCGACGGCGCCGAGCTGCCCGCCCCCGACCGCGGCACGACCGGCATGCATGCGGTCGATTTCATCATCGAGATGGCCTCGAAGCACCGCGGCGAGCTGGTGCTGTGCCCGACCGGGCCGATGACCAATGTCGGCATGGCCCTGCGCAAGGAGCCGCGGCTCGCGGAATGGCTGAAGGGGATCAGCCTGATGGGCGGCACCACCCAGATCGGCAACACCACGCCGGTCGCCGAATTCAACATCTGGTGCGACCCGGAAGCCGCCGACCTCCTGTTCCGCAGCGGCGTGCCGCTCTGGATGGCCGGGCTGAACGTCACCCGCCAGGCCGGGATCGGCCCTGCCGACATCGACAGGCTCGCGGGTAGCGGGCCGGTCGGCGACACCTTCGCCGGGCTCTTCGCCTTCTTCCTCGACAGCCTGCGCCAGGTCCACGGCCTCGCCACCGCCTCGCTGCACGATCCCTGCGCGCTCCTGCCCTTCATCCGGCCCGACCTGGTGACCTATCGCGAGGTGCCGGTGGAGATCGCGCTTGCCCAGGGCCCGACCCGCGGCATGACGGTCTGCGATTTCCGGACGCTGACGCCGAAGGCGCTGGAGAACATCCAGGGCATGGCGCGGCCGAACTGCCGCGTCGCGGTCGGCATCGACGGGCCCGCGGTGGTCGCGCATATCGTCTCGGCCATCACCGGCTGGTCCGGCCGCAAGCTGCCGCAGCCCGGCCCCGCCTAGCGGAGCGTCCTGAGCACCTCGATGCGCTGCAGGGTCCGCTCTTCCATGCAGGACCAGTAGAACATCGGCGCCGCGGTGCCGCCGCCCTCCTGCTCGGGGCCGCAATCCGCGTCGCGCTCCTTCAGCCAGGCCCGCTGCCCGGCCAGGAGCGCGGCGCCCGTGCCGCGCGCATCCGCCGCCGGTTTCGCCGTACTCCAGAGGCGGTTGAGCTCGGCATCCGCGATCTCCCATCGCTCCAGGGCGCAGAAATTGGCATCGACCTGGGTCGTGCCGCCGCAATGCGGCTGCGCGACGGCAATGACGAGGCAGAGGACCGCAAGTCCGGCCGCAAGCGCCTTCATGGGAACACCTCGCATTCGACAGTGCGCATGCTATCACGGCGGACCGGGTCGGCCTACGGGAAAGCCTCGCGCGGAGGGACGACGGCGGCGCGCGATCATCCCGCTCCGGCGGAACGGCAGAGACCGACCGGCGCGGCGCCGCCGGAGCTCCGGCGGCAGGACCCCGGGCCGTCACCTGCCGGGCGCGCGGCCGGGGCTCAGCCCTTGCTTTCGACCCGCACCGTCAGGTCGAGCCTGCGCCCGGTCGGGGTCTGGCCGAAGGGCGCGGCGCGGCGCACCTGGTCGAGCGCCGCCGCGTCGATGCGCTGGTCGCCCGAGCTCTTCACCACGCGCAGCACTGCGATGCCGCCGCCCGCCTCGATGCCGAGCCCGATCAGCGCGGCGCCGCGGGCGCCTGCACTGCGCTTCGGCGCCCGGTCGATCCGGCGCAGCACCTGCGCCTGGTAGCGCTTCACCGCACGCCCCCCGGCCTGCTCGGAGGCGGATCTCTCCGCGCGGGTCGTCTCGGCCTTGCGCGCTTCCGCCCGTCCCTCCGCCTGCCCGGCCGCCGCCGTCACGGGTGCGTTGCCGCGCGGCGGCGCTGAGGGCGGTTCCGGCGCGCTGCGGGCCGGTTCGGCCCGGTGCTGCGGCTGCGGCCGCTCGGCCGGACGGGCCTCCGGCCGCGGGCTCTCCGGGGCGGCGGCCGCGGAAACGGCGCCGGCCGGCCCGGCCGCCGTCGGCAGGACGGGCCGGGCCGTGGCGGCTGGCGCCACCGGCGCGGTCATGGCCGCCTGGCGCGGCGCCGCCGTCACCGTCTCCGCCGGACGCGCTGCGGCAGGAGGCACGGGCGCCGTGCGGGCCGCCGTACCCGCCACCGGGGCCATCCGCCCCGCGGCCAGATCGGCGAAGCTCGACCCGAGCGCCACATCGCCCGCGACCGCCCCGCCCTGCGGGACCGGCGGCGCAGGCTCCGGCGCTGCGCCCGCCAGCGCGAGATGCAGCGCCACCGAGCCGCCGAGCGCCAGCAGGAAGAGCGCACCGTCGCGGATCATGGCCGGGCCTGCCCGGTGACGATCAGGATCCGCCCGGCCCCGAGCGCCTTCAGAGCCCCGGCCAGCGCGACCACCCGGCGCGCCTCCGCCGCACGGTCGGGCATCACCCGCACCGTCTCTGCCGCCCCCTCGCCCGCCAGCAGGGCATAGGCACTTTCCGCCGTCGCCGCCTGCCCGCGGAAGCGGATCCCGCCATCCGCGCCGAGGACCAGCGCATCGGGCGGCGCCACGGTGCGGGGATCGGCGGTCTCCACCAGTTGCAGCCCGCGCTCGAGCGGCCGGGCGAGCTGCGCGGCGACCAGGAAGAAGATCAGCATGAGGAAGACGATGTTGATCAGCGCCAGCGTCGGCTCGCTGGCCCGGCGCGGCGCGGGAAGACGGCGGCGGCTCATTCCAGCACCGTCAGCTTCGCGTCCTTTATCCCGCGCAAGGGCAGGACGGCATCGGCCAGCGCCTGGGCGGTGGCGCCCTCGGCGACGCTCAGCACCAGATGCAGCGGGCGCGGACCGAGCGCGCGGACCGCCTCGGCCAGCCCCTCGGGCGCGACCGGCGCGCCGTTCAGGCTCAGCCCCTCGCCCGAGAGCCGCAGGAAGGCCATCTGCGTCCCCTCCGGCATCGGCGCGGCGCCCTCCCCGCCGGTCGAAAGCTCGATCTCGCCGAAGCGCGCGAAGGTCGAGGACAGCATGAAGAACAGCAGCAGCAGGAAGATCACGTCGATCAGCGAGGTCATCGACAGCGGCCGCCGCCGCGGCACCGCCCTAGCCCGCGCCATGGTCGAGCACCCCCGGGGCCAGAAGATCCTCGACCGCCTCCTCGGCCATCCGCCGGTGCGCCGCCAGCCGCGCGTCGAACCAGCTGAGCAGCACCGAGGCGGGCATCGCCACGGCGAGCCCCGCCGCCGTGGTCAGGAGCGCCACCCAGATGCCCCCCGCCAGCAGGCTGGGATCGGCGCTGCTCCCGGCCTCCTGCAGGCTGCGGAAGGCGTCGATCATGCCCAGCACCGTGCCGAAGAGGCCAAGGAGCGGCGCCACCTGGGAGACGATCTCCAGCACCCGCAGCCCGGCGCCGACCCGGCCGAAATCCCGCTCGAGCCGCGCCAGAAGCCGCTCGCGCAGCTCGCCGGGCGGCACGCCGCGGCGCTGCGCCGCCCGCGCCTGGCCGAGAAGCCGGGCGAGAAAGCCGCGCGGCGCGCTGCGGCCCACGGCCTCCAGCTCGAAGACCGCGGCCTTCCACAGCACCACCGCCACCGCCAGCACCGAGAGCGCCAGCAGGAGCGCCACCACCGGCCCGCCGAGCGCGACCAGCTCCGAAATCCGTCCCGTTGCCGCCGCGATCATCCCAGAAGCTCCACGCCGGTGCGCGAGCTGACGGCCGGCAGGCCCTCGCAGCTGCCGCCCGCCGCCGGGCGGCAGGTCTCCATGCCGTTGACGAGCACGCGCGAGATCGCGGCGCAGTCGAGCCCCGGCAGATCGAACTGGCGCACCCGCATCCGCCCGGCGGGCAGGTCGCGGAAGTCGAAGAGCGCGAGTTCGGCCACGGCGCCGCCGGTGTCGAAGAGCACCGCCTCCAGGACCAGCGCCTCGAGCCCGGCCGGGCTCTGCGCGGTGAAGCTCAGCCGGCAGGCGCCCTCGCCCTGCTCGAGCGCGTTCAGCTCCACCGTCGCGGGCGGGCTGCCGGCCAGCGCGGCGGGCGCGGCCAGCAGGACGGGGATCAGCGCGGCACGGATCACGGGGCGGTCTCCTCTTCGGCAAGATGCCGCGGCGGCGCCCCTGCGGTGGCCGAGCGGCCGAATTTCAGCAGGCAGCCCTGCGGGTCGGACAGGTAGAATTCGTACATGTCCCAGGGGCGGCGCTGGAACGGGCGGAAGCCGGGGACGCCCTTTGCCTGCCACTCGTCATGCAGCGCGTCGATGCCCGCGCCGCGGATGTAGCAGCAGCTTTCCGTCGGGCGGCCGTCGGAAAAGTCGGGCGGGCAGAAATGCAGCTCGATCCCGTCGCGGCGCAGGATCAGGTAGTCCGGTCCGGCCGGTTCGGCGGCAAAGCCCAGCTGGTCTTCGTAGAAGCGCGCGGTGGCCGCGAGATCGGGCGAGCGCAGGATCGGGATTGCGGCGATGTCGGTCATTCGGCAGCCTCCTCTTGGCAGTGATCCGCCGCCTGCGGCAGGATCCAGGGTCCGCCCGCGGGCGGCGGCGTGTTGGTCCGCAGGCGGCAGTGATAGGCGGCGCTGAGCGTCGCATCGGTCAGCACCTCGGCAGGCGTGCCCGCCGAGCGCACGCGCCCGCCATCGAGCAGCGTCACCCGGTCGGCATGCATCGCCGTCAGGTTCAGGTCATGGAGCACCGCGACCACCCCGCCCCCGGCCCGCGCATAGTCCCGCGCGATCGCCATCACCTGCAGCTGGTGGCCGATATCGAGCGCCGAGACCGGCTCGTCGAGGAAGAGCCAGCGCGGCGCGCCGTCGAGGACCGGCTCCCAGATCTGGACGAGCACGCGGGCAAGCTGGACGCGCTGCTTCTCGCCGCCCGAGAGATCGTGGAAATGGCGGCCCTCGAACCCGGCCAGCCCGACCCGCGCCAGCGCCATCGCGGGCAGGCGCCCGGTCGCGGCGCGGGTGCCCGGCACGCCGGCGGTCAGGCCGAGGCGGACGACCTCCAGCGCGGTGAAGGGGAAGGACAGGGCCGCGGCCTGCGGCAGCACCGCGCGCAGCAGCGCCAGCTCGGCCGGGCGCAGCGCGGCGCAGTCGCGCCCGTTCAGCGCGACCCGCCCGCCATGGGCGATCTCTCCGGTCAGCGCCCGCAGGAGCGTGGTCTTGCCCGAGCCGTTCGGCCCGGCGATCACCGCGACCTCGCCCGCGCGGGCGGCGAAATCGACGCCGCGCAGGATCTCGCGGCGCCCGGCGGTCACGCGGAGGTTTTCGGCCCTCAGCTCCATGCTCACAGCTCCAGCTGCGCGCGGCTGCGCAGGACGATCCACAGGAAGACCGGTCCGCCGAGACAGGCGGTGACGATGCCGATCGGCAGCTCGGCCGGGGCGATGATGCTGCGGCTGACCGCGTCGGCGAGAAGCAGCAGGATGGCCCCGGCCAGCCCGGCATTGACCAGCAGCCCGTGATGGTCCGGCCCCTGCACCAGCCGCAGCAGATGCGGCACGACGATGCCGACGAAGCCGATCCCGCCGGTTAGCGCGACCGAGGCTCCGGCGCTGGCGGCGGCGGCCAGGATGGCGATGCGCTTCATCCGTTGCACGTCGATGCCCAGATGCAGCGCCGCCGCCTCGCCGAGCGCCAGCGCGTTGAGGCTGCGCGCCAGGAAGGGCGCGGCGGCCAGCGCGGCCAGGATGAAGGGCGCCGCGGCGCCGAGCCGCGCCCAGGTGACGCCCGCCACCGAGCCCATGTTCCAGAAGGTCAGGTCGCGCAGCTCGTCATCGGTGGCGCGGTAGACCAGCAGCCCGGTCAGCGCGCCGCTGAGCGCGCCGAGCGCGATCCCGGCGAGCAGCATGGTCGCCACCGAGGTCCGGCCGTTCTGCGTCGCCATCCGGTAGAGCAGCAGCACCGCAAGCCAGCCGCCCGCGAAGGCCGAGAGCGGCAGCAGCCAGGGCCCCACGAAGGATTGCAGCGCCGCGGGCAGCAGCCCCGTGCCGGCAATCGCCAGCACCGCGCCGAGCCCCGCCCCGCTGCTGACCCCGACCAGGCCGGGATCGGCCAGCGGGTTGCGGAAGAGCCCCTGCATCACCGCCCCCGAGACCGCCAGCGCGGCGCCGACCAGCACCCCGGCCAGCATCCGGGGCAGGCGGATGTCCCAGACGATCACGCTGTCGCGCAGGCTCGCCTCCGCCAGCCCGGCCCGTGCCAGCAGCGCGGCGGTCACGTCGGTCTCGCCGGCCGCGCCCCAGCCGAGGCTGAGCAGCATGGCCGCGGCCAGCCCCGCCCCCAGCAGCAGGCGCAGCCGTGCCGCCCGGCGGCGGCGGTCGCCCGCAAGCGGGCCCGCCCCGCGAACCGGGATCGCCACCACCGCCTCAGCCCCCCTGCGCGTAGAGCGCGTCATGCAGCCCGCGCGCGAACTCCGCCGTGCGCGGCCCGAAGCCGAGCGCGGCCGGATCGACCGTGACGAAGGCGCCGCGCTCGGCCGCCGGGGTCGCCGCGAAGGCCGGCATGGCCAGGATGTCCCCGGCCTCTCCGGCATGCTCGGACTGGCCGCGCATCATCACCACCGCCTCGGGCGCTGCGGTCAGGATCGCCTCGTCATTGACGGGCTTGTAGCCCTCGAAGGCCGCGGCCATGACATTCTCGGCCCCTGCCAGCGACAGGATGCCGTCCGCCCCGGTGCCCGCGCCGGCCGCCATCAGCCGCCCGCCCTCTGCCGAGAGCAGGAAGAGCGCGCGGACCTTGCGCGGCTCGGCCTCTGTCGCCGCGGCCAGCGCCGCCAGGTCGTCTGCGGTGCGGCCTGCCAGCGCCTCGGCCGCCGCATCCTCGCCGAGCGCTTCGCCGACGGTGCGGATCGCCGCCAGAACGGCCTCGGCGGTGAAGCCGTCATGGACCAGAACCACCGGCACCGAGGCCGCCTCGAGCTGGTCGAGCACCTCTGCCGGGCCGGAAGTGTCGCGGGCGAGGATCAGGTCGGGCCCGGCGGAGAGCACCCCCTCGGCCGAGAGCTGGCGCATGTAGCCGACATCGGGCAGCGCCTGCGCCTCGGGCGGGTAGAGCGAGGTCGTGTCGCGCGCCACCAGCCGCGCCCCCTGCCCCAGCGCATAGACGATCTCGGTCACCGGCCCGCCGATCGAGACGACCGATCCGGCATCGGGATAGCCGTCCGCGCGCGCCCCGCCGGCCGCGGCCAGCGCCAGCAGCGCCGCCGCCGCGATTGCGGTCTTCGGGATCATGCCCCTGCCTCCTCGGCCTGCGGCAGCGCGTCGAGCAGCGCGTGCCAGCTTTCGTTCCCGTCGGTCTCGCTGCCGCGGCGGCCGAAGACCTGGAAGATCAGCCCGCCCTCGGCGTCGAAGGCCTCCAGCGAGACCGCCGGGCCGCGCTTCGTCGGCTTCTCCACGCGGTAGACCTCGGCCACGTGGTCGCCGCGCAGATGCAGGTTGAAGCGCGGGTCGAGCACGTTGAGCCAGGGGCCCATCGGCTTGACCGTCTGCAGCGGCCCCCAGTGGATCTGGATATTGCCCGGGTTGCCGACGAAGAGGATCACCTCCTGCCCGCTGGCCGAGCAGGCCTCGAGCATCGCGGCGACGGCGGAGGGCGGCATCGGCCGGACCCACGGCGTCCCGGCGATCAGCCGGTAGGCGCCGAGCCGGTTCATCCCCAGCTTCGCGGCGAGGCGGTTGAACTGGTGGGTGTCGGTCATCCGCGCCCATTCGGCAAGGAGCGCGCCGCGGTTCTCGGCGCGGCTGCGGGGCGGCTCTGCGGGCGCGCGCGGCTCAGTTTCGAGTTCCGGCGACTGGTCGTCCAGGCGCAGCCCGGCGACCAGATCGGCCCAGGCGGCGTCAGTCGAGGTCTCGCGCAGGAACACCTTCTGCACCGCGTCGCCGGCGGCATCGAAGACCTGCAGGCTGCGGCGCAGTCCCTTCGGGGTCTCCTCCTCGATGGCGAAGCCGTGCACCCAGTGGCGCGGGAAGATGCGGGTGTCGATCTCCTCGCCCAGCACCATCGCGGCATGCGGGCCCGAGCGGTACTCGCCGAACGTTCCGACGCGCTCGTGCACGGCGCTTTCGTTGCGGGTCAGCGCCATCACCTCGCCGAGCTTCGCGAGCTCGGGCACCAGCCGGTCGGGATGGGCCTCGATCCGGGTGGCCCAGAGCCCGGCATGGGCGGCCACCAGCCGGGCTTCGGACAGCCCCAGCTCGGCGGCCAGGTCGCGGTCGCGCACCGGGCTCGCGGCACGCGCGGCGCGGATCTCTTCGGGGGACAGGGTCATGTCTGGCATCTCCTGGCTTGGTCCTGTTGGCCGCGCCCCGCCTGCCGGGGCGCGGATCGTCGCGTCAGAAGGTCTTGGCAAGGCTCAGCGTCACGCTGCGGCCGGGGGCCGTGCGGGTCGAGAGATAGGGCCGGTAGGTCTCGTCGAGGATGTTGTCGAGGCTGGCGCGCAGCTCGTACCCTGCCAGCGCGCCCTGCTCCGGCTTGTATCCGGCGGTGAGGCCGTAGATCGTGTAGGCCTCCGAGGGCACGGTGCCCGGATGGTTGGTCTCGTCCGTGTCCGGCGTGCGGGTCTGCGACCAGGCATGCAGCGCCTCGACCGCGAGGTCGAGCTGGCCGTCCATCAGCCGCTTGCCGACCGAGACGCGCAGGCTGTCGGCGGGCAGGTACTTGTAGTCGTCGCCCGTGCCGTTGACCGTGCCGCGCGCCATCGAGGCGTTCATGTCGGCGAACCAGTCGCCCAGCACGTAGGACATCTCGAGCTCCGCGCCGCGGATCTCGATCTGGTCGGTATCGGTATAGCTCGTCACGTCCCAGATGCGGGTCTGGTACCAGGTGATCTTGGCGCGCAGCGCATCGTCGGCGGCCAGCAGGCCCAGCGTGTCGAAGGACAGGCCCGCCTCCCGGGTGACGGCCTTCTCGGACTGGTTGATGTTGCCGGTATCGCCGACGGTCATGTCGTCGAGGATCGGCAGGTTCTCGTTATAGGCCAGCGTGCCGAAGACCGCGACCGCGTCGGTCAGGGCATAGCGCGCCGCCAGCGCACCGGTCAGCGCTTTGTCCTCGTATTCCGTGCCGTCCTCGATATCGGCATTGCCGTAGGAGGTCAGCACCTGCGATTCATAGCGCAGCTGCGGCGTCAGCGTCAGCCGGCCCATCTCCATCCGGTCGGTCGCGTAGACCGCCCAGTAGTCGTCATCCCCGCCCGGCGCGCTGCTGTTGTTGCCGCCGTCATAGTAGCTGTCGGTCACCTCCGCGCGGCGCTCGCGGCGGCCGACCTCGAGCCCGGTCAGCAGCTCGTGGCGCACAGGCCCGGTGTCGAAGCGCGCGGTGTTCTCGAAGGTCAGGTAGTTCCGCTCGGTCTCGTAGTCGGTATTCGCCAGGTTGGTCCGCATCGAATAGTACGGGCTGATGACGATATAGGGGTCGTCCGAGGTGATCTCGATGCGCTCCAGCGAATGGGTGAAGCGCGCCTCGAAGTCGATCAGGTCATTGTCCGACGGGTTGAAGCCATAGGCGAAATACGCCGTCTCGTCGGTGACGGTGCGGTCGACCAGCAGCGTCGAGAAGATGTTGCCGTCGATATAGGCGTCATAGGGCACATCGGTCTGCGGGCTCTGGTTGTAGCTGTAGAAGGCCGTGACCTTGTGCGCGTCGTTCAGCCGGTAGCTGCCCTTGAGCATCGCCGAGGGCTGTTCGAAGCCGGTATTTTCCACCGTGTCGCCATTGCCGTCCTCGTAGTCGCCGAGCACGCGGTAGCCGAGGAAGCCCAGCACCTCCAGATGCTCGTCGGGCTTCCAGGCGAGGATGGTGGAGCTCTGCCCGCCATTGCCGTTGCTGGTATAGGACAGCTTCTGGCGCACCGCGAAAGTGTCGTCGCCCTCGAGGAAGTCCGAGGCGTCGCGGGTCTCGAAGATCACCGTCCCGCCGATCGCGCCCGAGGCATAGCGGAAGCCGTCGCCGGGGCCGCGGATCACCTCGACCTGGCGGAACAGCTCCGGCTCCAGCTCGGGCAGACCGCCATTGCGGTAGATCTCCTCCTGGCCCTTCTGCACGCCGTCGACGATCACCGAGACCTTGCCGTCGGTGCCGTAGCTGCCCGGCTGCGAGCCGAGGCCGCGGATGTTGATCGCCGCGCTATGCGGCGAGACGCCGTTGACCAGCGAGACGCCGGGCACGGTCTCGATCAGCTCGCCGACCGTGCTGGCCTGGCGCGCTTCGATCTCCTCCTGGTCGATGACGGTGACGGAGGTCGCCGTGCCGGTCTGCACGCCGCGGCGGCTGTCGCCGATGGTCACCGATCCGATATAGGTTCCGTCGAACTCGCCCGCGTCCTGCGCCTGGGCAGGAATGGCGGCGAGAGAGGCCAGCACGATGGCGGCCCGGGAAGTCGTGGTCACTTGCAATCCCCAAGGTACGAATACAGTCCGAAACTTCGGCTGGCGTCCCGGGAGATAGCGAGCTTTCCTGCGTGGCTAATATATCTTATTATTTTTGTCAACTTATTTTGCGTGTAAAGCAGCGCGCGTGACGGACTGCGGCGGCCGCCCCCTCTCCCGCGTCTTCGGCGGCCGCGCAGTCCCGCCTGGCCGGTACCGGAAATGCCATCCGCCCCGGCCCTGTGCGGCAAAGGTCATGGCCGGCGACCGCCCGCGGCTGGAACGCGCATTCCGGCCGACTCCGCCATTGCCATCGGGACGGCCGTCCTTGGGCCGGGCGCCTGCCTACGCGCGGCATTCCAACGGAAATCGCGGGCGCGCGGCGCGCACCGGCGCCAGCGCTAGCCGAGGCCGCGGAGGATCTGCGCCGTCCCGGGCAGCCGCTCCAGGCTCGCCGCGATCCGCTCGCGCCAGCGCGGCCCGCGGGACAGCGCATCCCCGTAGGCCTCCGCCAGGTCGTCCGGCCGGTCCTCTGCCAGCACCTCGACCAGGAAGGCCGCCTGCCCCAGATCCTTGCGCGACTTGGCCTGGTCCGGCCCGCCCCTGCGCCGGTCGGCCACGATCAGCTTGTGGATAGCGAAGCGCTCCGGCCGCGGGATCTGGACCAGCACGCCCGAGCGGTAGAGGGCGAGCGCATGGATCGGCTCGGCGATCAGGTAGTTCAGGTAGTTCAGCGCCTGCGCGCTGACCCCGAGCGCGGGCAGCGGCTTGACGGTCTCGTCGCCGAAGGCCGGCGTGAGGAATTCCACCATCGCCTCGCCCGAACTCTGCCGCCAGCGCCAGACCTGGCGGTCATGGATGCCCGGCACCGCGTCGAATTTCAGCGCGTTCAGGATCTCGCCAGGGGCCTGCTCCACCCGGTCTCCGAGAGCGATGGAGAGCCGCTCGAAGCTCGCGAGGTCGATATCGCCGGTCTGCGCCAGCTCGTCCGTGTCGAAGCGGATGCCGAGCTCGCCCTGGTAGAGCCCGTAGGCCGCGGTGCCGATCAGCGTGCCGCCGAGGCGGAACACCCCCGCCCGCGCGAAGGCCAGCAGCATCGAGCCGGTCTCGCGGTCCGTGGCGATCAGCCCCTCGGCCCGCAGCATGCGCGCGAGCCGCGCCATCCGCTGCCTGCGCCCTGCCGCGTCCTCCCGCAGGAGCGCCGCTCCGGCCAGGCGCCGCCGCAGCTCGGGCGTGTCCTCGCCCAGGTACCGGCTCTTCATCTCGGTGCCGATCCGGAACTTGTCGTAGAGATAGGTCCGCCCGTTGCGGCGGCGTTCCTCCAGGCTGCCGACATGCCCGGCGGCGGCCTCGTCCAGATGGAGCCGCAGAAGATCCTGATAGGCGACCTGCGCCGCGCGGGACTGCGAGAGAATGGCCATGGCGCCCGTTCCGGTATCCGTATGCATCAAGTTATTCCCCGCTGCACATAGCGCGGGTGTGCAGCAATATCAACAATGATGCACACAGGCCGGGCCGCCTGCCCCGGCCTGCGAGAGGCCCGCACAGTCCGGCGCCGCAATCCGCGCCACGCTCGCCGGGGAGACATCGGTCGCAATGGTCCCCGTGCCAGCCCGGCGGTGGCTGCGTGCCGCAGGCAGGCCCCGGCAAAGGACGGGGGCCGCGCCCCGGGGGGCGCCGAGGGGCCGTTCATGACCGGACCGCGGCGCCGCGCGGCTGCAGACCCCGGTCGCAGCGGTGCCAAGGTCTCACAGACGGACCGGAAGACTGCGGGCAGTCCAGCTTCGGCCCTGCCAAGCGAAGATGGACGCCGCCGCCGCCGCGCGGAAAGGCACGCAGCCGGTCGCAGCGGATATCGAATTGCCAATGCCGCGGTCCTCTGCGGGCACGACGCGCCGGCCGCCGCTTCGGGAACTGGCACCGGATCCCGGTCCTTGCCTGCCGAGCGCCGCCGCGGTCCCGCGTTCTCCGCAGCGCCCCGCCCCGCGAAGCACAGCGACAGCCCCGCGGCAAGTTCCGGAGCCCCCCGAGCTTGATCTGCAGGGACCCGGCCCGGCCGCGCCGTTTCGGCCGGTTGCAGCGGACCTGCCCGCTTTGGAAGAGCGCCGGTCGCAGGCGGGCGCGGCCGGACCTTCGCGCGATCCGGCTCAGAAGGGCGGTCCGTGACCGGCAGGACTCCTTGCCCGCCGCGTTCCGATCCCGGCCCGGGGACGGGAGCGGCCGGCATTTCGGGCAAGCCCTCTGCCGACTGCCAGGCAGCCGGAGGCGCTGCCGACAGGGGCGCATAGGGCACCGGACGCGCATCAGCCCGGCAAGGGCATTGCGGCGGCGTGCGAGCGGCAGAAGGTCCAGGCGATCTTCCGGCCCCCGGCCAGGGCAGCGCGCCGCCATCGACGTCCCGGGAGAAGTTGCCGTGCCGCATCCCGCCTGCGGGATCGGCCCCGTTGACCCCGTCCTGCGGGAGCGCATGCCGCTGCAGAGGCCGGTAACCGGTATCGATCCCGACGAGGGCAAGACCCGGAATGCACCCGCGAGACTGCCGCTGGCCCGTCGGCGAGGTGGCCCGCATGCCCTTGGCCGAGGGGCCAGTCCCATGGCGATCTGCCAGCCGGGTCTCCCGTTCCCTTCCGGCTGAAAAGGCGGCGCTCGCGGACATCCGCCGCATGCTGCCGCCCGGCGGTCAGGTCGTGCCCCCGGGCTGATCCGGGCCGTCCCGCCTCTTCCGCGCGCGCACTGGCGTGATCGGCTGCCATGTGCCTGCGCAGGCGGCAGAGCGCGCGCTTGCGCCATTCGCGCATGCGGGCCCGGGCAGCCTGCCGGAGCCGCTGCGATCCCGCAGTTCCGCCGGTACCGGGACGTCCGGCCTGTCGGCCGCGCGGGTCATGCGCGCCCCCGCGGCGGGCATCCGGCAGGCAACCCTGCCGGGCGGCCGTCTCTGTCGCGGGGCTAGGAGGTCACGGAGACCCCGCCGCGACCTGCTTCACGGCCATGAGCCGTCCTCGCCGCAGAGGGCGCTGCTGTTCACGGCCACCGCCGCTCGCGGCGCCAGGGCTCCGGACCGGCGGCTTCGGGCGGACCGCGCGCCGCCGGGCACGCAACCGCCGCGCCGGGCCGCAGGACGGCACCTGACGGCCGAAACCGCCAGGTCCTTCGCCGCCATGTCCGACCCGCCGCGGCGGTCCGGCATGGCCAATGGGCCATGCGGGCGGAGGTGCGGGAGGCCATCCAGCGCAGATGCGCCGGACCGGCCCCGGAACATGCGAGGCCCGTTCACCGGGGCTTCGGTCACATGGCCCGCCGCGGGCCCGCCGCGGCTGCGGGGATCACTCCATGGGGATCATCACATGGGCATAGGGCGTTCCCGGCCACATGATCCAGGGCTCGCCCATGCCCTCGGGCACCGTCGTCGGGTAGCTCTCCAGCAGCGGCCCGGCGGCCGAGCCGACGATCATCACATGCGGGCCCGAGACGACCCACTGGTTGTCGGCGGTCTCGCCCTGGGCATGGGGATCGATGTTGCTGGCTCCCTCGTCGCCGAGCAGCATGTAGACGAAGCCGAGCGTATCCGGCGGCGCCTCGTTCGCCATCCAGGCTTGCAGGAAGCTCATCGACGGGCCGTCCGCGCACATCGGATCGGTGCCGGGATACATGCAGGTCCACCCGTTGGTGCCTTCGCGCAGCACCTGCATTTCGCCGGTGCTGGTGAGGTTGAGCAGCGTGGAATTGGCAAGCACGGCCGCGGGGGCAACGCCCTCGAGCCGCTCCGTCAGGCTCTCGGCCGTGACATCGGCCGCCTGGCCGATGGCTGTCGACGCGAGCAGAAGGCAGGGGCCGGCGGTTGCGGCAAGTCTAAGGCAGGTCATGGCAGCGTCTCCTCTCTTGGGGTCACGCTATCGCCGCCCGGGCCCCCACCACGCAGCGGTAGTGACCACAACCTACGCTTGTGACTCCTCTCTGGCAAAGCTTTCCTCCAGCTCCCGGCAGGGGCGCTTGCCGGATCGCCGCCGCAGCAAAGGCCGGCCGGTTCGGAAAGCTTCCCGTGCGGGGGCGGCAGGGCTTCCGGACGGCCCCCCTGCCCGCCAGCCGGTGACAGGCACGACCGCGACCGCCGCCTTCTCCGTGCGGGGCCGGGAAACCGTAGGCTGGGCGGGGCGTCCTGCCGTCGCCGCTCCGCCCGGCAGACCGGAACCGGACGTCCGGACGGAACGCGCCCTTGGCGCATGCCAGCGGGAGACGCGCCGGCGGTTGCCGCCGCCGGACCGGCCGGCTGCCGGTGCCGGACGGGACCAGATGGCCGGGCGTCGGCAAAGCGGCGGGCACTCTACCGCAGATTGTGAACTCGGAATGCATCGGCGCGTATCGTGCCTTGGACTCGGCGCCCGGCGACATCCACGGACAGGAGTCCGGCGGCTGCAAGGGCGGCGCGGGCGGTCCCTGCGCGTTCGGGTCGTCCCCGGCCGATGGCGGCTGCGGGACCGGCGGTGCGTTGCGGCTGGACAGGGGCCCTTGCCGCAATGCCGTCCCGGGCGGGGCCGCGGGCGCGATCCTGCTCCGGTGCTGCAGGCCAGGGAAGGACGCAGATCGCCATCCGCGCGGCTGCCAGCGCAGCGGAA
This sequence comes from Poseidonocella sp. HB161398, assembly GCF_005870025.1. Classification (GTDB taxonomy): domain Bacteria; phylum Pseudomonadota; class Alphaproteobacteria; order Rhodobacterales; family Rhodobacteraceae; genus Mangrovicoccus. Next base: position 71,568 of record NZ_VATA01000032.1, read on the forward strand.
CGTGCCGCTGCGGCAAGTGGCCAGAGAGGGGCCGATGGCATCCTGCGCATGTTCCGGATGCTGCAGGCCTTGCCCGGACGGGCTCGCGACGTGCCGCAAGCCGATCCGCCCGGAGATGGTCATGGCGCATCGCGTCGGCCGGGCTTGCAGATCGTCCCGGCGCGGCCGACGCGTCGATGCGAGAAAGCCCCGCTACGCCAGCGCGGATGGCCCGGCAGGGTCCTGAGGCATCCCCAAGGAGGAGATTGTTCCTTCTCCGGCCGGGGCCGCTCCACGAGAAGGGCACGCATAGCCGCCCTCAGGACGATTTCTCCGGTTGTGCCCCGGCCTCGGTGGCCGGACCAGCTTCTTCGGCACCCTGCCCGGGCTGGGCAGCTGCAACGGGGGGCGCCGCATCGCCAGCTCCCGCCTGCCGCAGACGGGCGGCGTCCGGTGCAGGGAGGTCGCGCGGCACGATGAAGGACCGCCTCGCCCGCTTCGCCGATATCCCCATGCCGACGAGCGGCGCCCTCGGCGCCTGACCGGGGCACAGCGATGACCGTGCCCGGCACCGCGCAACGCCGGTTGCGGCGGGGCCGGGGCGAGATCGTCCCGGCGATTGGCCTGCGGCACCTCCTCGCTGGGCGCCGCGCCGGCTGCCCCGCGAAATCGAGAGGCCGGAGCTCGAACGGGCGGCGAATGCCCCGCCGGTCATCGCGGGCGAAGAGCGCCGTCCTGCGAGCAGGATCGCCAAGCGTGTCACAGTCCCGGCGGCACCGGTCCCTGCCCGGCCCTCCGGCAGGACCACGGGCGGAACGTCCCCGCAGCCGCGGACACCCGCGCCCTGGCGGAGATCCGGCGGCGCCTGCGCCCCGGGACCCGGAAATGCCGTCCAAGGGTCCGGGCGCGCCGGCACCGGCACCGGGCCGATACAATCGAAACACCATTGCCCGCCTCCGGACACGGGCCCGCAACCTGGCGAGCGCATCAAGGCGCCATCCGATGCCCCGCCCCGGCACCCCGTCCGCCCGGGCCCCACAGAGAGAGAATGCCGCTATGACCCTGGCCCAATGGTCCATCCTCGTTGCCCTCGGCACCGCCTTCGGCGCCTCCTTCGGCGTCAACCAGATCCTCCTGTCGGCCTACGGGCCGCTCACCGTCTCGGCCATCCGGGTCGGGCTCGGCGCCTTCGGCTGCTGGGTCTGGGTCGCCGCCACCGGCCGCCGCGTCCGCCTGGCCGATGCCAGCCTCGCCGCGATCGGCACCTTCGGCATCTTCCAGTACGCCGCCCCCTTCGCCCTGCTGCCGGTGGCGCAGCAGCACATCACCTCCTCCTCCGCCGGGATCGCCAATGCCATGACGCCGGTCGCCGTCGTCGCGATCTCGCATCTCTGGCCCGGCGGAGAGCGCGTGACGCTGGCGAAATCGGCCGGCATCGGCCTGGGCGTCTGCGGAATGGCGGTGCTCGCGACGCAGGGCGCCGCGCCCGGCACGTCGGAGCGCCTCTTCCTCTTCGTCGCCGTCCTGGCGCCGGTATGCTACGGCATCGCGCTCAACCTCGTGCGCCGGCTGCGCGGCCTCGATCCCGTCGTGATGACCGCCTGCGCGATGACCGGTGGCGCGCTGGCCATCCTGCCGCTGGCGCTCGCCGCAGAGGGCGTCCCGCAGATGCCGGGCTGGGAACTGGCCAGCGCCTTCGCGGTCATCGGCTTCGGCCTCACCTCCGCGGCCTTCCTGGTCATGTACTCGATCCTGCCGAAAGTCGGCGCGACCAACCTTTCGCTGGTGACGCTGGTCGCCCCGGTCTCGGCCACCTGCCTTGGCACCGCGGTCTTCGGCGAAGAGCTCTGCACCGCCCAGCTGGCCGGAATGGGGCTGATCCTGGCGGGGCTCGTCGCGATCGACGGGCGCATCTGGACCGCCATCGCCCCGCGGCTGTCGCGGCGGCCGATGTAGCGCGCCCCGCGGCCCGCCGATGCGGATTGCGGGAAAACCGAGCCGGAAGGCAGGCGGCGCGATCCTCGGTCGGGGATCGCGCTAGCGGCTGCAGACTGCAACCTGCGCCCGCCCGGACCGCGGCACGCCCCATCGCAATGTCACGCCGAGGCTCGCGGCGAGGATGCAGGCGAAACCGGCATATTGCGACAAGCCCAGGCCATGGGCGTAGACCAGGGCCTCGACCAGAACCGCGCTGGCCGGGTAGACGAAGAGCAGCACCGCCGCCAGCGCGGCGGGGAGCTTCGGCAGGCCGCTATAAAGCAGCGCATAGACCAGCCCGGTATGCACGACGCCGATCACCGCGAACCAGCCCCATTGTCCGGCGCTGACCTGCATCGGCCCGAGCGGCGCCAGGACGCCCAGCAGGACCGTGCCGCAGAGGCACTGCACCAGGGCAAGCTGCGGCGCGCGGATGTCCTTCATGCCCTTCGCCATGACGGTGACCAGCGAATAGAGCATCGCCGCCCCGAGCGTGCAGCCGATGCCGGTCAGCCAGGAGCGGTCCGGGACCAGCCCGCCATCGGCATAGCCGGTCGCAAGCACCAGCCCGGCCAGCGCGAGCGCCACCCAGGCGAAGGTGGCGGCATGCAGGCGCTCGCCGAAGAGCAGCGCCGCCAGGATCACAAGGAAGAACGGCTGCACATGGAAGACCACGGTGGCGACCGCGATCCCGGTCCGGTCGATCGCGGTGAAGAACAGGACCCAGTTGCCGACCATGAAGACCCCGCTGGCCAGCGCCGCCAGCAGCGTCCGGCCCGGCAGGCGCGCGAGGCCCGAAAGGCCGCCCTGCATCGCCAGGTAGCACGCCAGGGCGAGCGCCCCGATCAGGCAGCGGTAGAAGGCGACCGAGACCGGGTCCGCCCCGCTCTGCAGGACGCAGACCCCCAAAGTTCCCAGCAGCAGCTGGGCCGCGCAAACATTCAGGGCCCCGAGCGCCTGTGAGGTCATGGCATGCGTCCTTTCGCGTGACGGGTCACGCAAGGGTTAGCAGCGTTGACTGTTCCATCAAGCAATGTAATCTGAAGATATTATTTGGAATGGCCAAAGAATAATGCAGCTCGACCATGTCCTGCTCCGCACCTTCATCGCCGCTGTCGACGCGATGAGCTTCACCCGCGCCGCCTCTGCGGTCCACAAGTCGCCGGCCACGGTCTCGACCCAGATCGCCCGGCTGGAGGCGCAGATCGGCCGGCCGCTCTTCATCCGCGACACCCGCAACCTGTCGCTGACCCGCGCCGGAGAAGAGCTGGAGGCCTATGCCCGGCGCATCCTGCGCCTGCATGACGAGGCGGTGGAGGCCTTCCGCCGGCCCGAGATGGCCGGGCGGGTCCGGATCGGCGCGCCCGAGGACTATATCTCCGTTCTGCTGCCGCCGGTCCTGCGGCGCTTCGGGCTGCTGTTCCCCCGGGTCGAAATCGAGATGGCCTGCGCCCAGTCCACCGCGCTCCTGCCGAAGATCGCATCGGGCGCGCTCGACCTGGCCATCGTCACGCGGTCCCCGGGGGTCGGCGGCCAGCTGATCCGGCGGGAAAGGATGGTCTGGATCTGCAGCCGCGAACGGATCGCGCTGGAGCGCCGCCCCCTGCCCGTCGCGCTGTTCGAACCGGGAAGCCAGGCCCGCTCGGTCGTTCTGGCCGCGCTTGCCCGCGGCAATGTCCCGTTCCGCCTCGCCTATGAAAGCGTCAGCCAGCTGGCGCTGCTGACGCTGGTCGAGGCCGGGCTGGCCGTCGCCGCGATCACCCGGATGTCAGCGCCGGACACGGTCATGCAGCTGGGCGCGGCTGACGGCCTGCCCGAGGTCGACCCTCTGGACGTGGCGCTGGTCCGCGGGCCCGGTTCGGACAATCCGGTCTGCGACGCCATGGCCGAGGCCGTGTGCGAAAGCTCGGCCGCCCTCTCCGGCGCGCAGGACCCGTCGGCAGCACCATGACCCCGCGGCCCGGCGGCGAGCCCGGGCAGGAACCGCATGGCAGAGCGGATCGGCCATCGCAGCCGACGACGGCGAGGCCGTCACCGGCCCTGCCGCGATCAGGAGCGCAATGCGAGTCCGCCAGCGCGAGGACCTGCCGAGCGGTGCCCGGGCCGGGTGGACATGACCGGTTTCCGGAAGCGTGCCTGGCCCCCGTCTGCGCGTCCCCGCCCGAGCCCGCATGGGGATTGTGCGCGGCGCCTGCACGACCGCAAAAGGGACACGCGGCGCCGCAGTTCCGGCGCAGAGCTGCGCGGACGCGGCAATCGTCGAGGCGGTGGCACCGAGGACCCGTGGCGCAGCATTGCCGCACGGCTCGCCGAAGCCCCGCCGGAACGCCTTGCCAATGCGGTCGTCGAGCCGCATCCCGGTCACCCGCCGGCAGCTCGCGGCCGAGACGGCGGGTGACGCTGCCAGGAAAGTTGATGTCCGCCGGGACGTGCTCCGGTTCTTCCATTGCGAACTGACCCGCATGTCATCCGCTTCGGCCGGTTCAATGGACGGTCGACGCAGGTCATCCATTTCCCATTGCTGGACCGCCCCGGAACCGGCCCTGCTGGCTTTCGCCCGCCGCGAGCGGATTGTCTGCTTGCAATCTTGGCGCACATCCGGCTTTGGCGCGGCCAGCGGAATGGTCTGGGGACCGCGACGCATGACCAAGCCGCCCATTGCATGACCTCCGGCGCGTGCGGTCAACACTCCAGAGACGCATGCGGACGCTTCGCGCTGCAATGGTGGCGCCAGCCCGCGATCACGATCCTTGCCCCAGCCGGGCCATGGCAACTCGCCCTGCGCAGACCTTTCCCGATCCGCCCCGGTCCTGCTGCCCGGTCCTGCTGCCTGGGCGCGTTCCGCGTGCGTCACGTTCACCGCCCATGCCCCATCGCGGAGCCAGACCGCAATGCGGCGATACCCGCAGCCGCCGGACTGGCTGGTCGCGCGACGGGCCCGGCGTCGGAAATGCCCTCGACGAAAAGGCGTCGCAGCCGCGATGTTGCGACGGGCGCGGACAGAACTGTCCAGCTTGTCGCCCTTTGCCTCCAGCACGCGCCACAGCGGACACGACCTTCGCCGGGACGATATTCAGCCGCCACAACCGGGGCGTCTTTCGAAGCTGTGCGGCATGGCTGCGGATGACGGGGGCCAAGCAGTCATGGTTCCTTTTCCCGCAAGGCGGGACGTCGCGTTCGGCCAGAAATGGCAAGACCATGGACCGACCGGCGATGCGCCCACGCGGTGCAGCCGATGAGCCTTCGCAGAACCGTACGCTCCTGCCTTTAAACGATGTTTCGGGGGGTGGCATGAGCGGGCACTCAGGCCATTCCAGACAGAATTCATCCTGCCAGAGCCGCCTCGCCCAGGATGCGGAAACCGTGCCTCTCAACCGGCCTATCGAGCGGCGCGCTCTGCTCATTCCAGGGGGAAAAGGCGTGTCGAAGCCACGGCTTTCCAATCTCCCGTCCGAGAAGATGCGCGCGTCGGCCTGCAGGACCGCGCCAGACTGCTTCAGCCGCACCGCAGCCGAAATCCCCGCCCGGCAATGACGAGATCACGTGCCTTGCTTTCGCGCATGATCCCTCATTTGCTGCCGGGCGGCTTGCCTGCTCTGCTTGCCTCAGAGCTTCCCGGTCAGCTCCGGCACCGCGTCGAAGAGGTCGGCGACCAGGCCGTAATCGGCGACCTGGAAGATCGGCGCCTCCTCGTCCTTGTTGATGGCGACGATGACCTTCGAGTCCTTCATCCCCGCAAGGTGCTGAATCGCCCCGGAAATCCCCGCCGCGATATACAGATCCGGCGCCACGACCTTGCCGGTCTGCCCGACCTGCCAGTCATTCGGCGCGAAGCCCGAGTCGACCGCCGCCCGCGACGCGCCCACCGCCGCGCCCAGCTTGTCCGCCAGCGCGCCGATGATCGCGAAGCTCTCCTCCGAGCCCACGCCGCGACCGCCCGAGACCACGATCTTCGCCGAGGTCAGCTCCGGCCGGTCGCTCTCCGCCAGCTTGTCCTCGACCCATTCGGCGAGGCCCGTCGCGCCCGGCACCGAAACCGTCTCGACCGCGCAGGCGGGCTGCGTTCCGGCGGCCTCGAAGGTCGAGGTGCGGATGGTCGCTACCTTCTTGGAATCGCCGGATTTCACCGTCTGGATCGCGTTCCCGGCATAGACCGGACGCTCGAAGGTCGCGCCGTCGACGACGGCCGTCACGTCCGAAATGATCATCACGTCGAGCAGCGCGGCCACCCGCGGCATGATGTTCTTCGCATCCGTCGTGGCCGGGGCAAGGATATGTTCATGCGACTCGGCGAGGCTCGCGATCAGCTGCGCGGTGTTCTCCGCCAGCCGGTGGCCCAGGGAC
>NZ_VATA01000033.1 GCF_005870025.1 Poseidonocella sp. HB161398
ACGCTGCGCCAGGCGCTCGCTGTTCTTCTCGCCATAGTCAGCACCGGTCCTGGCGCCGACCTCCAGCTCCATCAGCCGTTCGGCAGCGAAGCCAATCATCTCGCGCAGCAGGTCGGCATCGGCGCTCTTCTCGACAAGCGTGCGGAGGTCCATCATCGGTTTGGTCATCGGGGCATCCCTCGGTTCAGGTTGGCTCAGCAACCGACCCTACCGAGAAACCCGATGGCCACCGAAAGCTACACCACGATCTGGGACGTCACCGGCACGCGCGCTGACATGGCAGTTCGCAACGCGGTCCTCACCTTCGCCGGCGGCCCTGAACCGAAGGCGCGGCCATGGGCGGCGCCTCTGACCGTTCCTGGCTTGCGCCCACGCGGCAGCGGCCCTTCGCGGCGGTCCGGCTTCTGGCCGGCTGCGGCCACGTATTCGGCGTCAGCCCGCAGCGCGATGGCCGCGCCTCCCGAGAAAAGCCCGCCTGGCTGCACCGGGTCGCATGGTGCGCGCTTCGCAAACGCTCCGGGCAGGGTGTTCCGGCAGCTCGTCCGGCACGGGGGCGCCGCCGAAGACAACGGCTGCCCGTCGCGGATATCCTTCCGAACATCTCTCCGCCGCCAGGATGCGAATGCGGCGTCGGCTCCGGCCTGCCCCGCACGTCGCGCGATGATCGGAACCCGGCCGCAGACGGCAGGGCCGCCGCAGGACGGTGGCACCTACGGCACCGACGCCGTGGACCCCCAAGCGAGACTTGGCGAGATCGGCGCCGAACCTGGGGATCTCCGTCATCGCCGGCTCCCCTCAGTGGTCGCTCTGACACCACCCGATGCGGCGCATTGCGATGCCGGGAGCGGGAGGCATCCGCTCCGGAAAAGGCGCCGCGATGGTTCCTGGCCGAGAGATCATCTGGCAACCGGGCGGGAAGCATGGAAGATCCGGGGCGGCAGGTCGCACCCGGCAATGTCGGTGACGCCCAGATCCTGCCGGAACGGGCCGCATGGATCACGCCGGGCAAGGAAGTCTCTGCTGTGACGGGCGCGCGCCGACCTTGATGCCACCGGCTGCCCGCGGCAATCATTCCGCCCCGACGAAGCGCCAGGACATGCAGGCCGCACATGGCGGGACCCCGGGGCGCGGAACGAGATTTCGTAGCCGTCGACGCATCCCGGCCGGACAATCCGGCGGCGCTGGAGCGGGCATCATCGCCGGAGGCGGCTCAAGGCACAGGGATCGCGGGACGCTGTTCGGGCAGTGGCTGATCTCACGTCGCTTTGGCCGCCAGATTGCGGGCCTGCGGGTCCGCGCGGCAGTCCCGAACCGCGACCCGGTCCTCGGCGTTCGGCTCGCTATGCCCGCAGGATGGGTCTGTCCCGGGACATGGGACCGGGGGGCCGGCATGTGATCTGCGCAGCAGCGCGGCTTGCCGAACGCGAAGGCGCGCGGCGCGACGGTTTCCCGCACAGCGCCCCGGCTCTCGCACCGGCCTTCCTCTTTCCAGCGGCACGGGAAGGCACCGCGAGGTTGCAGGAGGCCCCGCTGCCGAAGCTCGCGAATTCGGCGTGCAGCTGCATCGAGGCCCGGCGTGCCTCCGCGCCCTGGCCGCCTCGGGCTTCGGCCAGACACCCAGCTCGGCCGCCGGGGCAGCAGGAGTTGCCGCTCGCCGTCACGGCCGCCCGGCACTTCTGCCGCGCCCGGACCGGACATCCAATGTCGATCCCGCCATTGGCCCGCGCCGATCAGGTCCGGAGCGAATGCGAACATCGGTCGGGTCTCAGCGGAGATGCCGGACCGCCGGGATCAGTCCCCGCCAGGAGCCGGCACAGGAAGCCTCCGAATGCCGGCGTCAACGGCGCGCCGTTTTCATGGGCGCCGCCCATGGGCTCTCGGCGCATGGCAGGAGGAGGGGCGGAGCAAAGGTCAGGAAGGCCGGGCATTGCACGTGGCTCCGAAGCCGGCATCCGCAAGCTGCGGCAGCAGGTCCGGCACCAGTCCGATACAGCCTGGTCCGTCTCCGCTGAGCGAATAGCTTGCCGTCGGCCACATCCCGGCAGGCCGCCCGGACGGCAGCCGAGGGCTGCAAGTCCCGGGCCTCGTTCGAGATGCGGCGCCGACCGCCCCGCGCCTGCACCTGGCCCGCCCGGCGGCGGCCTCAGGGCGGGGTCAGGCGCGGGGCCTCGCCCTCGAGCTCGGCCAGCATCGAGGCCAGCGCCAGATTGCCGGGATTGGCCGCGACCGCCTCGCCGAGGATCTGCCGCGCTCCGGCCCCGTCGCCGAGCGCTGCGGCGATCCTGGCCTGCATCACCCAGGCATCGGCATGCTGCGGGTCAAGCGCCGTCACCTCGGCGAAGGCCCGCGCGGCGGCGGGGAAATTGCGCATGGTCAGCGCCATGCCGCCGAGCTGCAGATGCGTCTCGGGGAAATCCAGCCGCGAGGCCATCGCCCCCTGCCATTCGCCCTGCGCCCGGGACAGCTCTGCCGCGATCTGCGCCGGGAAGCGCGCCACCGGCGCGCCGAGCAGCGCCTTCGCCGCCGCGATCCGCACGGTCTTCACCGGATCGCCGAGCAGCCCGACAATGCGCTGCACCGCCAGCTGCGGATCGGCGCCGCGCTGCGCGTCGATCGCCGCGGCGCGCAGCAGCGGATCGGGATCGGCCAGGAGCGCCTCCACGGCATCCGCCTCCGGTCCGGCGCCGCCCTGTCCGAGAAGCCAGAGCGCCGTCGCCCGAACGATGCCCGGCTGGTCCGCCTGCCGCGCGAGACGCGCAAGATCGGCCGCCGCGGCGCCCGGATCGGCAAATCCGCGGGCGAGGACCTGGCCGTAATGCGGACCGCGATGGGTGCTGTCGGGGAACCAGTCCTCCAGCACGGCCGCCGCCCAGGCCGCGTCGCGGTCCTGGTGGCAGCTGGTGCAGGCATCCGGCGCGCCGGTTTCCGCCGACAGATCGGGGCGCGGCACGCGGAAGGAATGGTCGGCGCGCCAGTCATTGCCCATGTAGACCTGCTCCGGCATGTGGCAGGCGCGGCACTGGGCGCCGGGGCTGCCCTCGGGGTGGCGATGGTGGCCGGGGCTGTCGAAAACCTTCAAGGGCAGCGTCGGGAAGTCCGGATTGCCCGCCGGGCTGTGGCACTGGGTGCAGAGCCCGTTGTCCTCGGCCAGCAGTCCCGCGCCATGGGGCTCGTGGCAATTGGCGCAGGTGACGCCCTTCGCCTGCATCTTCGACTGCAGGAAGCTGCCGAGCACGTAGACCTCGTCGCGGATCTGCCCGTCCGGCCAGTAGAGCCCCGGGCGCAGGAGCGATAGCGCGTAGCTGTCGTGATAGGGCGTGCCCGCGACCGGCGAAGCGTCGGAATGGGCCTCGCGCCGGGAATGGCAGCCGCCGCAGACATCGGCCAGCACCGACGGATCGCCGAGATCGACCGGAAAGCCATGGGCCGCGCGCGGTGCCTGGCGCGCGGTCTCCGCCTGCGCGGCCCAGGCCAGATGCGCCGCGCCCGGGCCATGGCAGGCCTCGCAGCCGACGCCGATCTCGGCCTCTTCCGAGGCATAGCTGCGCGTGGCGGGATCGTAGTTCGCCGCATAGCCCGTCGCATGGCAGACCGCGCAGCGGCCGTTCCAGGTCTTGTAGGGGCCGCTCCAGTGCATCGCGTCCGAGGGCGGCGGGTTGGCCTCGGGATAAAGGTGGAACCAGCCGCCCTTCTCCGTGTCCCAGACCACGTCGAAGCTCTGCAGCCGGCCCGCTCCGGTCTCGAAAAGGTACTGCTGCAGGGGCGCCACGCCCACCACCGAGTGCACGTCGTAGCTGGCGGTGCTGCCGTCGCGCTCGGTCACCTCGGCGCGGCGGGTGCCGTCGGGCGCGACGGAGAAGCCGACCTGCATGTCGCCGAGCGCGAAATGCGTGCCGTCGAAATCGGCGAGGATGTTGCCCGGCGCGGCCTGCGTCCAGGCCAGCGCGTGATGCGAGCCCGCCCAGGCGGCGGCCTCCTCCGCATGGCAGCCGGTGCAGCTATCCGAGCCGGCATAGTCCGGGCTCTGCGCCAGGACGGGCAGCGCCGACAGGAGCGCAATCAGGAGGGCAAGGAGATGCGGCATCGCGGGATCCGGCTGTCAGAAGGTCGGGTTGAGCGGCGGAAGCGCGGCGGGGCGGGCCTCCTCCCCGTCCCGGTGCCGCAGCGCCGTCAGGGCGCGGGCGAGGGCCTGCCAGGCCGCATCGGCATCCCCCCGGCCAGCGTAGCGGGCGGCCCCGAGCGCGGCAAGCGCCGCCGCCACGGACGGATCGCCGCGCGCATCGCCCCCGCCGCGGCGCTCCGCCCAGAGATCGAGCGCGGGCTGCAGCCCCGGGAAGTCGCGCCGCCCCAGCGCCTCCTGCAGCTGCCGCCAGGCCCAGGGTTCCGAGGCCAGCCGCCGCGCCTCGGCCCGTGCCCGCCAGGGGGCCAGGCGGCGGCGCAGCCAGACCCCGGCCCCGAAGCTGATCGCCAGCAGCGCGAAGGTCAGCGCGGTCCGGCGCCGCATCTCGGGGCCGGCGCGCGCCCGCCCCGGCGCGGTCGCCGCAATGGCCAGCGGCTCCAGCGCGGCGGTATCGACCCGGCCGCTTTCCAGATCGTACCAGCCGATGGACAGGCCCGGGAGCGTGCCCGCGGCATGGCCCTCGGCGACCAGCGCGACACGCTCGCGGCGCGTCCCGCCATCGGCCGTGTCGGCGAATTGCGGCGCGTCGGGATAGGCGGCGATGCCGTCGATTGCGGGCAGCGCGATGAGCGGCGGAATGGTCATGGCGGGCGCGCCGGCGATCTCGGCCGTGACCGTCACCGCCACGGCATCGCCCTGCGCCATCGCGGCGGGATCGCCCTCCACCTCGCGCGACAGCGTCAGGCCGGTGGCCGCGACGAAGGGATCGAGCCCCGCCGCCGCCTCGGGCACCCGCGCGGTGATGCGGATGTCCTGCGTGCGCAGCGTCGCGCGGCGCGGCGCATTGGTCTCCGGATCGGCCCAGGTCACCGTCAAATCAGCGGCCGGAAGCACGAAGTCCCCGGGCTTGAGCGGCACGATCGAATAGCGCCGCGAGACGCCGGACCAGCTCTCGCCGCCGACCTGCGCGGATACCGGCCCGGTGCTGCGCTCCGGCAGGCGCACCATCAGGTCGGGCGCGTTGAAGGCGGGCCAGCCGGGCGGCTGCGGCAGGTAGCTCGGCACCAGCACCGTCAGCCGCAGCACCAGCGCCTGGCCCGGCACGACCGTGTCAGCGTCGATCTCCTGGCGCAGGACCGGCGCGGCGGGCGGCGCCTCCTGCGCCGGGGCGCAGAAGGGAAGCAGGATCAGCAGGAGCGCGATGCCAGGGCGCCTCATGGCTCGGCCGCCCCCTCCTGCGCTGCGCCCTCCCCGGCCGCGCCTGACTGCGCTGCCGACGCCGCCTCGAGCGCGAAGCGCTGGCGCAGGAAGACGCCGGTGCCGGTCTCCACCCCGGCCATCCACTGCTCGGCGCTCAGCGGCCCCTCGCCCGCGCCGGGCTGCGGCACCTGCTGGCGGGTCTCCTCGCCGCGGTTCTCCTCGTTGTCGAAGACCACCTCGTCCGCCGTCATCTCGCTGTCGTCGCCGGTGGACGAGGCCTCCTGCGTTTCCTCGATATAGGCGACGATCTCCTTGGCCACGGCCAGGTTCTGCGCCGCGCCGGGATAGTCCGGATCGCGCGCCAGCGCCGTCTCGAAGGCCGCCATCGCGTCGCGGTAGCCGCGCGAGCGGACATGCGCGAGCCCCTGGATCATCGCCGCCTGCGCCGTCTCCACCCGGTCGAGCACCGTGATCGCCTCCGCATACTGCCCGTCGCGGAAGAGCGCATAGCCGCGCCAGAGCGGATCGACGAAGCGCTCGGCCGCGGTGCCGAACGCCTTCCGGTCGAAGGCGCGCTGGCCCTGCTGGTCGGGCGTCCAGAACCAGTCGGCCAGCCCCTCCGCACGGGCGCCGGGCGCGGCACCCAGCCAGGCCGCCGCCGCCAGGGCCGTCCACTGCATCGTCCAGCCGCGGCGGAACCACAGCGCCAGGATCGCCGCCGCGGGCCAGGCCAGCCACGGCCCCTGGTCGCGCCACGGCTGGTCGCTTTGCTCCAGCACGGCGCGCTTCCAGGCGGCATTGAGGATCCGGTCGAGCCGCGCCACATCCGCCCCGTCGGGCGCGACCGCCACGACCGGCGCCGAAAGCGCGTCGATCCCGCGGTCGCGCGTGCCCTCGGGCAGCATCGCCAGAACCGCCAGCGGCACCTCCGCGGCATCGAGCGCCGCCACATCCGCCGGGTCGACCGCATCCGTGACGAGCAGCACCGCGCCCGTCCCCTCCGCCGCCAGCAGCTCTGCGGCCAGCGCCAGAGCCGCCGCCGCATCGCCGCCGTCACGCGGCATGATCGCGGGATCGAGCCCGGCCAGATAGGGCAGCATGATGCCGGTATCGGCGGTCATCGGAACGACCGCATGGGCGGTCCCGGCATAGGCGACGAGCCCGGTGCGCGCCGCGCCGCGCAGGTCCAGGAAATCGCGGATCTTCTGCTTGCCGCGCTCGAGCCGCGAGGGGGCGATGTCCCCCGTCTCCATCGATTGCGTCACCGCCAGCACGATCGCCACCGGCGCGGCGGAGGCCGCCCCCGGCTCGGGCATCCGGGACCAGGCCGGGCCTGCCGCGCCCAGCACCGCCAGCGCCAGCGCGGTTGCCACCCCGTCGATCGGCAAGAGCCCGCGCCCCCGCCGACCGCCGACCGTCAGCGCGGCGCGCAGATGCGGCGCGATCCCGGCCGCGGGCAGCGCGCGGCGGGCATGGCGGCGGCGCACCTGCGCCCAGAGAAGCAGGATCGCGGGCAGCAGCGCCAGCCAGAGCGGCCGCAGGAAATGGAACGCCTCGAGCGCGACGGCGAGCCCGGTCATGCCGCCGGTCTCCGCCGCGCCGCCAGATGCAGCCAGCCGGTCGCGCCGAGGCCGAGCAGCGCGGCCAGCCCCATCGGGATCCAGGCCAGCGACCGGCGCGGCCGCCAGCTCTGCGTCGCGCTCTCGCGCGGGGCCAGCCGGTCGATCCGGTCATAGACCTCCTGCAGGGCCGCCTGGTCGGCGGCGAAGAAATACGCCCCGCCGCTGCGCGCCGCGATGTCCCTGAGCGCGGCCAGGTCGACGCGGTCCTCGCCTCTGGCCTCCGGGTCGCCGACGCCGATCGTGACGATCTCCACCCCGCGCGCGGCCGCGATCTGGGCGGCATTGACCGGGTCCATCCGGCTGGCCGTGTCGCTGCCATCCGACAGCAGGATCAGCAGCCGCTCGTCGATCTCGCTGTCCTCGAAGGTGCGGATCGCCAGCCCGATCGCGTCGCCAAGCGCGGTATGCGGCCCCGCCATGCCGGTCTCGGTGCGCGCGAGCAGCCCGGCGACCGTGTCCAGATCGGCGGTCAGCGGCGCCTGCAGATAGGCCCGGCTGCCGAAGACGATCAGCGCCACGCGGTCGCCCCGGCGGGCGGCGACGAAGCGGCCGACAACCTGCTTGACCGCCTCGAGCCGCTGCAGCCGGCTGCCATCCGGCGCGGCGAAGTCGCGGCTGTCCATCGAGCCCGAGATATCGACGGCCAGCACGATGTCGCGCGCCGCCGTCTCGATCGCCACCGGCCGGCCCAGCCGCTCGGGCGCGGCCATGGCGAGCACCAGAAGGCCCCAGCAGAGCGCGGCCACGGCGATCTGCAGCCGGTTGCGGGCGGGCACGACGGAGCCGGAGCGCGCCTCGGTCCCGGCCACCGCGACGATGCGCCGGAAGAAGGGGAAGCGCAGGCTCGGCACCTGCTCGCGCCGCGGCGGCAGCAGCCGGTGGCACAGGAGCGGCAGCGGCAGCAGCAAGAGCGCCCAGGGCTGGGCCAGCACGATCATCGCCTTGCTCCGGGGCGATGGCGGCGGATCCAGCGGGACGCGGCGCGCGCGAGATCCGGGGCGGGCGCGGGATGCGGCTGCCAGGGCCCGGCCAGCAGCGCCGCCGCCGCGCGCTGCGGCCAGGCAGCGCGGCCGGTCGCCTCGAGAAAGCCGATCCAGTCCCGCCCAGCCAGCCCCGCCACCTCGGCGCGGGGGAAGGCCGCCAGCGCCGCGCGCCGCAGGATCGCCGCGATTTCCGCCGGATCGTCCCCGGCCGTCCGCAAAGCCGCCAGCGCCGCTCGGCGATAGGCATTGCGTTGCCGACGCCGCGCCAGGACCCAGGCAAGCAGCGCGAGTGCGCCCGCCAGGAGCGCCGCCGCCACCGCCCAGCCCGCGGTCTGCGGCAGCATCGGCACCGGATCGGGCGGCGGCGGCTCGGCGAGCCGTCCGATCAGCCCGATCAGGCTTTCGGGCTCCCCCTCGCCGGTCATCGCGGACCGAGCCCCATCAGCCGGCGCATCTGCGGCAGCGTCGGCTCGCCCGCCGAGAGCGGCAGCACCGGCACGCCGTAGCGCCGCTGCCAGCCGAGGATAGCCGCCAGCCGCTCGGTCGCGAAATCCTGCAGCCGGGCATGCTGCGCGCGGTCGCCGGTGTCGATCTCGGCCTGCAGCGCGCCGTCGGAAACGGCAAAGCGCAGCCCCACCGGCAGATGGTCGGCATAGGGATCGCTGACCAGCCCCAGCACCAGGTCGTTGCGCCGCGCCAGCCCCGCGACCAGGCGGCCGGTCTGCGCGTCGGTGACGTCGAAATCGCTGAGCACGATGACCAGATGGTTGCGCGGCGCGATCCGCGCCACCGCCTGCAGGATCTCCGCGAGCGGCACCGGGGCGCGGGCCGGAGCCTCGGCATGGAGCGCGCCATTCGCGGCGGCCAGCGCGGCGAGGAAGCGGGTCAGTGCCGCCAGGCTGCGCGAGGGGCGGATCTCGGCCATCTGGGCGTCGCCGAAGACCAGCCCGCCGACCCGGTCGCCCTGGGCGCGGATGGCGAAGGCGGCCAGCGCCGCCGCCTCGGCCGCGGTCACCGATTTCATGTTGAGCCGCGAGCCGAAGAACATCGACATCCGCTGGTCGACGACGATCAGCGCCGGGCGGTCGCGCTCTTCGGTCATCACCCGGACATGCGGCGCGCCGGTGCGGGCGGTGACCTTCCAGTCGATGGCGCGGATGTCGTCGCCAGGCAGGTAGGGGCGCAGCTCCTCGAAATCTAGGCCGCGCCCGCGCAGGCGCGAGCCGTGGCGGCCGGTCATGACCGAACGCGCGGGCTGGCGCGGCAGGAAGCTCAGCGCCCGTGCCGCGCCCTCGATACTGCGCAGATGCGCCAGATCGACATGGATGCGCGGATCGCCCGACGCGGCGGCGGCAGGCGCGGCGGCCGTTGCGGTCCGGATCATGGCGCGGCGGTCGCGCATCCTCACCTCCTCAGGGCAGCGCCACCTGGCGCAGGATCTCGGCGGTCACGGCATCGGGCGCGATCCCCTCGCCCTGCGCCTCGTAGCTCAGCCCCAGCCGGTGGCGCAGCACGTCGGGCAGGATCGCGCGCACATCGACCGGATCGACATAGTCGCGCCCCTTCAGCCAGGCATGCACCCGGCCGCAGCGGTCCAGCGCCAGCGAGGCGCGCGGACTGGCGCCAAGCTCGATCCAGCGGCCGAGATGCTTGCCGAAGGCCGACGGGTTGCGGGTCGCATGGACCAGCTCGGCCATGTAGCGCTCCATCGCCGGGGCGACGGCGATCCGGGCGATCTCGGCGCGGGCGGCGAAGACCGCCTCCTGCGGCACCGGCACCGGCCGCCCGGCGGGCGCGGCGCCCTGGGCGGCGATCTCCTCGGCGCGCACCAGGCGGATCACCTCCACCTCGTCCTCGACCGGCGGATAGGTGATGAGCACATGCATCAGGAAGCGGTCCATCTGCGCCTCGGGCAGCGGATAGGTCCCCTCCTGCTCGACCGGGTTCTGCGTCGCCATCACCATGAAGAGCCGCGGCAGCCGGTGGGTCTTGCCCGCCACCGTCACCTGGCGCTCCTCCATCGCCTCGAGCAGCGCGGCCTGCACCTTGGCGGGGGCGCGGTTGATCTCGTCGGCCAGCACGATATTGGCGAAGAGGGGCCCCGCCTCGAAATGGAAGGCGCCGGTCGCCTGGGCATAGACCTCGGTGCCGGTCACGTCCGAGGGCAGCAGGTCCGGGGTGAACTGGATGCGCGAGAAATCGCAGGCGAGGTTCTTCGCCATTGCCTTGATCGCGCGGGTCTTGGCCAGGCCCGGCAGGCCCTCGACCAGCAGGTTGCCATTGGCGAGCAGGCCGATCAGCAGCCGGTCGATCACCGGCTTCTGGCCGATGATCGCCTCGCCCATCCGCGCGCGCAGCGCCTCGATCTTCTCCCGCGCCTCGCCGGGCACCACGGCGGCGACGGTCATTCCGAGGGCCAGATCCGGGCCCAGTCGGCCGCCATGTCGACGATCAGCCAGCCCTTGCCCGGCCCCTCGTCGAGCCCGCGGGCGAGCTGGCCGATATGGCTGTCGCGGTCATAGGCGTATTCGCGCTGTGCATCCGTGTGGTGGACGATCAGCCCGAAGCGCGGCCCCTCGCCCGAGGTCGTCCAGTCGAGCATCGCGAAATCGCCGTCGGAATTGCCCGCGGCGAAGACCGGGCGGCGGCCGATCCGGGCCTCGATGGCCAGCGGCTTGCCCTCCTTGTCGTCGATGAAGAAGATCCCCGGATCCTTCATCACCGTGGGCAGGCCCTCGACGATCTCGTAGCTCGCCTTGCCGGTGGTGCCGATCACCTGCTCGGGCGGGATGTTGTAGGCCTCCTCGGCGAAGGCGCGGATGAAATGCAGCCCGCCGCCCGAGGCGATGTAGGTCCGGAACCCCTCGTCGCGCAGATAGGCCAGCAGCTCCAGCATCGGCTGGTAAACCATGGCGTCATAGGCCATGCCGGTCCCGGGATGGGTGGAGGTGGCGAGCCAGTCGCGCGCCTCGGCGATGAAGGCCTCGACCGGCAGGCCGGAATGGGTGGTGCCGATGATCTCGAGGAGCCCGTCCATGCCCGAGGCCGCCACGGTCTCCAGATCGCCCGCGACGGCGGCTTTCAGCACGTCGCTTCCAGCCACCGACGGATCCTCGGCGGCCATCTGCTTCAGCCGGTCGATGGCGAAGAGGAACTGGAAATAGACCGGCTGCTCGGCCCAGAGCGTGCCGTCATTGTCGAAAGTCGCGATCCGCGCCGCTTCGGGCAGATAGTCCTCCGAGCCGGGATCGGTGACGCGCTCGACGAAGTCGATGATCCGGGACTTGGCCCCGCCTGCGTTCCACGACGGCAGAGGGTCGGCATGGGCCTGTCCGGCGGCGAGCAGCGCCGCGGCGGCAAGGCCGGAGAGAAGGTTCACGCGGGTCATGGCATCCCCCGAACGGGCCCCGGCAGGTCCGGGGCGGCTTCCTGTTCCTGACGGGAAGGGCCGGTCGGCCCTTCCGCGATGCGGTCCGGCCTCACTGGCCGCTGGCGGCCTCGAGGCTGCGGTTCAGCTCCTCCTGGATCTGGTCGATCGAGAAGCTGTCCGGGCGCTGCGCCGGCGGGAACTCCTTGAAGGTCGACAGGAACTTCCCGGCCTCGGCCTGCGCCGCGCTGAGCAGGAAGACATGCGCGAAGAGCCAGTCGTAATAGGTGTTCGAGGTGATGTTCGCCCGCTCGTAGGGGTCGGCGCGCAGGTCGAAGAGCAGCGGCACGCGCAGCTTGGTGAAGGGCTCCGCCCAGATCCGAAGGGTGCCCTCGGCGCGCTGCTCCTGGAAGACGACCTTCCAGTTCTCGTAGCGCAGGGCGACCATCTCGCCATCGTCGTTGAAGTAGAAGAACGCGTCGCGCGCGCCCTCGTCGGTCTCGCCGGTCAGGTAGGGCAGCTGGTTGAAGCCGTCGAGATGGTTCTTGTACTCCTTGCCGTCGATGGTCGTGCCTTCGAGCAGCCGCTCCTTGATGTCGGTATCGCCGACCGCCGCCATCAGCGTCGGGAACCAGTCCAGCCCCGAGAACATCTCGTTGGCGATCGAGCCCGGCTCGATATGGCCGGGCCACTTGATCATCGCGGGCACGCGGAAGGCGCCTTCCCAGTTGGTGTTCTTCTCGCTGCGGAACGGCGTCGTGCCGGCATCCGGCCAGGTGTTCTGGTGCGGGCCGTTGTCGGTGGAGTACATGACGATGGTGTTGTCGGCGACGCCGAGCTCGTCCAGCTTGTCGAGGATCGTCCCCACCAGCGCGTCATGCTCGATCATGCCGTCGGCATATTCGGTCAGCGCGGTCAGGCCGGGCGCGGAGCGGTTCTCCTCCTTCACATGCGTCCGGGCATGCATGCGGGTGGAGTTGTACCAGACGAAGAACGGCGTGCCCTGGTCCACCGCGCGCTGCATGAAGTCCATCGCCGCGGCGGCGGTCTCCTCGTCGACGGTCTCCATCCGCTTGCGGGTGAGCGGGCCGGTATCCTCGATATCGCCGTCGGCCGAGGCGCGGATCACGCCGCGCGGGCCGAACCGCTCGCGGAAGGCCGGGTCCTGCGGATAGTTGCGGTTCTCGGGCTCCTCCTCGGCATTGAGGTGGTAGAGATTGCCGAAGAACTCGTCGAAGCCATGCGCGGTCGGCAGGAATTCGTCGCGGTCGCCGAGATGGTTCTTGCCGAACTGGCCGGTGCTGTAGCCGTGGTCCTTCAGCGCCGAGGCCAGGGTCACGTCCACCGCCTGCAGGCCGGCATTCGCGCCGGGAAGGCCGACTTTCGACAGGCCGGTGCGCAGCGTCGACTGGCCGGTGATGAAGGTCGAGCGCCCGGCGGTGCAGCTCTGCTCGGCATAGTAGTCGGTGAAGATCACGCCCTCGTTGGCGATGCTGTCGATATTGGGCGTGGTGTAGCCCATCAGCCCCTTGGTGTAGGCCGAGATGTTGCCCTGGCCGATGTCGTCGCCCCAGATCACCAGGATGTTCGGCGTGCTGCCGCTCTCCTGGGAAAGGGCCATGCCCGAAACCACGGCGGCAAGCGCGAAGGCGCCGATGCCCGCCCGGGCCGGAATGAACTTGGTTGCCACGAGTCTGTCCTCCAGAAGCACCGGACCCCCTGCCCGGCTGGAATGCCCGCGTCCTCCCGGCCGATCCCCTGAGTCCCGTCCGCCGAGCGGTCCGCCGCAAGTCAAGGGTTAACATTCTATTAGAATATGAGCATATCATTTCGCGACACAGCCGGAAAATTCCATGGCCGATTCCGATCTTCCGATCACCACCGCTGCCGGCATGGGGCCGCTGCCCCGCTGGCTGGAACTGCGCGCCGGGGCGCGGGCGCTCGAGCGCGCGCTGGCGGCGGCGCGGCTGCCCGAGGCGCCGCTTCTCGATCCGGCGATGAAGATCCCGCAGCAGTCGATGGTCGAGCTCTTCGAGCTGGCCGCGCGGGCGGCGGGCGATCCGGTGGCCGGGCTGCGCGTCGGGCTGGCGATGACCGGCGCGGAATTCGGCCTCTGGCGGCGCTATGCCGCCGCGGGACCGACCCTGCGCGACGGGATGGAGCGGCTGGCCTGGGCGCTGCCGCTCTTCCAGCGCGGCACCGGCTTCTCGCTGTCGGTGCAGGGGACGGAGGCAGTCTGGAGCTACCGGATGCCGCGCTTCCGCGATGCCGACGGCCGCCAGCATGCCGAGCATGTGCTGCCCGCCCTGGCGGGCTTCGTCCGCGCCTATCTGGGGCCCGGCTGGCAGCCGCTCTGGCTCGCCTCGCCCTATCCCAAGGACGGCCGGGCGGCGGCGCTGGCCGAACTCTTCCCCGCCGAATGGCGCTTCGAGGCGCCGGACATTGCCATCGGGCTCAGGGCCTGCGATCTTTCCCGGCCGCGCCCGGCCCTTCCGGCCGGACCGCCGCCGCCCAGCTCCGAGGAGATCCGCCTCCAGCTCGGCGGACGGCCGGCCGGGATCGTCGAGGCGATCGAGGCGGCGATCCTTCTCGATCTCGGCGAGCAGGCGGTCGGGCTCGATCACGCGGCGCGGCGGCTGCGGCTCGGCCCGCGCAGCCTGCAGCGGCGCCTGGCCGTCCACGGGCTGAGCTACCGCGACCTGCTCGGCCGGGTGCGCGAGCGCCAGGCCCGCGCGCTGCTGGCCGATGGCGGGCTCAGCGTGGCGGAGATCGCCCACCGGCTCGGCTATGCCGAACCGGGCAATTTCACCCGCGCCTTCACCCGCCGGACCGGCCGCCCGCCAAGCGCCTTCGCCCGGGCCGGATAGGGCTCAGTGCGCGATCATCACGTGGCGCACGGCCGAATAGTCCTCCAGCGCGTAGGAGGACATGTCCTTGCCGTAGCCCGACTGCTTCATCCCGCCATGGGGCATCTCGTTCGTCAGCATGAAATGCGTGTTCACCCAGGTGCAGCCGTATTGCAGCTGCGAGGCGACCTGCAGCCCCTTCGAGACATCGCGGGTCCAGACCGAGGAGGCCAGGCCGTAATCGCTGTCATTGGCCCAGGCGACCGCCTCGGCGGCCTCCTCGAAGCGGGTGACGGAGACGACCGGGCCGAAGACCTCGCGGCGGACGATCTCGTCGGACTGCCGCGCCCCGGCGATCACGGTGGGCTGGTAGTAGAAGCCGGGCCCCTCGGGCAGCGCGCCGCCGGTCGTCACCTCGATATGGGCGGCTTCGCGGGCGCGGGCGACGAAGCTGGCCACCCGGTCGCGCTGGCGCAGCGAGATCAGCGGGCCGATCTCGTTGAGGCTGTCATCCGCCAGCCCGTAGGGAATGGCCGCGACCGCGTCGGTCAGCGCGGCGACGAAGCGGTCATGCAGCCCGGACTGGACATAGATGCGGCAGGCGGCGGTGCAGTCCTGCCCGGCATTGTAGTAGCCGAAGGCGCGCAGCCCGGTGACCGCGGCCTCCAGGTCGGCATCGTCGAAGATGATGACCGGCGCCTTGCCGCCCAGCTCCAGATGGGTCCGCTTGATGGTCTTGTTCGCCGCCTCGAGGATCTTGCGCCCGGTGGCGATGTCGCCGGTGATCGAGATCATGGCGACCGCCGGGTGGTTGATCAGCGCGGAGCCGACGGTCTCGCCGCGGCCGAGCACGATGTTGACCACCCCCTCGGGCAGCACCTCGGCGAAGATCCGCGCCATGGCCAGCGCGGTCAGCGGCGTCTGCTCGGAGGGCTTGAAGACCACCGTGTTGCCCGCGCCGATCGCCGGGGCGATCTTCCAGGCCATCATCATCAGCGGATAGTTCCAGGGCGCGATCGAGGCGACGATGCCGACCGGATCGCGGCGGATCATCGAAGTATGGCCCGCCAGGTACTCGCCCGCGACCGGCCCGGTCATGCAGCGCACGGCGCCCGCGAAGAAGCGGAAGCAGTCGATGATCGCGGGCAGCTCGTCGCCGAGCGCAAGGGGCCCCGGCTTGCCGCAGTTCAGCGCCTCGAGCGCGGCGAGGCTTTCCGCCTCGGCCTCGATCCGCTCGGCGATCTTCAGGAGGTAGCCCGAGCGCTCCGCGGGCGTGGTGCGCGACCAGCTGGCGAAGGCGGCTCCGGCCGCCGCCACGGCCGCGTCGACCTGCGCCAGCGAGGCCTCGGGCAGCGTGGCGATCAGCTCGCCGGTGCGCGGGTTGAGGATGCTCTCCTCGGTTTCGGTGCCCGCGACGAGGCTGGCGCCGATCAGCATTTGCGTGTCCATGGGGTCTCCCTGTCGGTTAGCGGTCCGCGCCGGCGGTGTGTTCGCCGTCGCGCGTGAGGTAGTAGGCCGCGAGGATCGGCAGCACGGTGACGAGCACCACGGCCATCGCGACGACATTGGTGACCGGGCGCTGGCGCGGGCGGACGAGCTCTTCGAGCATCCAGATCGGCAGCGTGGCCTGGTTCCCGGCGGTGAAGGTGGTGACGATCACCTCGTCGAAGCTCAGCGCGAAGGCCAGCATCCCCCCGGCCAGCAGCGCCGTGGCGATATTGGGCAGCACGACCAGCCGGAAGGTCTGCAGCCCGTCCGCCCCCAGATCCATCGCCGCGTCGATCAGCGCGCCGGAGGTCCGGCGGAAGCGGGCGACGGCGTTGTTGTAGACGATGACGATGCAGAAGGTCGCGTGGCCGAGCACGATCGTCCAGGTGCTGAACGGGATGTCGAGCAGCGAAAAGGCCGAGCGCAGCGAGATGCCGGTGATGATGCCGGGCAGCGCGATCGGCAGGATCACCAGCAGCGAAATCGTCTCGCGCCCGAAGAAGCGCGAGCGGGCCACCGCCGCGGCGGTCAGCGTGCCGAGCACCAGCGCCAGCGCGGTCGAGATCGCCGCCACCTTCAGCGACAGGACCAGCGCCTCCCACAGATCCGTCCGCTCCAGCGTGACGCCGATCCATTTCAGCGTGAAGCCGGGCGGCGGCCACTGGAAGCTCTTCTCCTCGGTCGAGAAGGCATAGAGGAAGATCAGCGCGATCGGCGCCAGGAGGAAGGCCAGCCCGCCGAAGGCGGCAAGCTTCAGCCCCAGGGGGGCGCGGGCGTCAGAGGGCATCGAAGGCTCCCATCCTGCGCGCGCCCCACAGATAGAGGCCCATGATGGCGATCGGCACCACGGTGAAGGCCGCGGCCAGCGGGATGTTCCCGGCTGTGCCCTGCTGGGTATAGACCGCCTGGCCGATGAAGAGGCGCGAATTGCCGACGATCTGCGGCACGATGTAGTCGCCGAGCGTCAGCGAGAAGGTGAAGATCGACCCCGCCGCGATCCCCGGCAGCGCCAGGGGCAGCAGCACGAGCGAGAAGCTCTGGCGCGGCGTGGCGCCCAGATCGGCGGCCGCCTCGAGAAGCGGGCCCGGCACCCGCTCCAGCGCCGCCTGCACCGGGATGATCATGTAGGGCAGCCAGATGTAGAGGAAGACGAGGAAGGTCCCGGCATAGCTGACCGACAGCGAATTGCCGCCGATCACCGGGATCGCGAGCACCGCGTCGAGCAGCCAGGTCAGATGCGCCTTGGCGAAGAGCCAGTTGAGGATGCCCTCGCGCGCCAGCACCAGCTTCCACGCGTAGACCTTGACCAGATAGCTCGACCACAGCGGCAGCATCACCCCGATATAGAACAGCGCCTTCCATTTGCCGCGGGCATAGCGGGCGGCGAAATAGGCGATCGGAAAGGCCAGCACCGCGGCCGCGGCGGTGACGGCGGCGGCCATGGCGACGGTGCGCAGGATGATGTCCAGGTTGTAGGGCCGGAAGAGCTCGCCATAGGTCTTCAGCGTGAACTCCCGCACCACCATCCCGGAGAATTCGTCGATCGAGAAGAAGCTCTGGATCAAGAGCGCGATCAGCGCGCCGATATAGACGATGCCGAGCCAGAGCGTGATCGGCAGCACCAGGAGGAAGACGAACATCCGCGGGTGGAGCAGGACCCAGTCGGCCAGCCCCGCGGCAAGCCCGGCGCGCGGCGCGAAGATCGCGGGGGCGGCGGCGGCGCGGCTCATGCGCCCGGCTCCATCACATGGACGCGGGCCGGATCCCAGCTGATCCGCGCGGTGGCGCCGGGCTCGGGCACCGCCTCGCGCGCGGGCACCAGCGCAATGAGCGCCTGCCCGCCGAAATCGAGCGTCAGCTTGGTCACCCGCCCGTGGAAGGCCCGCGCCGTCACCGTCGCCTCGCGCCCGGCAGGGTCGAGGAGCACGTCCTCGGGGCGCAGCGAGGCCCATCGCCCCGCCGGTCCCGCCCCCGCCAGATCGGCCGGCAGCACGTTCGAGGAGCCGACGAAATCGGCGACGAAGCGCGAGGACGGGCGGCGGTAGATATCCTCGGCGCTGCCGACCTGGCGGATCCGCCCCTCGGCGAAGACCGCGATCCGGTCGGCCATCGACAGCGCCTCGTCCTGGTCATGGGTGACGAAGACGAAGGTCAGGCCGAGCGTCCGCTGCAGGCTGCGCAGCTCTTCCTGCATCTGCTCGCGCAGCTTCAGGTCGAGCGCGCCCAGGGGCTCGTCCAGCAGCACGACGCGGGGCTTGTTGATCAGCGCCCGGGCCAGCGCCACGCGCTGGCGCTGCCCGCCCGAAAGCTCGCCCGCGCGGCGCCCGCCGAAGCCCGCCAGCTCCACCTGGGCCAGCGCCTCCTCGGCGGCGCGGTGGCGCGCGGCGCGGCCGATGCCGCGGACCCGCAGCCCGAAGGCCACGTTGTCGCGCACATTCATGTGCGGGAAGAGCGCGTAGCTCTGGAACACCGTGTTGACGTTGCGCCGGTAGGGCGGCACGCCCTCGGCGGCCTCGCCGAAGATGGCGATATGGCCCGCATCGGGCTGCTCGAACCCGGCGATCAGGCGCAGGCAGGTGGTCTTGCCCGAGCCCGAGGGGCCGAGCATGGCGAAGAACTCGCCATCGCGGATCGACAGGTCCACCGCGTCCACGGCTTTCACGGATCCGAAATGGCGCGAGACGCCCCGGAAGGTCACGGCATCAGTCATCACAGGTCTTTCCACAGAGGGCCCGGACCGGCGCGCGGTCCGGGGGCGGCGGCTCAGCGACCGCCGATCACGCCGATATAGTCGGAGACCCAGCGGTAATAGGGCACGCAGCTGCCCTGGCTTTCGCATTGCGACACCGGCGTCTGCCAGAAGCGGATGCGGTCGAACTGCTCCAGCCCGTTGGCGGCGCAGCCCTCGGCGGTCTGCATGCCCGAGCCGTCGGTGCAGGCCTCGGGCACCGAGGGCACCGCGCCGAACCAGACCGAGAGGTCGGATTGCAGGTTCGAGTTCAGCGAATGCTCCATGAACATGTAGGCGCAGTTCGGATGCTCTGCCTCGGAATGCAGCATCAGCGTGTCCGCCCAGCCGGTGGCGCCCTCCTCGGGGATGACCGAGTCGACCGGCAGCCCGTCGGCCTTGAGCAGGTTGACCATGAAGGGCCAGGAGGACGAGGCGACGATGCCCTCGTTCTTGAAGTCGTCGATCTGGATGAAGGCGTCGTGCCAGTAGCGCGAGACCAGCGTGCGCTGCACCCGCAGCAGGTCGAGCGCGGCGGCGTACTGCGCCTCGTTCAGCTCGTAGGGGCTCTCGATCCCCAGCTCGGGCTGGTGCGCCATCAGGTAGAGCGCGGCATCCGCGACATAGATCGGCCCGTCATAGGCCTGCACCCGCCCCGCATTGCTCTCGCCGTCGGGCAGGGTCATCTCCTCGAAGACGACATTCCAGCTGGCGGGGGGCTCGGGGAAAGCCTCGGTATTGTACATCAGCACGTTCGGCCCCCACATGAAGGGCGTGCCGTAATGGGTGCCGTCCACGGTGTGCCAGGGCGCGTCCTTCAGCCGGTCGTCGACCCGGTCCCAGCTGGGGACCAGCGCGGTGTTGACGGGCTGCACCCGCCCGCCCGCGACCAGCCGCAGCGAGGCGTCGCCCGAGGCGGTCACCAGGTCGAACCCGCCCTCGTTCATCAAGGCGACCATCTCGTCGGAGGTGTTGGCGGTCTTGATCTCGACCTTGCAGCTCGTCGCTTCCTCGAACTTGGTCACCCAGTCGAAGGCGGCATCGGTCTCGCCGCGCTCGATATAGCCCGGCCAGGCGACGATGGAGACGGTGCCCTCGCCCGGGCCCAGCTCGGTCAGCATCTCGGCGGCAGACAGCGGCAGCGCTGAGGCCGCGGCAAGCGCGAGCGCCGAGGCCCCGCCCCTGAAAATCTGGATCATCATGGCTTTCCCTGTTCTGGCGGGAGTGTGGTCTCCCTTGCCGGGAAGCCTGGGAAAAGCCTTTCGGTTTCACAAATTCAATTCTCGCGTCACGGGTATCGGAGAAACAGATACCGAAAAATTACCTCGTGTTCTTATGGGCTTGGGCGGCGGAAATAAATTCCCGCGTGACCCGGGACAAGGGCGCGCCCTTGCGCCAGACGGTTCCGACCTGCACAACGGGCAGGCGTCCGGAGACATCGCGCGACACGATCCGGTCGCCCTCGAGCGACCAGCGGCGGTAGACCATCTCGGGCAGCAGCGCGATCCCCGCCCCGGTCGCCACCAGCGAGCGCACCGCCTCGACCGAGCGGGTGCGGAAGGCCACCCGCGGCCGCGCGCCGAAGGCCGAGAGCAGCTTCTGCGTCGCCTCCTCCATCTCGTCGACCCTGAGCATGATCATCGGCTCGTCCGCCAGATCCTCGATCGAGACCGAGGGCCGGGTCACCAGCTCGTGGCCGTTCGGCAGCCAGAGCTGGTAGGGCGAGGTGTCGATGATCTCGGTCTGAAGCGCCATGCGGTCGCGCATGTTGGTCGTCACCATCACCGCCACGTCGAGCTCGCCGCCGACCAGCAGGTGCTCCAGGTAGTCGCCGCTATCCTCCAGCGCGCTGACCTCGACCAGCGGATTGGCGCGGCGGAACCGCGCCAGGATGTCGGAAAGCACATAGCCCGCGACCAGCGAGGTCACCCCGACATGCAGCCGCCCTTCCAGCGCCTCGCCCTCCTCCGACAGCGCCTTGCGCGCATCCGACACCCCCGCGAGGATCCCGCTGGCATGGCGCAGGAACTGGTGGCCCTTGTGGGTGATGTCGAGCCCGCGCGGATGGCGCAGGAAGAGCGGCACGCCCAGATCGGCCTCCAGCTCGCGGATCGCCTCGGTCACGGCGGATTGCGAGATCGCCAGCGCCTGGGCAGCGCCCGAGACCGTCCCCGTCTCGGTCACGGCGACGAAATAGCGGAGCTGCTTGAGCGTGAAGGCCATCGGCGTCCCCTGCTGGAAAGGATCGGCGCAGGCGGGGCGCGCGCCCGTCCCGCCGCCTTGGCTTAGCGCATTTCCCCGCCCCGGGCCAAGGACCGCGGCGCGGCGGCGTCTGGCATTGCCGGTTTGCGAATGCAGCATGGACAAACTTGAAATAGATGGCAACGCCGACGCCGCGCTAGGCTCCTGTGCGAACTTGGGGACGACTCGATGGCACCGATCTGCACGGCACCCGCCCTGTCCGGACAGGCGGCAGGAACACCGCGTCCATCCGCAGGCCGGACCGCGCGACTCGGCAGCACCGCCGCCGCGGCCGCGCAGGTTGCAGCTCTGCCCGGCCGGCCCGGATCCGGCGCGGCACCTGCCCAAAACCCGGGCAGCCGCGGCACCGCACGGCCCGCGCGCAGCGGCGGGATTGCCAGCGCGCCACGGCCCGGCTTCGATTGCTTCAGGGGGGATACCATCTGCGGGACCTCCGCCCCGGTCCCGCCATCGCGAAAGGTCACGCCATGAGAGATTTCCTGCGCCGGCTCCGCCGCTCCGGCGAGACCGCACGGCCGCCCCATGCCTGGCTCGGCGCGCTTGGCGGGCTGGCCCTGCTGGCGCTCAGCACCGTCTTCGTCATCGGCGGGCTCGAGCTCGGCACCGGCACGCCGCGGCGGCTCGGCACCGGCGCCTTTCCGGTCATCACCGGCCTGGCGCTGGCCATCCTGTCGCTGGCCGTGATCGCGGGCGACCTGCGCGACAGCTCCGAGGCCGAGCGGCCCGACTGGATCTCGTTTGCCGCGATCGGCGCAGCGCTGGCCATCTTCGCGCTGAGCGTCGGGAGGATCGGGCTGGTGCCGGGGGTCTTCCTGGCCACGGTCACCGCGAGCCTGCCCGACCCGTCACTGAAATTCCCCGGCAAGGCGGCGCTCGGCGCGGTGGTGGCGCTTGGCTGCTGGGGGCTCTTCATCGGGCTGATCGGCCTGCCCTTCAAGCCCTTCGCCTGGAACTGAGCCATGGATATCCTCACAGGTTTCGGCCAGGGGCTGCTGGTCGCGCTCGAGCCCGTCAACCTGCTCTACTGCTTCATCGGCGTCTTCCTCGGCACCTTCATCGGCGTGCTGCCGGGCATCGGCTCGATGGCGGCGATCTCGATGCTCCTGCCGCTGACCTTCCATCTCGACCCGACCGCCGCGCTGGTGATGATCGCCGGGGTCTATTACGGCGCGGAATACGGCGGCTCGATCGCCTCGGTGCTGATGAACATCCCCGGCACGCCCTCCTCCTCGATCACCTGCATCGACGGCTATCCGATGGCCCGCGACGGCCGCGCAGGCATCGCGCTCTTCGCCAGCGCAGTGGCCTCCTTCGGCGGCGGGCTGATCGGCATGGTGGTGATGGCGGTGCTCGCCCCGGCGCTGGCCTCGCTGGCGCTGAATTTCGGGCCGACCGAGTATTTTGCGGTGATCCTGCTGGGGCTCGTCGCCGCCTCCGCGGTGTCGAATGGCAGCCCGGTCAAGGGCATCGCCATGGTCGTGGCCGGGCTGATGCTGGGCACGGTCGGGGTCGACATCACCACCGGCGCCGAGCGCTTCACCATGGGCATCCCCGAGATGCGCGACGGCGTGCATCTGGTGATCGTCGCCATGGGGCTCTTCGGGGTGGGCGAGCTGATCGTCTCGATCCGCGCCAATGCGGCCGGGGCGCACCAGAACGCCATCGACTATGCCCGCTTCTACCCCTCGCGCAAGGAATGGAAGGCGATGGCCGGGCCGGTCTGGCGCGGCGCGGGCATCGGCAGCTTCTTCGGCGCGCTGCCCGGCACCGGGCAGACCGTCGCCTCGGCCGTGGCCTATGCGGTGGAGAAGAAGCTCTCGCCCAACCGCGCGAATTTCGGCAAGGGCGCGATCGAGGGCGTGGCGGTGCCGGAGGCGGCCAACAACTCGGCCACCCAGACCGCCTTCATCCCGACGCTGACGCTGGGCGTGCCGGGCAGCGCCTCCATGGCGCTCGTGATCGGCGCGCTGATGATGTACGGCATCGTGCCCGGGCCGCGGCTGCTGGTCGACCATTCCGACCTGTTCTGGGGGCTGGTGGCGAGCTTCCTTATCGGCAACGTGCTGCTGCTGATCCTCAACATCCCGATGATCGGGCTCTGGGTGCGGCTGCTGCAGATCCCCTACCGCTACATGTATCCCACGATCATCGTGCTGATCTGCGTCGGCGTCTATTCGGTCAACAACAACGTCTTCGACATCTGGCTGACGCTGGCCTTCGGCTGGGCGGGCTACCTGATGCGGCTCTTCCGCTTCGAGCCCGCGCCCTTCCTGATCGGCTTCGTGCTCGGCCCGATGATGGAGGAGCAGCTGCGGCGCGCCATGCTGCTGTCGCGCGGCGACGCCTCCGTCTTCCTGACCCGGCCGATCAGCGGCACGCTGATCGCCGCCACCGTGCTGCTGCTGGCCTGGTCGCTCTTCGCGGCGATGAAGGCGCGCCGCGCCGGCCGTCCCGCCCTGGCCCTTTCCGACGAGTAACCCCCTGACAAGACCAAGGAAGCCCTGATCCATGAAACAGTTCCTCCTCTGCGGCGCCGCCGCGATCCTGCTGGCCGGCCCGGCCCTTGCCGAGCCCGGAAAATGGACGGACGAGCCGGTGCGCATCGTCGTCACCTTCCCGCCGGGCGGCACCAGCGACCTGATCGCCCGCATCCTGGCGCAGTATTTCGAGAGCGAGTTCGGCCAGAAGGCGGTGGTCGACAACCGGCCCGGCGCGGGCGGCACGGTGGCGGCGGACTATGTCGCCCAGCAGGCGCCCGACGGCACGACGCTGATCCTGGGCAACAACGCGCCCTTCACCATCGCGCCGACCCAGTTCGACAGCCTGCCCTACGACCCGCTCGCCTCCTTCACCCATATCGCCTATCTCGGCGCCTCGACGCCCGCGCTCTTCGTGCAGCCCGATAGCGGCATCGCCTCGCTCGACGACTATGTCGAGGTGGCCAGGACCGACGGCATCACCTACGGCTCCTCCGGCGTCGGCTCGATCACCCATATCCTCGGCAAGGCGGTCGATATCGACCTGGGGATCGAGCAGATCCACGTCCCCTACCAGGGCAGCGCCCCGGCGATCCAGGATTTCCGCGCCGGCGTGCTCGAGGCCTATTACGACATGCTCGCCCAGAACCGCGACCTGATCCGCGACGGCGAGGCGCTGCCGATCGCGCTGGCCGCGCCCGAGCGCTCGCCGCTCTTCCCCGAGATCCCGACCTTCCGCGAGCTCGGCCATGACATCGTCGTCGAGAACTGGACCGGCCTTTCCGGCCCCGCGGGCATCGATCCGGAGATGGCCGCGACCATCCACGACACGGTCGAGGCGGTGATGGCGATGCAGCCGGTGGTCGACCAGCTCGCCGAATGGGGCATCACCCATACCGCGATGAGCTCCGAGGACTTCACCGCCTTCGTCGGCGGCACGATCGAGACCTGGGCCCCGCTGATCGCGGCCGCCAAGGTCAATGGCGGCTGAGCCATGGGACCGGCCATCGCCCGGCAGGGGGAGCTTCTCCCCCTGCGCTTCATCCTGAACACCTTCTATTCCGGCCCGCAGGCCTGGTTCTTCCTGGCCGCCGATAACGGCCATTTCGCCGCGGAGGGGCTGGAGGTCGCCTTCACCGAGGGAAGCTCGCTCGCCCGCGCGGTAGAGACACTGGCGGCCGGCGGGTTCGAGGCGGGCTATGGCGACCTGAACGAGCTGGCGCGGATGCGCGCCGAGGGCCGCCGCGACACGCCCGTGGCGGTGATGGCGATCCACAACCGCCCGCCCTATTCCATCGCGGTCGATGCCGCCGGGCCGATCGCATGCCCTGCGGATCTGGCCGGGCGGCGTCTGGTCTCGCATCCGCAGGACGCCGCGATGCTGCTCTTCCCGGAATTCTGCCGCGCCACCGGGCTCGACCCGTCAACGGTCTCGATCGACATTTCCGGGGCGCCGCATACCGAGATGGTCCCCGAGATGCTGGCAGGCCGCTGGGACGGCGTCTTCGGCTTCGTCAACACCCTGGCCGCGCAGGCGCTGGAGGCGGGGATCGAGGCCGGGACGCGGCTGCGCCACCTCGCCTGGGCCGAGCATGCCCCGGCCTTCGGCGGCGGCGCGCTGATGGTCGACCGCGGCTTCCGCGAGGCCCATCCCGGGGCGGTGGCCGGGCTCTGCCGCGCGGTCAGCCGCGGCATTGCCGAGGCCGCCGCCGATCCGCAGGAGGCGATCGAGGCCGTCGCCCGCCGCAATCCGGACATCGACCGCGCCGCCAATCTCGCACGGCTCGAGGGCACGCTGGCGCTCGAGATGGGCGATGCCGCGGCACGGGACGGGCTCGGCGACATCGCCGATGCGCGGCTGGCCGA
The DNA here is from genome assembly GCF_005870025.1 of Poseidonocella sp. HB161398. Classification (GTDB taxonomy): domain Bacteria; phylum Pseudomonadota; class Alphaproteobacteria; order Rhodobacterales; family Rhodobacteraceae; genus Mangrovicoccus. The sequence goes on from NZ_VATA01000033.1 coordinate 24,960, forward strand.
GATCGCCCGGCTGATCGCCGGCGCCAAGGGCTATGCGCATTGCCCTGCCCCGGCCGAGGTGTTCGACCGCAGCTTCCTGCCGCCCCCGTCCGAGCGGGCGCGGATGCCCGGCAGCGGAGGTTCCCCGTGAAAATCGCCGTCTTCTTCATCGGCGCCCTGCAGGACCGGGGCTTCAATGCCAGCGCGCTCGAGGGCGCGGAGGCGGCAAGCCGCCTGCCCGGGGCCGAGATCGAGATCGTCAGCGGCACGCCCTTCGAGCCCTCTGCGATGATGCGCGGCCTCGAGGCCGCCGCGGGCCGCAGCGACGGGGTGATCGTCATCGGCGGCCAGGGCAACGGCGTCGCCCCCCAGATCGCCGCCGCCCATCCCGGACGCGCCTTCGCCGTGGTCCAGGGCGCCGTCACCGGGCCCAACCTGGCAAGCTACGAGGTGCTGCAGGAGCAGTCCGCCTTCCTCGCCGGCTGCCTCGCCGCGCGTCTGACGCAAAGCGGCACGGTCGGCCATCTCTCGGGCCACCGCGTCGCGCCGGGGCTGAAGGGCCGCGCCGCCTTCGCCGCGGGCGTGGCCCATGCCGATCCCTCGGTGCGGCTCCTGACCGGCTTCTGCGGCACCCAGGATGACAGCGCCGTGACCGAAGCCTGGGCCGCCCGGATCGCGAGCGAAGGCGCGGATATCCTCTTCACCATGCTCAATGCCGCGCGCGAGGGCGCGAGCCGCGCCTGCCGCGCCGCCGGGATCCGCCAGATCGGCAATGTCTCGGACTGGTACGCGGCCGACCCCGCGCTCTATCTCGGCTCGGCCGTGGCGCGCATCGACCTGGGCGTGCTGCAGGCGGCGGAGGACATGCTGGCCGGGGTCTCTCCGGAGGCGGTCCGCCATATGGGGCTGGCCGAAGGGGCGGTGCGGCTGGCCCTCGCCCCGGATGCCGGCGCGGCGGTAGCGGAGGAGCTGGCGGCGCTGGCCCGCCAGATCGCCGCAGGGCAGCTCGCGGTGCCCGGCGGCTATGACGGGCCGGAGCTGCCGCCGCCAGGCTAGGGCGCCGCGGGCGGCCCCGGGTCCGGCACTGCCGCCCTGCGCGCTGCCTGCCGCCGCCTGATGCAGAAAAACCCTCCGTTTCGAAGCATCTGGAGATGCCCGGTTGCACGCGGCAGCCCGGCCGTGGAACGTGGGGCAAGATGTCGAACGGAGAAAAGACCCGATGGCTTCCAGAATGCTTTCCGCGCCGCTCATCCTCGTCCTGGTCGCAGGGCTCGGCGGCTGCGACCCCGCGGCCTTTGCCGTGCCCGGCAGCGATGCGCCCAGCCCCGTCTCGGACGAGATCCGCGCCCTCGCCGCGCCCTACCAGGATGTCGAGACCGCCCGCATCCTGCCCGCGGACGGCTGCTACTGGTACGAGCATCGCGGCCCGGTGGAGACCACGCTCCTGCCGCTGCTGACCCGCGAGGGACGGCCGATCTGCACCGCCGCCTCGGTCGAGGCGAAGGCCGCGACGCCCGCCGCCGCGGCGGGCTGAGCCCGGCATCCCCGCCGGGCCCGGCGGGGTCAGCGGCGGGGTCAGCGCAGGATCAGCTCTGGGCGCCGAGCGCGTTCTCGGCCGGGTGCAGCGTGGCGCGGCTGCCGACGGCGACATTGTCGTAGAGCCCGATCATGTGCACCATGACCATCCGCACGCAGCCCGAGCTGGCGCGCCCGCCGATCGAGCGCGGCAGCGGCGTGCCGTGGATGCGCAGATAGGTGTCGCGGGCGCCCTGGTAGAGATAGAGCGCGCGCGAGCCCAGCGGGTTGCCGGGACCGCCCGGCATGCCGCCGGAATGCTGGGAGTAGAGCTGCGGATCGCGGGCGATCATCTCGGCCGTGGGCGTCCAGCTGGGCCATTTCGCCTTGCGCCGGATCGTGTAGCGCCCGGGCTCGTAGAGCCGCCCGCGGGCGATGGCGACGCCGTAGCGGTTGGCCGTGCCGTCCCCCTGGATGTGGTAGAGATAGCGCGCGACCGCATCGACATGGATGTCGCCCGGGGTCAGGCCGGGATTGGCCTCGACCCGGGTCGGCAGGAAGCGGTCGTTGAAGCCCCAGATATTGGTGGTGGAGGGGTTGTAGCCCGCAGGCGTGACCTGCGCGTCCCATTGCGCCCATTGGCCGGCCGTCGCGGCAGCGGCAGGCTGCGCGAGCGGCGCGGAGAAAAGACAGGCACTGGTCATCAGGAAATGGCGTCTAGTGAGCATTGGCAGCAGGCTCTCGACTGGGGGTGGCACAGGAAGCGTTCCGGACAGAAACTATGGCGATGTCCGCACGGGTCGAGTGTCCACCCCCGCGCGCTTCAGCGCAAGTCACAGATTCGCGGCATTTTCCGGGCCTTTGCGGGTGCCGGCCGCCCGCCGGAGCACGGCCGCCCGGCTGCGCGAGGCGGGCCGCGGCAAATCTCTTGACTTAGGGGTAATACAGGGCGAATGCTTTGTATTCAGGCCTTGAAATGCGTTTTCCGTCCTTCTGCCAGAGGTACGCCATGACACCGCATCTTTCCGCCACTGTCCTCGCCATTTTCCTGGCGGCGGCGCTGCTCCCGGCTGCGGGACCGGCCGCCGCGCAGACCGGCTGGGAGTTCAAGGTCACGCCCTATGGCTGGATGGCCGGGCTCGACGGCGATCTCGGCACCGTGCCCGGGCTGCCCGCGCAGGATGTCTCGCTGTCCTTCGGCGACATCTTCGACGATCTCGACTACGGGCTCTTCCTCTTTGCCAGCGCGCGCAACGGGCCCTGGGTGGTCTTCCTCGACAGCTCCTCGGTGCAGACGACCTCCTCCAGTTCGGTGAACGGCCCCGATGTCGCCAGCGTCGAGGTGGAAAGCCGGACCACCACGCTGGCCCTGGCCGTGGGGCGGACCGTGTCGCAGACGCCGGTCTCGCTGGTCGATGCCTATATCGGCGCGCGCGCCTGGTGGCTCGACAACGACTTCACCGTGCGCACCCAGCCCTCGACCGGCCAGGGCACGCTGAGGAAGAAGACCGATGCCGACTGGATCGACCCGCTCATCGGCATCTCCGGCCAGTACCAGGCCGCGCCGAGCTGGACGATCTTCGGCAATGCCGAGGTCGGCGGCTTCGGCCTCGGCGCCGACCTGGAATGGAGCGTGATGGCCGGGGCGAGCTACGCGCTCAACGACTGGTTCGGCCTGACCATGGCCTGGCGGCACCTTGCCGTCGATTACGGCGAGGACGGCATCACCTACGACGTCCACCAGAGCGGGCCGCTGCTCGGCGCCACGTTCCGCTTCTGATCCCGGCCCGACTTTTCCATGCAATGCCAGAGACTTGCCGATGGAAGTTCATGCGATCCGGCCCGCGCCGGGGGTCACATCTTCTGCAGGTATTGCTCGGACACATAGCCCTTCAGGCTGCGCGCCTCGTCCAGCGAAACGCTGCACCAGCGCGTGCCGCCGGTGCGCTGGCAGCTATGGACCTGCAGCACCGTGCCGTCGGGAAGCCCGACGATCACCCTGAAGCCTGTGCCCGGCCCCGCGCGCATCTTCAGCATGTCGTCTTCGCCCACGCCCACGACCTCGTAGCGCCCGAGCGACGCGGCCAGGGCGGGCTCGACCGCCGGAACCGCGGACGCAGCCGCCGCCGATAGCGCGAAAAGGATGGCCTTCCGCATCGCATTCTCCTGTTTCCTGCCTCGGCGGCAGCCTACTCCGGACGGGCCCGGAACGAAATAGCCGCCTGGCCGCCGGCGCCCCCGGACCGCGCCGGCTGCGGGAAGCGCGCAACAGGGGGCCATGGCGGCGGGCCGGATGAACTTTGCCCGCCAGCCATTTGCAAACCAAGGAAAAGCTGCCGGGATCCGGCGGGCCGTGCCTAGCACCCCAGCATCTCCGCCACCCAGGCAGGCACGATCTCGGTCGCCGGTCCCTGCCGGGTCTCCTCGAAATCATGGCTGACCTCGGAACGCTCGAGATTGAGCTCCAGCGTCTCCGCCCCGGCACGCGACGCGTCCTGCACGAAGGCCGCCGCCGGAAAGACCTGGCCCGAAGTGCCGATCGCGACGAAGAGCTCCGCGGCGCGGATCGCGTCCCAGATCTCCTCCATGTGATAGGGATACTCGCCGAACCAGACCACGTCGGGCCGCGTCGCCGCCTTGCCGCAGGAGGGACAGGCATCGGCCACCCGCATCTCGGCCGGGGCGTCCCATTTCGCGCCGCAGGCCTGGCAGAGCGCGCGCATCAGCTCGCCATGCATGTGCCAGACCGCGCGGCTGCCGGCCCGCTCGTGGAGATTGTCGATATTCTGCGTGACGATCCGCACCTCGCCGGGCATCGCCGCCTCCAGCTCGGCGAGCGCCAGATGCGCCGCGTTCGGCGCCGCCGCCAGCAGGTTCGCGCGGCGGGCATTGTAGAAGCCCGTCACCAGCCCGGGATCGCGGGCGAAGCCCTCGGGCGTGGCCACGTCCTCGAGGTCGTATTTCGTCCAGAGCCCGTCCTTGTCCCGGAAGGTCCCCAGCCCGCTTTCCGCCGAGAGCCCCGCCCCGGTCAGGATCACGATCCGCGCCATCTCAGCCTCCTGTGCCGCCCGCGCCTTGTTCCGGCCTGCGCCCGGCGCGGTCAATGGGGCAAAAGACGGCAGCAAAGCGCAGATCAGGAAGATGCAAGACAAGCGCGTCCCCTTCTGCGACGCTGGGCCCGGGCCGCTGGCCATCCGCCTCCCGCCTGCACACAGGAGATCGCAATGAAGAAGCCCATCCCCGGCATCGCCCGCTACGACAATCCGGCCGGCGGCTGGGGCGCGCTGCGCGCCACGGCAAAGGCCATCCGCACGCAGATGGACGCCTCGGACGCGGCGGTGACGCTCCTGCGCACCAACAAGCCCGCGGGCTTCGACTGCCCCGGCTGCGCCTGGCCCGACAAGGAGCATACCTCGACCTTCCAGTTCTGCGAGAACGGCGCCAAGGCGGTGACCTGGGAGGCGACCAAGCGGCGCGCCCCGCCCGAATTCTTCGCCGCCCATACCGTCACCGAGCTGCTCGGCTGGAGCGACTTCGACCTGGAGAACCAGGGCCGGCTGACCCATCCGATGCGCTATGACCGCGACAGCGACCGCTACCTGCCGGTGAGCTGGGAGGAGGCCTTCGCGCTGGCCGGCACGGTGCTGCAGGCCCAGCCGGATCCGGATGCGGTGGAGTTCTACACCTCGGGGCGGGCCTCGAACGAGGCCGCCTTCCTCTACCAGATCTTCGCGCGCGAATACGGGACGAACAACTTCCCCGACTGCTCGAACATGTGCCACGAGGCGACCAGCGTCGGCCTGCCGAAATCGATCGGCATCGGCAAGGGCACGGTCTCGCTCGAGGATTTCGACCATTGCCAGATGATCATCGCGATGGGCCACAACCCCGGCACCAACCATCCGCGGATGATGGGCACGCTGCACGAGGTGGCGCGGCGCGGCGTTCCGATCGTGGTCTTCAACCCGCTGCGCGAGCGCGCGCTGGAGCGGTTCGCCGATCCGCAGGACCCGCTGGAGATGGCGACGCTGGGCTCGACCGACATCGCCTCGAGCTACCACCAGGTGAAGGTCGGCGGCGACGCGGCGGCGCTCAAGGGCATCATGAAGGCGGTGCTGGAGATCGAGGCCGCCGAGGGCGGCGCGCTGGATCACGCCTTCATCGCCGAGCACACCAACGGTTTCGAGGCGCTGAAGGCCGATCTGGAGGCGACCGGCTGGGACGCGATCGAGGCGGCGAGCGGGCTCGGCGTGACGGCGCTGCGCCAGGTGGCGGCGGCCTATGTGCGCTCGGAGGCGACCATCGTCACCTACGGCATGGGCATGACCCAGCACGCGACCGGGACCTCGAATGTGCAGCAGATGGCCAATCTCCTGCTCTTGCGGGGGAATTTCGGCAAGCCCGGCGCCGGGATCTGCCCGCTGCGCGGCCATTCGAACGTGCAGGGCGACCGCACCGTCGGGATCACCGAGAAGCCCGGCGCCGCCATGCTGCAGCGGATCGAGGCGGCCTTCGGCTTCGCGCCGCCCGCGGCCCATGGCCATGACGCGGTGGCCGCGGTCAAGGCGATCGTCGCGGGCAGCGCCCGGGTGCTGATCTCGCTCGGCGGCAACCTGGTCGTCGCCATGCCGGACCGCGAGCAGACCTACGCGGCGATGGGCGCGCTCGACCTGACGGTATCGATCGCGACCAAGCTGAACCGCTCGCATCTGCTGGTCGGCCGCGAGGCGCTGCTCCTGCCCTGCCTCGGCCGGACCGAGGTCGACCTGCAGGGCGGCGTGGCGCAGTCGGTGACGGTCGAGGACTCGATGTCGATGGTGCATGCCTCGCGCGGCAAGCTGCCCCCTGCCTCCGAGCATCTGCGCTCCGAGCCCGCGATCGTCGCCGGGATGGCGATGGCGGCACTGCCGTCGAGCCGCGTCGACTGGGCGGGGCTGATTGCCGATTACGACCGCATCCGCGACAAGATCGAGGCGGTCTTCCCGGATTTCGCCGATTTCAACACCCGCATCCAGGTGCCCGGCGGCTTCCGCCTGCCGCTGCCGCCGACCGAGCGGGTCTGGAACACCGCCTCGGGCCGCGCCGAGTTCCTGCCCTTCCGCGGGCTCGAGGAGGACCCGGAGGTCTCCGGTCCCGCGGTGCTGAAGCTGACCACGCTGCGCAGCCACGACCAGTACAACACCACGATCTACGGGCTCGACGACCGCTACCGCGGCGTCTTCGGGCGGCGCGACGTGGTCTTCGTCAATCCCGCCGACCTGGAGGCGCTGGGGATCGAGCCGGGCGACACGGTGGAGCTGGAGACGGTCTTCGCCGACGGCCGGACCCGGCGGCTGAGCGGCTTCACGGCGGTCGACTACGACATCGCCCGCGGCTCGGTCGGCGCCTACTATCCCGAGGCGAACAGCCTGGTGCCGCTGGGCTTCCACGACCCCGAGAGCGGCACGCCCTCCTACAAGTCGGTGCCGGTGCGCCTCCGCGCCCTGCCCGCCGGCTGAGCCGTCCCCGGGCCGGTCTTTCGGACCGGCGCCGGGCGCCCCGCGCCTGCCTGCGCGTCGAGAGGGACATGCGGGCGACGTTCCGCTTGCGCAGGCCGCGCAATGGCGCGGCCGCGGCAGTCCGGCCGGGCGGAGAGGCTCCGCCGGACCGGACCGCCCTGCCGCCTGTCAGGCGGCGGACTGCACCGCGCGCGCCTTTGCCCGCCGGGCGATGCTGGCGGCGAAAAGCGGCGTCTCGCGGCGGTTGTGGTCGCCGCCCGAGTCCTGGCGTGCGGCCGCGGCGGCCTCGTAGGACAGCTGGTGCGCCTCGAGGAAGTCCATGAAGACATCGGTCGGATGCGCGGTCACGCGGTTGGTGTAGCGGGTGCGGCCGCCCTCGATCGCCTCGGCGATCAGCTCCCAGACGACATTGACCTGGGTGCGGCCATTGGCGGTGAAAACGTCCGAGATCGAGTTCATCCGCACATAGGCGGGTCCGGCCTCTTCGCAGACATAGTGCTGCACCACCAGCCCGGTGCCGATCATCTCGACATTGATCGACATGCGGCGGCCGTCATCGGTTGTTGTCACCCCGGCGGCGATATGGTCCGGCGGGCAGCAGCGCAGGTACTCGGCCTCGGGCAGGCTGAAGAGCCACTCCTCGATGTCGATCTGCTCCAGCGGCAGGTCGATCTCGGCGGAATAGGCGGAACGGGACAGGATGCGGTCGAGAACTTTCATGGCAGTCTCCTTTGCTTGCCGGCGGCGGCCCCGATGGCCGGCCACGGGCGGGATTTACGTAGACCCATCCGGTCCGATAAGGCTTGCAGATCCCGAAACCGTTTTGCACGGAGCGCACAAATGGCCGATCCCCGCTTTGCCGAGCATCTGGGCGTCTTCGTCGAGGTCGTCCGCGGCGGCAGCTTCTCGGCCGCGGCGCGGCGGCGCGGGCTGACGCCCTCGGCGGTGGCGCGGCAGGTCGACGGGCTGGAGGCCAGCCTCGGCGTGCCGCTCTTCATCCGCTCGACCCGGGCGCTGTCGCTGACCGATGCGGGCGAGCGGCTCTTCGAGCGGGCGCAGCGGCTGCTGGACGAGCTGGCCGACACCCATGCCGAGATCGCCGCCTTCGACGGCGCGGTCAGCGGCACTTTCCGGATCGCCTGCTTCCCGACCTTCGGCAAGCGCTATGTCATCCCCGCGGCCGAGGCGGCGATGCGCGCGCATCCGGGGCTGTCGGTGGAGCTCGACCTGACCGAGCGGCTGGCCGACCCGGTGCTGGAGCGGCTCGACGCGGTGATCCGCATCGGCACGCTGGCCGACAGCACGCTGATCGCGACGCGGCTGGCCGGGCAGAGCCGCCACCTGGTCGCGGCCCCCGGCTACCTGGCGCAGAACGGCACGCCCCAGACCGCCGCCGATCTCGACCGCCACCGGCTGATCGACAAGCTCCACGGCGCCGACCTGCTGGGCTGGACCGGGGTGCTGGGCCATCCGGCCGGGCGCGCCACCGGCCCCGGCGCGGTCTTCCGCTGCGACGATTTCGAGGCGATGCGCCTGGCCGCGCTGGCCGGGACCGGCATCGCCTTCCTGCCAAGCTGGGTCGTGGGCCCGGATATCCGCGCGGGCACGCTGACCCGGCTGCTGCCCGCCGCCGAAAGCTGGAACGCCGAGGAGGCCGGCATCTACCTGCTGCGCGCCCTCGCCCAGCCCTCGGCGAGGTTCCGCGTCCTGGCCGACGAGATCCGCCGCGCCATCGGCAGCCCGCCGGTCTGGAGCCTCTGAGCCCGTCTTTGCGTGCGGCGCATAAAAGTTTCGATCCATCCATGCATTATCGGAACCCCGGGGAAGGTCCATCTTCCGGCCAACCAGCCAGATAACGGAGTTCCCGATGACCTGCCTCGCCCTCGACCCGCCGCGGCCCCGCCGCGCCCGCATGCCGGCGCGCGCCACCACGCTCTTCTGCGCCATCGCCGCGGCCACCTTCCTGGCCAGTTCGGCGGCACCGACGCCGCTCTACCAGCATTACCAGGCCGCCTTCGGGCTCGGCCCCGGCGCGCTGACGCTGATCTTCGCGGTCTATGCGCTCAGCCTGCTGGCCGCGCTCCTGACCGTCGGCGCGCTCTCGGACCATGTCGGCCGCCGCCCGGTGATCTTCGCCGCGCTCCTGGTCAATGCCGCCGCGATGGCGCTTTTCATGACGGCGCAGAGCGGGCTGTGGCTCGGGGCGGCGCGGGTGGTGCAGGGCTTCGGCACCGGCATGGCGACCACCGCGCTCGGCGCGGCGATCCTCGATACCGACCGGCTGCGCGGCCCGCTCCTGAACAGCGTCACCGCCTTCTCGGGGCTGTTCTTCGGCGCGCTCGGCTCCGGCCTGCTGGTGCGCTACGCCCCCGCCCCCGAGGTGCTGGTCTATCTTCTCCTGCTCCTCCTCTCGGCGGCGCTGGCGGCGGCGGTCCGCTGGATGCCCGAGACCACCGAGCGGCGGCCGGGCGCGCTGCGCTCGCTTCTGCCAGAGCTCTGCCTGCCCGGCGCCGCGCGGCGCAGCTTCCTGCATGTGGCGCCGGTGAATGTCGCGGGCTGGGCGCTCGGCGGGCTGAATTTCTCGCTGATGCCCGCCCTGGCGGAGCTGGCGCTCGGGCGGCACGCGCCGCTGACCGGCACGCTGGTCGTGGCGACGCTGATGGCCGGGGCGGTGGCGGCGGTGGCCGGGCTGCGCCGGATCCGGGCAGAGCATGCGCTGATCGCCGGGGCCACCGCGCTCGCCCTCGGCATGGGGCTCGCCCTCTTCGCCCTGGCCCTGCCCTCGGTGCCGCTGATCTTCGCCGGCGTGGCGCTTGCGGGGGCGGGCTTCGGCGCGTCCTTCTCCGGCGCCTTCCGCGAGCTCCTGCCGCGGGCCGACCCGGCCGAACGCGCCGGGCTGCTCTCGACCTTCTACACGGAAAGCTACCTGGCCTTCAGCCTGCCAGTGATCCTCGCCGGGGTTGCCGTGCCGCATCTGGGGCTGGAGCGGACGGCGGAGATCTACGGCAGCGCGGTGATCGTGCTTTCCCTCGTCTCGGCGCTGCTCTTCGCCGGACGGCTGCGGCGTGCCTGAGCGCGTCCCGCCGTCTGGGGGGATACGACACAAGAGGCATTGTCCTCGCGAAGCGCTCCGGTTCCGCCCCCGGCCGGGCGCAGCGCTGGCGGCGCAGCAGCCGCCCGGCGCCCGCATCGCGTGGCGCAGCCGTCCCGCCTGACGGACCGTCCTCATCGCTTCCGGTCGCGGCCGGGTGCCGCGCGAGGTGGGCGCTGTGGAGGAGGTCCTACCGGGCGGGACGGGCGTGCCACGCAGGCGGGACGCCCCGGCGCCATGACGCGACGAGCTAGCCAGCAGAGCATCGACGGCGCGGCCGTTCCCTGGCCGGCGCGGGCCGCGGTCCATCCCGGCGAACATCCGGCCCGGGTCAGAGCCGCGCCGCGCCCGCGCCAAGCGGCCGGCAGCTCCAGCGCCGGATCAGCCAGCCCGGATGCGTGCCGCTCCAGCGCGCCAGCTCGGCCTGGCCGCGCAGCAGGCAGGCCCGCAGCGGCAGGTCGACATAGATCTTCGACTCTTCCCGGCAGGCCCCGGGGCTCGCGGCCAGGCAGATCACGAAAGCCAGCTCAATCATCGTGGTTCCTCCGCTCCGGCAGCAGCGCGCGGAACCCCAGCGCGAGCGCGGCGAAGCGCTCCGGCCGGCGGTAGGGACCGTCATGGCCGACCCCCTCCATCCGCACCAGCAGCCCGTTGCCCGCGCATTGCGCCAGCCGCTCGGCCATCATCGCGAAATGCGGGTAGGTCTGCGTGCCGAGCACGACCATCACCGGCACCTCCAGCGCGCCGAGATCGCCGCAGGAGACCGGCGCGCCCGGCGCCATGGCGGCAAAGACCGGAAGCGTGCGGCCATTCTCGCGCCAGTAGTCCGGAAACGGCGCGGGCTCTTCTGCGGCAGCGCCTTCGGGCAGGCGGAAGACCGTCTCGATGAAGCGCAGCGCGGCCGCCTCCGTGTCGCCCGTCCCGAGCGCCGCGATCGCCGGACCGAGGCCCGCGGAGAACTCGGCCAGCGCCGTCTCCGCGCCCGGCAGCCCCTGGAGCAGCGCCTCCACCGAGGGCTCGTAGAGCACCAGCGAACGGAAGAGATCGGGCCGCTCGAGCGCCGCATAGGTGGCGATCTCGCCGCCATAGGACCAGGCGACCAGATCGACCGGCCCGGCATCGAGCGCCCCGGCAACCGCGATCAGGTCGGCGACATGGGTCCCGCGCGAGAAGGCCGCGCCGTCATCGGGCCAGGCGGCCGTGCCGAAATAGCGCTGCGTATAGGCGACGAAGCGGGCCTGCGCGGCCACCGGCGCGGCATAGCGGTCCCAGACCCTGAGGTCCGAAAGCGCGCCGTGGAGGAACAGGACCGGCGGCCCCGCGCCCTCCTCGGCATAGCTCAGCGCGGCGCCCGCCACCGGCAGGGTCTTCAGCTCGGCCGCCATGCCCGGGCCCGCCGCCTGGGCGGCAAGGGCTGCAAGGCAGGCGGCTCTCAGGATGGGTGTCATGGCTCGGTCTCCCCGGGTGAGTCGCCGGATCCGGTCCGGCGCGGCTCCAGCCTCTGCGCGGCGACGTCACGGCAGCGTCACATGCCCCGTCACGCCGCCCGGCCGGCGCCGCAGGATGGCAGTTTTCCGCGGAAAGCCGCCGCCCCTATGCTACACTTCCCCAAGGGAAGGGAAACCGCCGATGTGCCTTCTTCAGATCCAGCTCCTGGGCGAGCCGCGCCTGGCCGGTCCCGGAGGCGCGCCGATCGCGCTGCCCGGACCGAAGCAGCTTGGCCTGCTCGCCTGCCTGGCCGCCGCGCCCGGCAGGCGCCGGGGCCGCGCGGCGCTGGCGCAGCTTCTCTGGGACGATGCCGCCTCCACCGCCGCGGCGCGCCATGCGCTGCGCCAATGCCTCCTGCGGCTGAGGACCCAGCTCGGCGCGGCAGCCGGGGCGATCGGCACGGATGACGCCGATATCTGGCTCGAGCCCGGACGTGCCGAGATCGACCTGGCGCTGCTCGGCGCGGCGGAGGAGGACGCGGCGGCGGTTCTGGACGCGGCGGCGGCGATCCGCGGCGGGTTCTGCGACGGGCTCGATGCCGGCGGCCGCGCGTTCGAGGCCTGGCTGCGCGCCGAGCGCAGCAGCTGCGACCGCGCCTCTGCCCGGCTGCTCGGACGGGCCGCGCGCCTTCTGGAAGAGCGCGGCGCGGCAGAGGAGGCCATCGCCGCCGCCCGCCAGCGTCTCGATTTCGCGCCGTTCGAGGATGCCGCCCATGCCGATCTGATCGCGCTCTGCGCCCGGCTGGGGCAACGGCAGGCGGCGGCAGAGGCCCATGCCGCCTGCCTGTGCCTCTATGACCGCGAGCTCGGCGTCGCGCCGGGCCCCGAAGTGGCCGCGGCGCTGCGCGTTCCGGCAGCGCCCCGCCCGCCTCTCGCAAGACCGGTTCAGGGCCTGCCCGCGCCGGATGCGCCCCGCGCCGCGCTGCGCGGCTTCGCCGCCGGGGCCGGGCTGGCCGCGCTGCTCTTCCAGGCGGCCGCCACCCTGCCCCCCGGCCCGCCGGTCCCGGCCGAGCGCAGCGCCGTGGCGCTCTGGGTCAGTGCTGCCAGCGCCTCGCCAGGCACCGCGGTGCCGCGCATCGATCCGTCCGAAGGAGGAGACCATGACCAGAGCTGGAGCGCGCTCTACACTGAAACAGGCCGCGACGCCCCGCCCGCCTTTCCCTATCCCGCGGGCTGCTGAGACACGGCGGCTGGCCCGCGCGCTGGCGGCCGCGGCGCTGTGCGCGGCGGGCCTGTCCGCCGCGGCGGCGGACACGATCGCGGGCGAAGGCCCGTTCGCGGCGAATTTCGTCGGCTATGCCGAGGCCGGGGCGCCGCCATTGCCGATCGGGCCGGGCCGCTATGCCGGGCTGACCGACGCGACGCTGACCGCGATGAATGCCGAGAACGCCGCCTTCCTCGACAGCCAGACCGGGCGCTGCCTCGGCAGCTGGGTGGTCGACGAGACCGCGCGGACCTTCGAGCAGCATGTCCATTGCACCTATACCGATGCCGATGGCGACCAGATCTTCGAGCGCGCCGATTTCGACAGCCAGCCGCTCGACGCGCCGCATGTCGGCACCGGGCAGTGGCAGGGCGGGACCGGCAAGTACGAGGGGCTCAGCGGCGTTTTCGAGATCCGCACGCGGGTGCTGCGCTCGGCCCGCGAGGGGCTGGTGCAGTATGTCGGCACCAAACAGGGCCGGTTCCGGCTGCCGCCGCGCGAGTGAGCCGCTTCAGGCCATGCCGGAGACGACGAGCGCAGCGCTCCAGCCGAGCAGCAGGAGGCCGAGCGGCGTGCTGATCCGGCGGCCCCAGGCGAAGTTCTTCTCCACCGCCATGATCCCGCCCAGCACCAGCATCCAGCCGAGATTGCCGGTGCCGAGGACGAACATCAGCAGCATCAGCGCCCAGCAGCAGCCGACGCAGAAGAGCCCGTGCCGCCAGCCCAGCCGCAGAGCGTTGCGCCGGTCGCGGCGGCCCTGCCAATGCTCGATCACGAAGCTCACCGGCATGCGGCAGCGCTCCAGGCAGCGGTGCTTGAGCGCCGAGAACTGGAAGGCCCCCGCCAGCCCGATCACCGCCGCGCCGAGCACCCAGCCGTTGAAGGTCAGCCAGGCGCTGCGCCGGACCAGCGCGGCGAGGCCCAGATCGGCCAGATGCGCCGCCGCGCCGAAGGCCATCCAGGCCGCCAGGTAGCCGCCGATCGCCAGCCCCAGAAGCTGCGCGCGGTCCTGCCGCCGCCGGATCAGCCGCGCATAGACATCGAGCACCGGCAGCACCGTCGGCAGCATCATCGCCGAGAGCATCAGCACCCAGCCCGCGATGTAGAGCGCGGCCGGAAACAGCACCTCGCCCGCGGGCAGCGCACTGCAGATCGCCCCGGCCAGGCCGATCTGCGTCCAGTCGCCATGGTCGAGATAGCGCGCATAGGGGCTTTGCGACCAGGCCCAGAGCAGCATCCAGGCCAGTGCCGCCAGCGCCAGGCCCAGCCCGTAGAAGGCGCGGCGGTGGATCAGGCTGCGCATCCCGGCTCAGGCGTGTTCGAAGCGGAAGGCGCCCTGGATGGCATTGGTCTTCTCGATGTCGAGATCGATCCCCGTGCCCTCGTCGCGCAGCCGGAAATACTCGGCCTTCGAGACATAGGCCGGGGCGCCGGGGATGGTGGTGAAGATGCTTTCGTTCAGCGTGGTGACCTCGCCGGTCGGGCCGCGATAGGGCTCCATCTCGGCCTCGAGCACGCCGTCGATGCGCAGCATGCCCTTGCCCTCGACCAGGGTGAAGGTGATCGCGGCGCGCTTGGGCTCCAGATCCTCGCCGACGAGCTGCGCCAGATCCGCCAGCGGCCCGCCCTTGCGCCCCTGCAGCAGGTCGACCGCCGCCCGGCTCTGCGCCTCGCTGGCGGCGCTGTCGACATAGAGCTGGCGCTTCCAGTTGCCGTCGAGCACGTTGCCGGGGATCTTGCCCACCCCGGCGATCACCACGCCGCTCATGTCGATGCCGTCGACCATGCCGGAATTGATCCGGTAGGCCAGCGTCGCGTCGCAATAGCCGTTATCGGGATCCTCGCCGATCCAGCAGGGGCAGAGCACGTTGCAGTTGCAGACTTCCAGCAGATCGCCTTCGATCGAATAGGACATCGCAGTTCCTCCCGGAAAGAGGCCGCCCGCGGGCGGCGCCAAGACCGCGGCGCGCGTCCCGCCGGGGGACGGCCGCATCGACTGCCGGGGTTCCTGCCTGTCCGGACGGTATCACATTTTAAACGTGAAATGAATTGGCGAAACGCAACCCAAGGGAGATCCTCCCCGCAGCGCCACCCCCCGCGGAAGACGGCGCCCTGACGGCGGAGACCGGAGCGTTTCCGCCCCGGTCTCTCATTTATTCCCGATACTTGCGGGCAAAAGCTCAACCGCCCTTCATGCGCTGCATGAGGAAGACCTCGGTGGCGCCGGCGACCGAGGCATGCCGCCCGGTCGCCATCTCGCCGTCGATCACCACCGACACGCCGGTGTCGAGGATCGGGGCCAGTCCCGGATAGGCCGCCTTCAGCCCGTCGAGGACCCCGGCGACCGTGTCCGCCTCGACCTCCACCGCGGTCTCGCCGCCGGTGAAGCGCGAGAGGCTCGACCAGAGGTTGACCGTGACCATGGCTCAGCCCTCCCGCGCGGCCCGGATCGCGGCCAGCACCTTGGGCGGGGACATCGGCAGGCTGCGCATCCGCACGCCCGCCGCCGCCTCGATGGCATTGGCGATGGCCGGAAGCGGCGGGGTGATGCCGGTCTCGCCGACCCCGCGCACGCCGAAGGGATGGCCCGGATTGGGCACTTCGACGATCTGGGTGTCGATCATCGGCAGGTCCGAGGCCACCGGCACGCGGTAGTCGAGGAAGACCGCATTCTGCAGCCGCCCGTCCTCGCCGTAGATATAGGCCTCGTTCAGCGCCCAGCCGATGCCCTGCGCGGCACCGCCCTGGAACTGGCCCTCGACATAGGAGGGATGGATCGCCCGGCCGGCATCCTGCACGACGAGATAGCGCAGCACGGTGGTGCGGCCGGTCTCGGGATCGACCTCGACATCGACGACATGGCAGCCGAAGCTGGCGCCGGCGCCTTCGGGCACGGATTCATGATGCCCCGAGATCGGCCCGCCGGTGGAGCCCATCTTGGCGGCGATCTCCTCGATCCCCATCGGCGGGAACTTCCCGGCATTCGGGCCCGCGGGCTGGGCGGCGCCATTGGCCCATTCCACGGCCTCCGGATCGATCCCCCATTCGGCGGCGGCGCGGCGGCACATCTCGGCGATGGCCTGGCGCGCGGCGACGACGGCCGCCTTGCCGCTGGCGAAGGTCGCGCGGCTGCCATGGGTCGGCTCGTTGACGCCGAGCGCCCCGGTCTCGACCACGTTCACCCGCACGTCCTCGTAGGGGATGCCCACGGTCTCGGCGGTCATCAGCGCGATCGAGGCGCGGCTGCCGCCGATATCGGGCGTGCCGACCGAGACCTGCACCGTGCCGTCCTCGGAGATCGCCAGCGACACCGAGGTCTCGCCGCTATGGTTGAACCAGAAGCCCGAGGCGATGCCGCGGCCCTGGTTCGGCCCCAGCGGCGCCGCCAGGTTGGGATGGGACTTCGCCGCCTCCAGCGTCTCGACCAGGCCGATCGAGCCGAAGGTCGGGCCGTAGCTGGCCCGGTCGCCCTCCTTCACCGCGTTCTTCAGCCGGACCTCGAGCGCGTCGAGACCCAGCTCGCGGCACATCTCGTCGATCAGGCTCTCCACCGCGAAGGCGCCCATGGGCGAGCCCGGGGCGCGGTAGGCGGCGCATTTCGGCCGGTTGGCAAGCACGTCGTAGCCGATATGCTGCGCCGCGGGCAGCTTGTAGGGGGCGAAGGCGCAATAGAGCGCCATGTCGACCGGCGCGCCGGGGAAGGCGCCGCCCTGCATGCGGAACTCGGCATGGGCGGCGGTGATCATCCCGTCCTTCGTCATGCCGATCTTGACGTCCATCGAGGCCGAGGCGGTCGGGCCGGTGGCGCGCAGCACCTCGGAGCGGGTCATGACGATCTTCACCGGACGCCCGCCGGCCTTGCGGCTGAGCGCCAGCGACAGCGGCTCCATGAAGATCGTGGTCTTGCCGCCGAAGCCGCCGCCGATCTCGGACGGCGTCACGCGGAGCTGCGCCGCCTCGAGGCCGAGCACGGAAGAGCACATCTGGCGGATGTACCACTGGCCCTGGGTGCAGACCCACATCTCGCCCTTGCCGTCGGCGCCGAGCTGGCCCAGGCAGGCATGCGGCTCGATATAGCCCTGATGCGTGGCCTCGGTCTTGTAGCTGCGTTCCCGCACCAGATCGGCGGCGGCGAAGCCCGCCTCCGTATCGCCATGGCCGAACTCGATATAGCGCGCGACATTGGGCGGGCTGCCCTCGGGCACGGTCGCATCGGCCGCGCCCTCGCGGATCACCGGCGCATCGGGGCGGATCGCGTCATCGACATCGATGACATGCGGCAGGACCTCGTATTCCACCTCGATCAGCCGCGCCGCCTCCTGCGCGCGCAGGGCCGAGGTCGCAGCGACCGCCGCCACCGCATGGCCGTCATAGAGCGCGCGCTCCCCGGCCATGGTGTTTTCCTGCAGGTTCCAGTTCTCGCCGGTCAGCCCCTCGGGGAAGTCGGCGCGGGTCACGACCGCCTTCACCCCGGGCAGCGCCTCGGCCTTCGAGGCGTCGATCTTCACGATCCGCGCATGGGCATGGGGCGAGCGCACGACCGCGCCCCAGAGCATGCCGGGCATCGAGACATCCGCGCCGTAGCGCGCGCGCCCCGTCACCTTGTCCAGCCCGTCCGGGCGCAGCGGCCTTGTGCCGACCAGATGGAGGGTTTCGCCGAGCTCGTCCTTCGCCATCACGCAGCCTCCTGCCGCATCTCCGCCGCCGCATCGAGCACGGCGCGGATGATCTTGTCATATCCGGTGCAGCGGCAGAGATTGCCTGCCAGCCAGTAGCGCACCTCGGTTTCGGTCGGGTCGGGGGTCTTTTCCAAGAGCGCCTTGGCCGCGACCAGGATGCCCGGCGTGCAGAAGCCGCATTGCAGCGCGGCATGCTCGAGGAACTTCCTCTGCAGCGGGTGCAGCTCGTTGCCCTCGGCCATGCCCTCGATCGTGGCGACCTGGCGGCCTTCGGCCTCGACGCCAAGAACCAGGCAGGAACAGACCAGCGTGCCGTCGAGCGTGACCGAGCAGGCCCCGCAATCGCCGGTGCCGCAGCCTTCCTTGGAGCCGGTCAGGCCGAGATGGTCGCGCAGGCAGTCAAGCAGCGACTCGCGCGGATCGGCCAGGAATTCGACCTCGTCGCCATTGACGGTGGTGGTCACGTGGATCTTGCTCATGGGGTCATTCTCCCTTTGCGCGGGAATAGGCGATGGCGGCGGCGCGGCGGGCGAGCACGCCGGCCACTTCGGTGCGGAAGGCGACCGTGCCGCGCTTGTCGTCGATCGGGCTGCAGGCGGCCCGGGCGGCTGCGTCGAGCGCGGCCAGCGCCGCCTCGTCGAGGGTGGTGCCGATGATCGCCGCAGCGCAGTCCGGCGCCAGCGCGATCCGCGGGGCCACGGCGCCAAGCGCCACGCGGGCCTCGGCGATGGTGTCGCCCTCGAGCCGCAGGTTCACCGCGCAGCCCGCGACGGCGATGTCCATCTCGGTGCGCGGGATGAAGCGCAGATAGGCGTCGCCGCCCGCCTTGCCGCGGGGCGGCAGCAGGATCGCCGAGATCAGCTCTCCGGGCGCCAGCGTCGTCTTGCCCGGCCCGGCCGGGATCTCCTCGACCGGCGCGCTGCGGGTGCCGTCGGGCCCGGTGATCTCCACCGTCGCGCCGGCGGCGACCAGCCCGGGCACGGAATCCGCGGCCGGCGAGCCGTTGCACAGATTGCCCGCCAGCGTGGCGCGGCCCTGCACCTGGGTGGAGCCGACCAGCTCCATCCCCTCGACGACGCCGGGCCAGTCGGCCACCAGCGCCGCATGCGCGCCGAGCGCCGCGCCCGGCACGGCGATGCCGATCCGCCAGCCGCCATCGGCGCCCTGCACGATGTCATGCACGCCGGGGATCTTCTTGAGGTCGATCAGGTCGTCGGGAAGCACCATGCCCGCGCGCATCTGCACCAGGACATCGGTGCCCCCGGCGAGGAAGCGCGTCACCCCGCCGGCCGCACCGGCCAGCCGCGCGGCGTCCTCGAATGTGGATGGTGTGTGGTAGTTCATCTGCGTCCCCTGGTGGCTCCGTCGGAGCGGCCCTTCGGCCCGCCGCCATTCGCTTCCCTTCAGGCCCGTGCGGCACCTCTGCCGCCCGGCCCCCTTCTCCGGCGGCAGGCGCCGCCCTCCGGGCAGCCCTCCGCGCCATGCGGACGGGCCCGGCTTCGTTCCATGCCCGGCTTCCCTGCATGATAGTGCAAGCGCCCGGTCCGTCACGCGGAAGTCTTGCCCCGCCCTTCGGCCCGGCGCAAGCCGCCTTCACCCGCGGCGGGCGCATTCCGCCCGCCGCCTCCGGCCGCGGGCCCGGCCCGGACCGCGCGCCCGCCCCGAAAAATTCAAGAACATGCTTATTAATCCGGCAGAGGGGGAAAATTCGTGCCGCTTTCTTCGGAGCCGGGGGAACGCCGGTCCGGAATTTCACGGAATCTACGGAAATTGTCTTAATCTGGGGGCCGGAATTGGCTGTCCTATGGATATCGCTTCCGCAGTGCTGGCAACCAGCCGCGGGACTGCGCCGCCAGAGGGCGGGGTGATCCCGCCAGCCAGCCCCCGGATTCCGGCACCTGCCGGACGGGGCCGCGGCAACCCATCCGCCGGGCGGTTCGCCATGACAGAGCCCCCGCCGCCCGTGCCGGCCGTGCGCGGGCCCAGAGACCAAAATCGGAGAACGGAGCGTCCTTGTCCCAAGTCGACGACCCCCTGACTGCCGCCGCTGCCTCCCCCGGGCACAATTCGCTTGCCGCCATGGATGCGCGCCACGTGCTGCACCCCTGGGCCGATCTCAGCCAGCTCGGCACCGCCGATGCGCTGGTGGTCGAGACCGCCAAGGGCGTCCATGTGCATGACGCGGAGGGCAAGCGCTATCTCGACGCGATCGGCGGCATGTGGTGCATGACCGTGGGCTACGGCCGCGCCGAGCTGGTCGACGCGATGGCCGACCAGGCGATGCGGATGGCCTATTACACCCCCTTCGGCGATGTCTCGAGCGCGCCCGCCGCGCGGCTGGCCGAGACGCTGGCAGAGCTGTCGCCGGGCGATCTCAACCGGGTGCATTTCACCACCTGCGGCTCCACCGCGATCGATTCCGCAGTCCGCATGGCGCATTACTACTTCGCCGCCCAGGGGCAGCCGGAGAAGCGCCACGTCCTGACCCGCCGCAATGCCTATCACGGCAGCACCTACCTGGCCGCCTCGCTCTGCGGCAAGGCCGCCGACCGGACGCTCTTCCAGTACGAGGAGGGCTTCATCCACCACCTCTCGAGCCCGGCCCATGACGCGGATATCGCCGAGGAAAGCTCGGAGGACTGCCTCGCGCGGCTGATGGCCGAGATGAAGGCCGAGATCGCGCGGATCGGCGCCGGGAACATCGCCGCCTTCGTCGCCGAGCCGATCCTCGCCTCGGGCGGGGTGCTGGTGCCGCCGCCAGGCTACCAGAAGGCCACGCGCGCGCTCTGCGCTGCGCATGGCATCCTCTACATCTCCGACGAGGTGGTGACGGGATTCGGGCGGCTGGGGCATTTCTTCGCCTCCGAGGCGCGCTTCGGCATCGTGCCGGACATGATCATCACCGCCAAGGGCATCACCTCGGGCTACCAGCCGTTGGGCGCGGTGCTGGTCTCGGACCGGATCGCCAACGCGATCGGCGCCAATGCCCCGGCGGAGAAGCCGGTCTTCTCGAACGGCTACACCTATTCGGGCCATCCGGTGGCCTGCGCGGTGGCGCTGAAGAACATCGAGATCATGCAGCGCGAGGATATCTGCGGCCATGTCCGCGAGGTCGGGCCCTATTTCATCGAGAAGCTGCGCGCGCTTTCGTCCTCGCCCATCGTCTACACGGTGCGCGGCGACCACCTGATGGCCTGCGTCGAATGCTGGACCGGAGAAGAGCCGGGGCCGAATGCCCGCAACATGGCGCTGGCCGCGCGCGTCGACAGCTATTGCGAGGAGGCCGGGCTGCTGGTCCGGCCCTACGAGAACCTCTGCATCATGTCGCCGCCGCTGATCGTCACCCGTGCCGAGATCGACCGGATCGCCGCCATCATGGCCGAGGCGATCGCCCGCGCGGAGGCCGATCTGCGCGCCGGAGACATCTAGACCGACCCGCCGCTCCGCCCGGAGCGGCATCCCCCCGCATCCCGCGGGGCAACCAGGCCCCAGGGCCGACAAGGAAGGAGACACCATGAGCCATATCGACTGCCGCGGACTGTCCGCCCCCCTCGCCGTTCTGCGGATCAAGCAGGCCATCCTGAACGTGCCCGGCCACGCGCTGCCGCTCCTGGCGCAGCTCGATGACGGCTGCGCCCCCGACGCGGTGGCGGCAGGGCTGCGCGCCCATGCCTGCGACGTCCGCCTGGCCACCGATATCGAGCCCTTCCTGCCCGACGCCCTGCCGTCGGGCCCCGGGCCGGCCATGACTGCCCATGTCTGATCCCGCCGCGGTCGAGGACCGGCCCGGCGCCGCGGCAGGCGGAGCCGGAACCGACGGCGCCGCGCCCTGGTGGCAGCGTCCGGACCTGCGCCATGTCGGCGGACGGCTGCATCTGGGCAGCTGCGATCTCGACGCGGCGGCAGAGCGGCTCGGCACGCCAGCCTATGTGCTGCGCGCGCCGCGGGTCGCGGCCAAGCTCGAGGCGCTGCATGACGCGCTGGACGGTGCCGGGCTGGCGCATCGGGTCTTCTACGCGATCAAGGCCAATCGCAGCCCGAAGCTCCTGACCTGGCTGGCCGCGCGCGGCCGCTGCGGCGCCGATGTCTGCTCGCCCGAAGAGCTGCTGCTGGCCTATTCCTGCGGCTTCCCCGAAGAGGCGATCTCCTTCACCGGCACCTCGCTGAGCGCGACGGACATCGAAATTCTGGCGCGCTTCCCCGGGGTGCGGGTCAATCTCGACTCGCTCTCGGCGCTGAAGCGGCTGGGCGCGGCCTGCCCCGGCCGCCGGATCGGGCTGCGGATCAATCCCGATGCCGGGATCGGCTATGGCGGCAACGACATGCTGCAGTACAGCGGCGCGGCGGCGACCAAGTTCGGCATCTATCTCGACCGCCTGCCCGAGGCGATCGCCATCGCCGACGCGCATGGCCTGGTGATCGAGCGCATCCATTTCCATGCCGGCTGCGGCTATCTCGACCGCGAGCTCGGCCAGCTGGAGCGGGTGCTGCGCGCGGCAGAGGCCTTCATGGCGCAGCTGCCCGACCTGGCGCAGGTCAATATCGGCGGCGGGCTCGGCGTGCCGCACCGTCCCGGCGACGCGCCGCTCGATCTCGGCCGCTGGGCCGCGGCAGTGGCGCAGGTGCTGGGGCTCCATAGCGTCGAAATGGCGGTGGAGCCCGGCGATTTCCTGGTCAAGGATGCCGGCGTGCTGCTGGCCGGCGTCACCTATGCCGAGCGGCGCAAGGATGTCGACTTCCTCGGGCTCGATGCCGGATTCAACCTGGCGATGGAGCCCGCCTTCTACGACCTGCCCTGCGCCCCGGTCCCCGCCGTGCCCCGCGACGCGCCCGAGACCCGCTACACCGTGGTGGGCAATGTCAACGAGGCGCTCGACAAATGGGCCGAGGACCATCCCCTGCCCGCCCCGGAAGAGGGCGACACGATGGTGCTGATCAATGCCGGGGGCTATGCCGCCTCGATGCGCTCGGACCATTGCCTGCGCGGCGACGTGCGCGAGCTGATCCTGCTCGAATGACCCTCCCCCAAGCCCAGGCCCGACCGGAAGGCCCAAGCGGAAGACCCTACATGACCGATACCGACACCGCCGTCACCCCGGAAACCCCGAGCTTCGCCTTCGATCCCGGCGACCCCTGGACACGGACCTTCCAGAAAGGGCTGGAACGCGCCGGACTGGACGGCAAGCGCGTCTACGAAGTGGGGATCGGCACCGGCATCAACGCCGCCTTCCTGCTGCGCATGTGCCGCGCGGCCGATGTCTCGGGCAGCGATCTCGACCCGCGCCTGGCCGCGCTGGCCGAGCGCAATGTCCGCAACCTCGCCCCGGAGGAGGCGCACCGCTTCCATCCCGTCCATGGCGCGGTCAGCCTGATCGACACTGACGAGGCCCGCGCCCGGATCGCCCGCAGTGACGCGGTGATCGCCTGCATCCCGCAGGTCGGCGATCCCGGGGATGCCCGCGTCGCCGCCTTCCGCGACGCCCACGAGGTCGAGCTGGGCGACAGCGCGCAGGACCGCAGCGACGACCATATCGCGCATTACTATCCCTGGAACCTCTTCGACCAGTATCCCTACAACGCCATCGGGCTGGGGCTGAACGAGGCGCTGCTGCGCCGGGTCCGCGAGGCGGCGCCGACCGCGCAGCTGATCATGAATTTCGGCGCGCGCATCCCGGTCTCGCTGCTCGAGGCGATGTTCGAGGCCAATGGCTACCGGCCGGAAGTGCTGCATTCGCAGATGGTCCGCCAGGATGGCGGCACCGACATCTCGTTCTTCGTCACGCTGGAGCGGGCGATGAAGGGCACCGGCTTCGAGGCGGCGCTGGTCTGCGAGTTCTTCGCCGATCCGCAGGGGCGGATGCCGCTCTCGGCCTGCGAGGCGCAGGCGCTGCAGGAGGACAGCCCCGGCACGCCGCTTTTCCACCGCGTCTGCGTGATCCGCGGCACGCCCGCCTGAACGCTCAGGACACCGAGCGGGCCAGGCGGCGCGCGATCGAGGCGACCGAGTCGAGCGTGTCGCCGTCCTGCGCCGCATCCGCCTGCCCGGCGCCTTCGGTGGCCCGCAGCGCGAGCCGCACGAGATTGCGGATCGAGTCCAGATGCAGGCGGATCGCGTCGAGCATGCCGCGCTCGGCCAGAAGCGCGGTCTGGTGCTGCGGCAGCCCGGCCAAGCGCGCGCGCGACACCTGGCGGAAGCCCGAGACCGCGCGATGCCCCCGCCCCGGCAGATCGGTGGTCCACTGCATCGGCTCCAGCAGTTCGAGCGCCTCCAGCAGCTTGCAGAAATTTCCGGTGGCGATGGTGTTCTGGTAATGCGCGCGGGTGAAGTTCATCACCTCGCGCAGGAAATGTCCCGGCTGGCCGTCGACATCGAACAGCGGCAGCCCCGCCCCGTCGTCGCGCAGCTCGCCCGAGCCGGGCAGGATCGACAGCACGACCTTGCCGGTATCGCGCACCTCGGTGTTGTAGAAGGGCAGCTGGCGGAAATGCGCCGGGATGTAGCCGCCGGTCCAGTGTCCCTCGGCATCGACGAAAAGGTTCTCGCCCGGGGCGAGTCCCATCAGCGCCACCGGCATGGTCGTCGAGCCGCTGCCCGCGAACAGGATCGGATGGTCCCGCGCCGCCTCGGAGAATTCGGCCAGGGTAACGGGCGCGGTCGCCTGCCCGGCGCAGAGCCGGTAGCTGCCTTCGGGAAAATAGCTGAGCCGGGCGTGCCGCTCGGAGGCGAGCATCTCGCCATCGGCGAAAATCGAATGGGCCATGAGGATCTTCTCCTGCTGCGGCAGAGTAATCAAGATGGCGCGGCCCCTTGGGGGCTGGGCCGCGCCAGTGCCGGACCGGCACCTGAGAGTCATGCCGGTCCGGGGTCGTCCGGATGGAGACCGGGCAGGCCCGGCCGGGCCGCGGTAGCCGGAGACGGCGCGGACTGGCAGGGCATGGTCCTACGTGTCGCTGCTGCCGCCATTGTCCTGTCCGGTCTCCGTGGCCCGGCCGCGCTCTGCGCGCCCGGCCCGTCCCGCCGTCGTCGAGAGTCCTCCCTTGTCCTGCGGCGCGCGGCCGGCTCCCTGGCCGGACACGCGCCGCGCAGATCCCTTCCCAGGACCGCGGGCGCATGGCCCCGCGGATACCGCCCCGGTCGCGCCGCGGGCGGATGACGGGGGAGTCCGGTCCGGCAGTCCGGCCCCGGCACCCCTTCGATATTGCAGCTTGCGGATGCGCACCCAACGCCTGCCTGCCGCAGCTGCGGCGGGCGGACCCCGTCCATGACCGGTTTGCTGTTCGATCAGGACGGATATTTTAAATATCACATTCCATCTATACGTGTCAATTTCAGCCTATTATCCATGAGCCAACAGGCCCGGCCGCCAGACGGAAATCGCCGAAGCAGCCTGCACTCAATTTACTCTAAACCTAAAACATATGGCAATGGAAATCTTCCAGAGCAGTGAAGTTTCCGGGCGGACCCTTCCGCGCGGCCGGATGGCAGCGCCCGGCGCCGAGAGCCGCGGACCGGCCCCGGGGCGACGGCCATTCCGCGACGGCGAAGCGGACAATGGCGCGGGCAGGACTTGAGAGGCTGCCCACCACCGCCGCGGGCGCCGCGCCCCCGCCCCGAGACAGCGCGCCGTCACCGGAGACGGCCCGCCGGGAGGGACGTGCTGCAATACGTTCCCGACCAGACAGCTTCCGTAGTTGACCTTTTCCCGCGGCTAGACCTCGGTGCGATTGACCATAAAACAATGGAAATAGGCCATATTTCCATCCGCTTGGCATGGGCGCCCTGCTGTCGGCAGCCAGCGCCACGGCAAGCCATGCGGCGGCAGTGTCACCGGCCTGCCGCGCGGATCGCGCGACGGGACCGATGCGGAGCTCTGGAGCTCGCGGCACCCCTCCTGCGACGCGCGCATCAACGGCGGCGCGGGCGACCTGATCGCGTGCCACGCCTCCCGCGGCGCCTCCGTCGCCAATGCCATGCCACCCGCGGACCATCGAGGCTCGGGACAGGCGCCGCGTCGACCGCGATCGAGAGCTGCGGAGCCGTTTCGAGATCCGCGGAGGGCACAGTTATGCCATCGTGCCTGAGGGATATCCGGCGAGGCGCTGAGCGCGTCCTTCATGGCCGACGGGCAACACCGACTCGCTCGGCCTGACCGCCGAGACTATGCCTTCGGCCTGCTCGACGAGAAAGGCGAGGCGGTCGCCCCCCTCTCCCTCGGCATCCTCACCCCCGATGCGGCCATGCTGGTCTCGGCAACGGCGGCGCTCTCCGGCGCGGCACGCGGCCCTCCCGTCCTCTCGCGCCGCCGGTCCGGAGAAGGCTGCGACCTGGAACCGGAACCGCCGTCTGGGAGAGCGCCGAGAATGCCTGTTCAGCTGTGGAACGTGGAGCATGAACTGAGAATTTGGTCCTGACGGCGGCTAGACTTGCTCAGCACGGAGAGCAGCCCTGACCAGGTCCGGAACCTTGTCCTCTCCGACGACACCCGGGAGTCCCTTTTCATCAGTTCGCAAGATGCCGACGGGCGCCGCTGCCAGGTCGGAAGCACGGGGACATGCGGCGACGCGCATGCCGTGACCGGCACGCTGGAGGACAGGCGGCGCCCCAGTCCCAGATAGACCACAAGCGCCGGCGCTCCGACGCCGCGCAGAGAACCGTGCAAGCGCCCGCAAGGCGCTGCCAGACTACGCGTACGCGGGATGAAACGATCGGCGGCCCGGTCCGGCTTGCCCGAAGCGGCTCGGGACCGGGCGCGCTGCAGAAGGCCCGCTCCGGCCTTTCGCCTGTTCGCAGGGCCGCGCCCCGGGAATGCCGAGCCCGCGGAGGACCCGGCGGCTCAGGCCGTGGCCGCTGTCGCGGCGACCTTGCGCCAGAAGGCGGCGGCGGCCGGGCTGAGCGGTCCGGCCTTGCGGTAGCAGCGGATGTCGTAGCCGGTCATCCAGTCCTCGCCCGCCGCCGGGACCAGACGGCCCTCGGCCAGCTCCGCCGCACATGAAGAGGCCGGCAGCCAGGCGACGCCGTAGCCCTTCAGCGCCATCGCCTTGACCGCCTCCTTCAGCGGGCTTTCGAAGACGGTGTCGAAGAGCCCCTCTGCCCCGGCGGCCTTCCCGGCCAGCAGCCGCAGCACGGCACCGCCGAGCACCGAGCTTTCCGAGAGCTGCAGGAGCGGCAGCCGCAGGGCGCCGGGACGGATGGCGAATTTCGCCCCGCCCGCCCCGTCCGGCACCGAGACCGGCATCATCCGGTCGGCGGCCACGACCACATGGTCATGCTGCGCCCAGGCGCGGATCTCCTCGCGCGGCGCATGCGGGATCGGGCAGAGCATGAAATCGACATGGCCCGAGGCCAGCTCGTCGAAGCAGCGCGCCACCGAATAGCAGTTGAGCCGCGCCTGCGCGGCGGGCGCCGCGGGCGAGACGCGCTGCAGCCAGGCAGGGAAGAACTCGGTCGAGATCATGTGCGTCGCGGCGAAGAGCAGGGTCTCGCGCTCGGTCCTGGCGGCGCTGGCGGCGCGGCCGCGCGCCGAGGCGATCTGCTCGATGATCGTCTCCGCCTCGGCCTGGAAGCTCTGCCCGGCGCGGGTCAGCTGCACCGGATAGCTGCTGCGGTCGATCAGCGTCTCGCCGACCCAGTCCTCGAGCCGCCGGATACGGCGGCTGAAGGCCGGCTGGGTGGTGTTGCGGATCTCGGCGGCCAGGGAGAAGTTCCGCGTCTTCGCCAGCGTCAGGAAGTCGTCGAGCCAGTCGATCTGCATCATCGCCCCGGGGTTATGCATTCGCGGTATAACCTATTGCCCAAACGGCTTTGGACGCAAGCCGCCACGGCCCCTAGTCCTGTCGCCACCAGCGCCCGGCAAGAGCGGCGCGTTCCAACAGACCTGGAGGTTTCCATGAAGATCCGTTCCCTGCCGACCCTCGGCGCGGCGCTTGCCGCGCTGTCGCTGGCCGGTCCCCTGCCCGCCCTGGCGCTTGACGGCACGCTTGCCAAGATCGCCGAGACCGGGCGGATCACGCTCGGCCACCGCGACGCGGCGGTGCCCTTCTCCTATCTCGACGGCGACGCGCAGCCGGTGGGCTTCTCGATGGATCTCTGCCGCGCGGTGGTCGAGGCGGTCCGCGAGCGGCTGGAGCTGCCGGAGCTGGAGACCGGCGACCTGACCGTCACCTCGCAGACCCGCATCCCGCTGCTGGCCAATGGCACGATCGACCTCGAATGGGGCTCGACCACCAATACGCTGGAGCGGCAGCGCCAGGTCGCCTACGGGCCGACGATGGTCCTGGCCGCCGGGCGCTTCCTGGTGCGGGCGGACGCGGGCATCGAGGGGCCCGGCGATCTCGCGGGCCGGACCGTCCCGGCGATGCAGGGCTCGAACCCGGTGCAGGTGCTGACCCGGCTGAACGAGGAACGGGATCTGGGGCCGCGCATGCTGCCGGCCAAGGATTTCGCGGACTCCTTCCTGCTGCTGCAGACCGGCCGGGCCGATGCATCGCCCAGGACGACATCATCCTGGCCGGGATGCGCGCCACCGCCCGCGATCCGCAGGCCTACCGGATTGTCGGCGCGCCCTTCACAGTCGAGCCCTACGGCATCATGCTGCGCCGGGACGACCCCGCCTTCGCGGCGCTGGTCGACGAGACCGTCACCGGGCTGATGGAGGACGGCCGCGTCGCGGACATCTACGCGCGCTGGTTCGAGGTCCCGATCCCGCCGCGCGGCGTGTCCTTCGAGCTGCCGATGAGCGCGCAGCTGAAGGCGCTTGTCCGCCATCCCGCGGATTCCGGCGATCCCGCCGATTACTGAGCCTCAACCACATTGCGGGGCGCGCGCGCATGGCCGCGTCCCGCCTGCCTGAACGGGGGCGAGAATGGACTATGCCTGGAACTGGGCGATCTTCCCCGCCCCCTCGGCGGACGGGACCGGCAGCTACCTGTCGCTGCTCCTGTCGGGGCTCGGCTGGACGCTGGCGACGGCGGCGCTTTCCTGGGGACTGGCGCTGCCGCTGGGCATGCTGCTCGGCATCCTGCGCACGCTGCCGCAGCGCGGGCCGCGCCTGGCCTGCGACGCCTATGCCGAGCTTTTCCGCAACATCCCGCTGATCGTGCAGATGTTCCTGTGGTACGTCGTGCTGCCGGAACTGCTGCCCGAACCCGCGGGCACCTGGCTGAAGCGGCTGCCCAATGCCGCCTTCGCCACCGCCGTGCTCTCGCTCGGCCGCTATACCGCGGCGCGGGTCTCCGAGCAGGTGCGCGCCGGGATCGAGAGCCTGCCCCGCGGCCAGCGCCAGGCCGGGATCGCGCTCGGCCTCTCGCCCGCACAGGTCCATGCCAGCGTGCTCCTGCCCAATGCGCTGCGGATCGTGCTGCCGGCGCTGGCCTCGGAATTCCTCAACAACACCAAGAACACCTCGGTGGCGATGACGATCGGGCTGATGGAGCTGACCGCCCGCGCGCGCAGCATGCAGGAATATTCGTTCCAGGTGTTCGAGGCCTTCGCCGCGGCGACGCTGCTCTACCTTGCCGTCAACGCCGTGGACGTGCGCGCCATGGCCCTGGCCGAGCGCCGGCTGGCGCTGCCCGGCCTGTCCCGGCCCCGGGGAGACGGACATGCTTTCTGATTTCGACGTTACGGCCGTCACCGGCGCGCTCGGCTATCTCTTCCGCGACGGGCTGCGCTTCACGCTGACGCTGTCGGCGGCGGGCGGCGCGGTTCTGGGCTCGGCGAGCGCGCTGATGCGGCTCTCGGCGCTGCGCTGGCTCTCCGCCATGGCCCGCCCCTATGTGACCCTGCTGCGCGCGCTGCCGCTGGTCCTGGTGATCTTCTGGGTCTACTTCCTCGTGCCCTATCTGGGCGCCTGGCTGACCGGGGCGGAGCGGCCCGTCCATGTCGGCGCCTTCCTCTCCTCGCGCGTCGCCTTCACCCTCTTCGAGGCGGCCTATTTCTCCGAGATCATGCGCGCGGGCATCCAGAGCGTGCCGCAGGGACATGCGGCGGGCCGCGCGCTGGGGCTCGGCGACCGCCAGGTGACGGGCCCGGTCGTGCTGCCCCAGGCGGTGCGGCGGATGACGCCGGTGCTGCTGACCCGGACCATCGTCCTCTTCCAGGACACCTCGCTGGTCTATGTGCTCTCGATCACCGACTTCCTCGGCGCCGCCACCAAGATCGCGCAGCGCGACGGCCGGCTGGCGGAACTCTGCCTCTTCGCCGCGGCGGTCTATTTCGCCCTCTCCTGGCTCGGCTCTGCCGGCCTGCGCCGCCTGGGCGCCCTCTCGTGAAAAGGAGCCCTCCGATGTCCCGCCCCCTCTCTGGCGACCGCCCCGCGATCGAGCGCGACGCCGTGTCGAAATCCTATGGCAGCTTCGCCGTGCTGAAAGGCTGCACCACCCAGGTCGCCCGCGGCGAGGTGGTCGTGGTCTGCGGCCCCTCGGGATCGGGGAAATCCACCCTGATCAAGACCGTCAACGCGCTGGAGCCGGTTCAGTCCGGCACGATCCGCGTCAACGGCCTGCAGGTCGCCCCGCGGCGGCTGCGCGCCCGGACCGGCATGGTCTTCCAGCATTTCGAGCTCTTCCCGCATCTCAGCGTGCTCGGCAATCTCTGCCTCGCGCAGCAGAAGGTGCTGGGGCGCAGCGCGGCCGGGGCCGAGCGCACCGCCCGCGCGCTGCTCGAGCGCGTCGGGCTGGCCGCGCAGGCCGAAAAGCACCCCGCGCAGCTCTCGGGCGGCCAGCAGCAGCGCGTCGCCATCGCACGCGCGCTGGCGATGAACCCCGAGGTGATGCTCTTCGACGAGCCGACCTCGGCGCTCGACCCGGAAATGGTCGGCGAGCTGCTCGACGTCATGGCCGAGCTGGCCCGCGACGGCATGACGATGATGGTCGTGACCCACGAGATGGGCTTTGCCCGCAAGGTCGCGGACCGCGTGATCTTCATGGACCAGGGGGAGATCGTCGAGGACGCCCCCTGCGCCGCCTTCTTCGAGACCCCCCGCTCCGAGCGGGCCCGGGCCCTCCTGTCCCGCATTCTCCACCACTGACCCCAAAAGGACCTCCGACCATGCCCAGGGATTTTCCCGCCCCGCCCGTCTTCGCCGACCTCATGGAGGCCAAGGCGCGCCTCGCCCCCCATGTCCACCGCACGCCGGTCATGACCTCGCGCAGCTTCGACGCCGAGACCGGCGCCCGGGTCTTCTTCAAGTGCGAGACCTTCCAGCGCGGCGGCGCCTTCAAGTTCCGCGGCGCGATGAACGCGATCCTCGCCCTGCCGGAGGCCGCGCGCGCCCGCGGCGTCGTCGCCTATTCCTCGGGCAACCATGCCCAGGGGCTGGCCTATGCGGCGAAGATCGCGGGCATTCCCGCCACCATCGTCATGCCCAGGGACGCGCCCGCGCTGAAGATCGCCGCCACCCGCGGCTACGGCGCCGAGGTGGTGTTCTACGACCGCTACAGCGAGTCCCGCGAGGAGATCGGCCGCCGCATCGCCGAAGCGCAGGACGCCAGCCTGATCCCGCCCTTCGACCATCCCGACGTGATCGCCGGACAGGGCACCGCCACGATCGAGCTTCTCGAGGAGACCGGCCCGCTCGACGCGCTCTTCGTGCCGCTCGGCGGCGGCGGGCTCCTGGCCGGGGCGGCGCTGGCAGCGCAGGCGCTCTCGCCCGGCTGCCGGGTCTTCGGCGTCGAGCCCGCGGCCGGGAATGACGGGCAGATGTCGCTGGCAAAGGGCGAGATCGTCGAGATCCCGGTGCCCCGCTCGATCGCCGACGGCGCCATCGTGACCGCGGTCGGCCGCCACAACTTTCCCGTCCTGCGCGACGCCGTGACCGCGATCGAGACCGTGACCGATGCCGAGCTGGTGGCGATGATGCGCTTCCATGCCGAGCGGATGAAGCTCTATGTCGAGCCGACCGGCTGCCTTCCCGGCGCAGCCATCCGCAAGCAGGCCGCTTCGCTGGCGGGCAAGCGCGTCGGCGCGATCCTCAGCGGCGGCAATGTCGACCTGGCCCGTTTCGCCGAGCTGGTCCTCGCCGCCGGGGAGGAGGCCGCATGAGCGCCGTCACCGCCATCACCGTTCCCGGCGCCCCCGCGCCGCAGGGCCACTACGCGCAGGGCACGCTCAGCCGGGGCGACGGGCTGATCATCGTCTCGGGCCAGCTCGCGCGCCGCGCCGATGGCAGCCAGGGTCATGACGCCCCCTTCGAGGAGCAGGTGCGCCAGTGCATGGCGAACCTCCTGGCCATCGTCGAGGCGGGGGGCGGAAGCCGCGACAGCATCGCCCGCGTCACCGCCTATATCGTCGGGGTCGAGAACTGGCCGGCCTTCAATGCCGTCTATGCCGGGATCATGGGCCCGGCAATGCCCGCGCGCGCCGTCGTGCCGGTGCCCGCGCTGCATCACGGCTACCTGGTCGAGATCGACGCCATCGCGATCCGCGAGCGCCCGGCCGGCTGACACGGGCGGGGGCCGGTTGCCGCAGGGCCCGGCCCCCGCCTCGCCTCCATGCCCCAGACGCCGACAGGACCGACCATGACCCGCCTCTCCTCCCTCCGCCGCCATTTCCCCGTCACCCGGCAGCGCGCCTATCTCGCCGCCTGCTCGGTCGCGCCTCTCGGATATCGCGGTCGGCGCGATCACCGCGCAGATCGCCGACCAGCAGCTCAACGGCCGCCGCCATGTCGCGGCGCGCAACGCCTTCGCCGAGACCACGGTGCGGGCCAATCTCGCCTGGCCGATCGGCGCCGCCCCGGCCGAGATCTCCTTTGTCCGCTACACGACCGAAGGGCTCAACATCGTCGCCAACGGCATCGGCTGGCGCCCGCGCGACAATGTCGTCCTGTCGAATATCGAGCACCCGGCCAATGCCTATTGCCGGCTGGCGCTGCAGCGCCGGGGGTGACCTTGCCCCCGGATCCCGGACTGGGGCGACATTCGCTATGCGGCCATCTTGGCGGTCCTGTCGATCCTTGCCTGCTCGGGCGTGCGGTATCCGATGCTCGAGTGGCGGCGTCGCCGATTGCAGAAGATCGCGATGCATTCGAACAACTCCGCTCTGGCCTCGCGGCGCGACCGGAACCTGGTGCGGTGGGCGAGTTCGTTCTTCACCGATCCGAAGACGCTCTCCATCGGCGCGTTCTGCGCCTTCGAACGGTCCCCCGGACCGGTCGATCCGCTGGCGCGGACCAGCTTGAACTCAAGGCAATCACCCTTCCGGCTCATGGAGGCCGGTGCCTTCCAGGCATCTAGAAGCTGCCGGCAATCGCCGCTCGCATACTGAACTCCGCGATCGGAGTGGCAGATCAGCCCCAGCGCCGACCGCCGGTTCTGCAGCGCCATGCGCATCGCATCGACCGCGAGGCTGCTCTTGAGCCGCCCGGACATCGACCCGCTGCCCGGCAGGCGATTGCGGGCAATCGCCGGGCGGGGCCGGCGATCTCCATCGTTGCGTTCGCCATCGGTCTCGGACCAGTAGCGACACGATGACGAACGCCTTGACCGCCGCAAGGTAGAGCCATCCCTCGTCCGCCGGAACGGAGCTGATGTCCGCCAGCCAGATGCGGTCGGGCACCGAAGTCCGGAAATTCCGCCGCAGGAGGTTCGGCGCGATCCCCGGATTGTGCCGGCTGCCGGTCGTCCGCGGCACGCGGCGGCCCCGCATTGGCGGAAAGATCCTGTTTTCTTTCATCATCTTGGCCACCGTCTTCCGGGCAATCCGGATGCCTTGGTCCCGCAGTTCCGCGTGGAGGCGCGGTGCTCCGGATCGCCGCCGACTGGCCTCGAAGATTGCACGTATCCGCGGCAGCAGGGCGACCCGGGATGCCCGGCGCGCCGCCCGCTTCGGCGCCGCCCCGCGCCAGGCGTGGAACCAGCTCGTGCCGACCGGGAGCACCCGGGAACAACGCGGCTCCGAGCGCGATCCGTCCGAGCGAGCGGGCCGTGCGCTGACGGCGTGGGCGGCGATGAAGGCGAGTTTGTCCTTCACGGCTTCGCCGACCACTGAGCGAAGCCGGTCGGATCACGCCACCGTTTCGAGTGACCCGACTGGCGCGGAAGCTTTGCGCATCACCTCCACCTCTTCCTTCAGGCGGCGGTTCGCGCGGCGCAGCTCGGCCAGTTCCGCGGCCTCGGCCCGCTGCCTGCGGATCGCGTCAGCCGATCCCGCGGCCGCCAGCTCGAGCCGCCAGCCCTTCAGCTGCGATGCGAACACGCCGAGGTCCCGCGCGACGCCGGTCTGCGTTGCGCCGGGCTCCGAGAGCCGCGCGACGGCCTGTTCCTTGAACTCGGTAGTGAAGTGGCGGCGCGGCTGCCTGCTCATTTCGGTTCCCTCTCTCTGGGAGCACTTCAACGCCAAGTCCAGGATCCGGGAGCAAGATCAGAGACGTCGAGGTGCGGCTCGTCGATGCCAGGGCGGCGGGCGGGCGCGTCCGGGACGAGGCCATCCGCGCGCTGATCGACGCCCGCACCCGGCTGGTCTCGGTCAGCCTCGTCCAGTATTCCAGCGGCTTCCGCCAGGACATGGCGGCCACGGCCCAGCTCTGCCGCGAGCGCGGCGTGCTGCTCAACTGCGATGCCGTCCAGGCGGTCGGCGCGCTTGCCGTCGATGTCGCCGCGCTGCCGGTCGATTTCCTGCAGGCGGGCGGGCATAAATGGATGGCCGGGCCGGTCGGCACCGGCTTCCTCTACTGCCGGCAGTCCTCCTTCGACGCGCTCGCCTCGCAGGCCCCCCGGGCCCGGGTCGGTCATCCCCCTGGCCGATCCGGGCGGCACCGCCATCCCGGAATTCCACCGCGACGGGCGCCGTTTCGAGGAGGCGCTGCAGAACCATGCCGGGCTCTGGGGGCTGAACGCCTCGGCGGAGACGCTGCTTGCCGCCGGGCTGCCGCAGATCGAGGCGCATGTGCTCGGCCTTTCGCCGCGCTTGGCCGAAGGTGTGCGGCGCAAGGGCTACCGCCTGGTCTCGCCGGACGGTCCGGGAGAGCGCTCGGGCATCACCGCCTTCCGCCATCCCGGGCTGCCGAGCACGGCAATCGCCGCGCGGCTGGAGCAGGCCGGGGTCGACATCACCGAGTGCAACGGCAACTTGCGCGCGCGCTCGCATTTCTACAATACCGACGGGGATATCGACTGGCTGCTCGCCGAGCTGCCCTGACCCCGAGCGCCTGATATCAGCACCTTGCCCGCCGAAGTTCATCCTGTCCTGCGGCGAGCTGCGCCGCGGATTGTCGGCTTTGCGCCAGTCGGACAGCGCGGGATCGGCGCAAGTCCTCCAATCTCCTCCGCACGGGCGGTCTGGCACGCGGCCTGCTCGCGCAGCGTTATGTAGCCCGCCTACACAACGCCGCGGCCCCGGCCGCCGCCCGATCCGACAGGAGACCTGCATTGATCCGCCTCCCCCTTGCCAGCCTCGCCCTCGCCGCGCTCGCGGCCTCTGCCGCGGCCGAGACCCTGACCGTCTATTCCGGCGCGGGCCTGCGCCCCGCGATCGAGCCGCTGGCCGCGTCCTTCGCCGAAGAAACCGGCGCCGGGATCGCCATCGAATACGGCGGCACCGGCCAGATCCTCGCCCGCTTCCGCCAGACTGGCCGCGGCGATGTCTTCGTGGCGGGCACGCGGCATTTCACCGATGCGCTGGAGGCCGAGGGCAGGATCGCCGGCGTCACCGCGCTTGCCATCCACGGCGCCGCGATCGGCGTCGCCCGCGCCAAGGCAGGGCGCGTCGCCAATGTCACCGACCTGGCCGCCCCCGGGCTGCGCGTCGCGCTCGGCGATCCGGAGGCGATGGCGCTCGGGCGCACCGCCGAGGAGATCCTGGAGCGCTGCGGCGATCCGGTGGCCGTCCATGCCAATACCGTCGCCCGCGCCGCGACGCTGCAGCAGCTGGCGCTCTATGTCGCCGAGGGCGCGGTCGATGCCGCGATCCTGTCGCCCTCGGGCGCGCGTCCCCATGGCGGGGCCATCACGCTGGTGGCGATCCCGGCCGATTGCTACAGCCCCGAGGAGATCACCGCGGGCGTGCTCTCGACCGCCGCCGAGCCCGGTCTGGCCGCGGGCTTCGTCGCCTTCCTCGCCTCGGCCGAGGGCCGCGCCGCCTTCGCGGCGGCGGGCTTCGCGCCGGTGCCGGAATGAGCCTGCTGGCGGCGCTCCGCTGGGCGCCGCTCCTCCTGCTCTGCGGGGTGATCCTCGGCGCGATCGGCGCGCTGGCGCTGGAACTGCCGCGGACCGCGCTGGCCGAGGCGCTCGGCTCGCCCGAGACGCTCTTCGCGCTCGGCTTCTCGCTGCGCACCTCGCTGGCCGCGCTGGGGCTGGCGCTGCTCCTGTCGCTGCCCGCGGCGCATCTGCTGGCGCGGCGCCGCTTTCCCGGCAGGGCGGCGGTGGAGACGCTGCTCGACCTGCCGATGGTCACGCCGCCGCTGGTGGCCGGGATCGGCCTCCTCTTCCTGCTGCGCCGCGACGGCCTGCCCGGCAGCCTGCTCGCCCAGGCGGGGATCGAGCTGCTTTTCTCCCCCGCGGGCGTCGTGCTGGCGCAGACCTATATCGCCGCCTCGGTGCTGGTGCGCGCCGCGCGCGCCGCCTTCGGCGCGGTCGATCCGGGCTATGCCGAGACCGCCGCCACGCTCGGCCTTCCGCCCGTCTGGGTCTTCCTGCTCGTGGAGGTGCCGATGGCCGGGCGGGCGCTGCTGGCCGCGGCGATCCTCGGCTGGTCGCGGGCGCTCGGGGAATTCGGCGCAACGCTGATGCTGGCCGGGGCCACGCGGATGCAGACCGAGACCCTGCCGATGGCGGTCTATCTCAACATCGCCAGCGGCCGCACGGATATCGCCATCGCCTGCGCGCTCCTGCTTCTCGGCACGGCCTTCGCGCTGCTCCTGGCGCTGCGGCTGGCGACGGCGGAGGCGGGCGCATGCCGGAGCTGAAGCTGGTCGCGGCCCGGGCCCGGACCCTCGCGCCCATCGACCTGGAGCTCGCCCGCGGCGAGGCGCTGGCCGTGCTCGGCCCCTCGGGCGCGGGAAAGAGCACGCTCCTGAAGCTCGTCGCCGGGCTCCTGCCCTGCCGCGGCCGGGTCATGATCGGCGGGCGGGACATGGCCGGGGTGCCGCCGCATCGCCGCCAGCTCGGCTATCTCAGCCAGGAACTGCATCTCTTCCCGCATCTGAGCGTGCGCGGCAACCTCGCGCTGGCGCTGCGCTTTTCCGGCCTGCCGCGGCGCGACCGGGCGGCGCGGATCGAGGAGACGCTGGCGCTCTGCGCCATTGCCCATCGCGCCGGGCGCTTCCCCGCGACGCTCTCGGGCGGGGAACGCCAGCGGGCGGCGCTGGCACGCGCGCTGGTGCGGCAGCCGCGGCTCCTGCTTTTCGACGAGCCCTTCTCGGCGCTTGATCCCGGAACGCGCCAGCGGCTCTGGCGCGATGTCGGCGCGCTGCGCGAACGCCTCGGCCTCGCGGCGCTGATCGTCACCCATGACCCGGCCGAAGCCGCGGCCCTGGCGACCCGGCGGATCGCGCTCGAGGCCGGGCGCCTCCGGCCCGCCTAGGCGGCGGGCTCGATCCCCGAAAGGAGCACCCCGTCGCATTCCGCCGCCGCCAGCCGCTTGCGCAGGAGCGGCGCATAGGCGTCCGAGCGGTACCAGTCCCGCGCGGCTTCGACCGAGGCGAATTCGATCAGCACCGGGATCCGCGGCTGCCAGCGCCCTTCGAGCGCCTCCTCCATCCCGCCGAGCACCCGGTAGCGGCCGCCGAAGGCCTCCACCGTGGCAAAGACCCCGGCGCGGTATTCCGCCAGCAGATCCGCATCGCGGATCTCCCTGACATCGAAAAACATGAAGCCGGACATCTCGGCCCTCCCTCTGCTGTTCCCGGTTGATGCCGCCGATGCTAGGCTCGGCCATGGCGCACGGGAACGGTCCAGCATCCGGAACTTGTGACCGATCGTCCGCGGCTGGCGGCGATCCGCTCTCGGACGTGCTCGACCATGTCGCGCTGGAGGGCGCGCTGCTCTTCAAGGTGGAGGCCAGCGATCCCTGGTGCGTCGATGTCCCGCCCGCCGCGGAGTACGCGCCGCTTCTCGCCCCGCCGCGGCGGCGGGTGATCTCCTTCCATGTGGTGCTGTCGGGCGCGGGCACCGCGGCGCTGCCGGGCGGCCTGCGCACCGGGTTCCGCTCGGGCGACGTGCTGGTCTTCGCGCAGGGCGACGCCTACCGGATGGAGAGCGCGCCGGAGGTGCCGCCGGAATTCGACCACCCCGAAATGATCGCCTTCTTCGCCGCGCTGGCCGCCGGGCGGCTGCCCTTCATCGTCGAGGAGGGCGGCGGCGGCGCGCCGCGGGCGGAGTTCGTCTGCGGCTTCCTGACGGCGGGACAGGCGGTCTTCGATCCGTTGCTGGCCGGGCTGCCGCGGCTCCTGAAGGTGCGGCGCCCCGCCCCCGGGGCGGATACACTGGCGCGGCTGGTCGAGGCGGCGATGGCGGCCTTCCGCACCGAGGGGCCGGGCACGGGCAGCATCCGCCGCGGGCTCTGCCGGCTGATGCTGGCCGAGACGCTGCGCCAGCATCTCGGGGCGGCGGCGGGCGCGGGCTGGCTCGGCGCGCTGAGCGATCCGGTGGCCAGCGGTGCGCTGCGGGCGATCCATGGCGATCCGGGCGCGCCCTGGACGCTGGCGGGGCTCGCCCGCGAGGCCGGGGCCTCGCGCTCGGTCCTGGCCGCGCGGTTCCGCGACCGCACCGGCCAGGCGCCGATGGACTACCTGGCCGCCTGGCGCATGCAGGTCGCGGGCGAGATGATGCTGCGCCGCGGCCTCTCGGTCGAGGAGGCGGCGGAGGCGGTCGGCTACGGCTCCGGCCAGAGCTTCTCGCGCGCCTTCAAGCGGATCGCGGGCCAGCCGCCGGGGCTGTGGCTGCGGGGCGCACGCGCCCCGGCCTGAGGCGTCAGCCCGGCAGCGCGCGCTCGCGCCAGAGCGCGGGATCGACCGTGGCGGCCATGGCGCGCGGGTCGAGATCGAGCCCCAGATGGCGGGCCATCGCTGCCGCGGCGGCCACGGGATCGGCGATCACGGCGGCATGGGACAGTTCCAGCACCGGGACCTTGTGGCCGCGCAGCAGCCTCAGGGCCATCTCGATCTGCCGCTCCAGCTCGGCCTGCAGCGCGGCGCGGTCCAGCGCCCCGCCCGCGCGCTCCAGCCGGCCGAGCATCCGCGCCTGCGAGTCGAGGATCTCGCCGGTGTCGCGACGCATCATGATGACCCGGTAGTCGCAATGCTGCGGCAGCGCCGGGATCAGCGGCGCGACGACCTTCAGCGCCTTGCCCCGCGCCTCGTCCAGCCAGTCATTCTCCGAGGCCAGCCGCCGCACGCGGTCATGCTCCAGATAGCCCTTCGGATTGTTCGCATCCGCCGCGCGCGCCGCGTCCGTCATCGCCGCGAGCCCGCCCGCCGCCAGCATCTGCATCGCCATCGAGGTGCCCGAGCGCGGCAGGCCCGAGACGACGGTCACGAAGCCCGGCCCGGCGGGGGCCAGCCCCGCGGGGCGCGCCTTCGGCGGCGCGGCCAGCGGCGGCAGGACATGGGCGGGCGGCTCCGGCCAGGCCGGCAGCTCGGCCTCGACATCGATCTCGGCCAGGGGCGGCAGGGACAGCGCGGGCCGCGCCGCCATGGCCGCGCGGCGCTCCTCGCGGATCAGGCGGGCCAGGCGGCGGTGATCGGCGGCGCGCACCAGATCCTTCAGCACCCTTCCGTGGATATGGGCGAGCATGGCATGCGCCTCGGGGAAGTTCGGGTTCATCGCCAGCGCGCGCTCCAGCGCCGGGATCGCCTCGTCCAGCGCACCGGTCCGCGCCAGCGCGCGGCCGAGATAGAAATGCCCGGCGGCCAGCTGGTACTTCAGCCCGGTCGCGCGGCGCGCATGGGCCAGCGCCGCCTCGTCCCGGCCCTCCTTCAGCGCCACGCGGCAGAGGCCGAGATGCGCATTGGGGTTCTCCGCGTCGAGCTCCAGCACCCGCTCGAAGCTCTCGCGCGCCTCGCCAAGGCGGCCGCGGTC
Source organism: Poseidonocella sp. HB161398 (assembly GCF_005870025.1). GTDB lineage: Bacteria > Pseudomonadota > Alphaproteobacteria > Rhodobacterales > Rhodobacteraceae > Mangrovicoccus. The sequence goes on from NZ_VATA01000033.1 coordinate 64,427, forward strand.
GAGATAGGCGGCGCCGAGCTGGACATGGAAGCCGGGCGTCGCCGAGCCGCCGACGCGCGCCGAATCGAGATGCCCCAGCGCCGCGTCATGGGCGCCGCGCGCCGTGGCGACCGAGGCCGAGAGCAGGTCGAGCGTCCGCGGATTGCCGCGCGAGATGCTGCGCAGCGCGCGGATCACCTGGTGCTCGGCGGGCGAGAAGAGATCGCCCTCCTCCGGCCCCTCCGCCTCCGGAGCCGCGCTGCGGCGGCTCCGGCCCAGCGTCGCGATTTCCCGCAGCCGCGCCGAGGCCTCTTCCGCCGCCCGCGCCCAGGTGGCGCGCAGATGCTCCAGCACCTCGTTCATCGCCTCCGCCTGGCCCATCGCCTGCAGGCAGATCGCCAGCCGGATGCCATAGCGGAATTCCAGCGGCTGCTCGCGGTAGATGCCCGCCAGCAGCTCCGCCGCCTTGGGATGCATGCCCGCATCCATGTAGGCCAGCGCCAGGTTGTAGTGCTGCTCCCGCACCGTCTGGGCGACCGCCTTGCCGGCATCGTCGTCCGGCCGCTCGATATAGCCCAGATCGACGAGCTGCTTCAGCGTCTCGCGCGCGGCATCCGGATCCTCGGCGGCATCCCCGGCATGGCGCCCGGCATCGCCCGGCACGTCCTCCCAGGAGGGGATCGACCGGATCTCAGGCGCAGTCTCGAAGGCGGCGGCCAGCGGGCGGCCATCCATGTCCTCGCCCACCGGCAGGCCGAAGAGCGTCAGCAGCGTCGGCGCGATGTCCAGAAGGCTCGCCCCGGTGATCGCCGCATCCTTGCGGATCCCCGGCCCCGCCATGACGAAGATCCCCTGGTCGCGATGCTCGGTCGCCGGGCCCGCGGGCTCCAGCGGGATCGCCTCGGGGCGCAGATGGTCGGGATGGAAGCCGTGATCGGAGACCAGCATCACCACCGTATCCTCGCCCGCGAGCTCAAGGAGCCGCGCCAGCATCAGGTCGTGATAGACATAGCCCGCCGACATGACATGCCGGTAGAGCTCGAAATCCTTCTCCGGGACGAAGCCGCGCCGCGGCGGATGGTATTTCATGAAGCCGTGGCCGAAATGGTCGATGGCGTCGAAATAGACCGCGGCGAAGTCCCAGGGCTCTTCCTCGATCAGGTAGGTGGCGGCGGACTGGATCGAGCTGCAGTCGGCGATCACCCGGATCAGGCTGTCGATCCGCCGGTCGCTGGCCTGGTCGATCTGGTCGCCCTGCGGCACGAAGAGGCGCAGATGCTCCTCGCCGATCTCGGACGGGTGGACGCGCAGCTCGGCCAGGATATCGGCCAGCCGTTCGGGATGGACGGTGCCCGGCGCCATCTTCCAGTCGGCCTGGCGGCCGCGCGGCGCCCGCTGGTAGCGGTTCGAGACCATGGCGCCGTTGATCGGCTCGGCCGGGTGGCTCGGCCACCAGCCGACGACATGGCTCTTCAGCCCTTCGAGCGTCAGGATGTTCCAGACCGCCCGCGCCGTGCGCGACATCGAGGTCACCGGGCGCACGGCCTTGCCGTCGGGGGTGGGCTCGGTGAAGCCCGCCACGCCGTGCTTGAAGGGGCGCTTGCCGGTGGCGATCGAGCTCCAGAGCATCGGCGAGAGCACGGGCGACAGGGTCGCGAGATTGCCGCAGACGCCGCGCTCCACCAGCCCCTTGAGCGCAGGCATGTGCCCGGCATCCATCAGGGGATTGATCATCTTCCAGTCGGCTGCATCCCAGCCGACCAGCAGCACGCGCGGTGCCTTGCCCATCCTGTCCTCCGGGTGTTCCTGTTCCCGCTGCGCCCCGGTCCGGCCCTGCCGGTCCCGCGCGCCGTGCCTCAGGCGGATTTCTGCGCGCGCATGCGCCGCACGCCGAGCGCGCCGAGCGCCAGCGTGGAGAGGCCCAGCAGCGGCAGCGAGGCCGGCAGCGGAACGGCCACGCTCTGGCCCGCGAGGATCGAGCTGCCGGTGGTCTCGAAGGCACCGTCGAGCCAGGTGACGGCCCCGCCCGTGACGAAGCTGACGCTGAACCAGCCGACCTGGTCGGCATCGGTGATGAAGCCGAAGGTCAGGGTGCCCTCGAAATCGGGCGCCAGCGCGATCACCGAGTCGAAGACCTGGCCGGTCGAGATGGTCGAGCCCGCGGCGACCTGGCGGAAGCCGGTGCCGCTCCAGTTGTTGCCGAAGGACTTGCCGGCATTGTCATTCTGCTGGAGGAAGGTCGCGACGGTGTCTCCCTCGGCCAGAAGCGCGACATAGGTGCCGTAGGTCGGTCCCGGCAGGAAGGAGAGGCTGCCCGGGTCGAAGCTCAGCGGCACGACGGCGGCTTCCGCCTCGGTGCCCCCGGCCAGCGACAGGGCGGCGAGCGCCGCGCCATAGCCGATGATGGACGCCTCGCGCCCCAGGGAACCCGCTCCGGTCGTTGTCTCGGTCATCGCGTCTTGGCCTCCCGTCCGGCGCCGAAGGCCGGACCATTCAATTCAAACTGCAAAATTATTTTATCTGCAGCATGAAATAACCGAATCTCTTCGGCGATCAAGCGCCGAATGCGGGAGACGGGAAAGATTCCCCTGGACAGGCGGCGGATCCGGCCTCCTGTGAAACCGGCGCATGAGTCTCCGGAACCCGCTTCGCGCGGCCTGCCAGACCGCCTTTGGCCAGAGCTTTTTCGCCGGGCCGGCTTGCGCTAGACCGTCTTCAGATTGACCCGCGCCGACAGCGCCTCGCGGCTTTCCCTGCGCTCGGAATAGCGGTCGACCAGATGCTCGCGGATGTCGCGGGTCAGCAGGGTGAACTTCACCAGCTCCTCCATCACGTCGACGATCCGGTCGTAATAGGGCGAGGGCTTCATCCGCCCCGCCTCGTCGAACTCGTTCCAGGCCTTGGCGACCGAGGACTGGTTGGGGATCGTCAGCAGCCGCATCCAGCGGCCGAGGATGCGCAGCTGGTTCACGGTGTTGAAGCTCTGGCTGCCGCCGCAGACCTGCATCACCGCCAGCGTCTTGCCCTGGGTCGGCCGCACCGAGCCCAGCGACAGCGGGATCCAGTCGATCTGCGCCTTCATCACCGAGGACATCGCGCCGTGCCGCTCGGGCGAGGACCAGACCATGCCGTCGCACCAGCCCACCAGCGCGCGCAGTTCCGCCACTTTCGGGTGGTCCGGCTCGACGCTGTCGGGCAGCGGCAGGTCCCGCGGATCGAAGAACCGCGTTTCGGCGCCCAGCCGGGCGAGGATGCGCCCCCCTCCTCCGCCGCCAGCCGCGAGAAGCTGCGCTCGCGCAGCGAGCCGTAGAGCAGCAGGATGCGCGGCGGGCGCATGTCCGGCACCCCGGGGAAGAGCGCATCGGCATCGGGCGCGCGGAAATGGGCGTCATCGAGAGCGGGCGTGTCGGTCAATCTGGTCTCCTTTCCCCTCGGGGGGATCAAGCGGGGGGTCCGGGAAAGCGCCCGCGGGTGCGGTTGGCGACGGCCACCAGCGACAGCATCACCGGCACCTCGACCAGCACGCCGACCACCGTGGCCAGCGCAGCGCCCGAGTCGAGGCCGAAGAGGCTGATCGCCACCGCCACCGCCAGTTCGAAGAAGTTCGAGGTGCCGATCATCGCGCAGGGCGCGGCGATGCGGTGCGGCACCCTGAGCAGGTAGGCCGCGCCATAGGCCAGGGCGAAGATGGCATAGCTCTGGATCAGGATCGGCACGGCGATCAGCGCGATCACCGCCGGGCGCGCCAGAATCACCTCGCCCTGCAGGCCGAAGAGGATGGCGACGGTGGCCACGAGCCCGGCCATCGAGACCGGCTTCACCCGCGCCGAGAAAGCGGCGATGGCGGCCTCGCTGCCCAGCAGGCGGCGCGTGGCCAGCCCCGCGGCAAGCGGCAGCACCACATAGAGCACCGTCGCCAGCACCAGCGTCTGCCAGGGCACGGAGATGTCGGTGACGCCCAGAAGAAAGGCGACGATCGGCGCGAAGGCCGCCACCATGACGAGGTCGTTCACCGAGACCTGCACCAGCGTGTAGGCGGGATCGCCGCGGGTCAGCTGCGACCAGACGAAGACCATCGCGGTGCAGGGCGCGGCGCCGAGCAGGATCAGCCCGGCGACATACTGCGCGGCATCCGCGGGCGCGATCCAGGGCGCGAAGACATGCTCGAAGAAGAGCACCGCCAGGAACGCCATGCTGAAGGGCTTGACCAGCCAGTTGACCGCCAGCGTCAGCAGGAGTCCCTTCGGCTGGCGCGCGACCCCGGCCACGGCGGCGAGATCGACATTGACCATCATCGGATAGACCATGGCCCAGATCAGCACCGCCACCACCAGGTTGATCGAGGCGATCTCGGCCGCGGCAATGGCCGCGACCAGCCCCGGCAGCGCCGTGCCGATCGCGATCCCCGCGACCATGGCCAGCGCCACCCAGAGGCTGAGGAAGCGTTCGAAGCGGCTCATGCGGCGGCCTCCCGCGGCCCGGCCGAGAGGCGGCCGGAGGTCAGCGCCGCCAGCGCCACCATCGCCGCCGCCGTGCCGAGCACCAGCGGCAGCCCGCCCGCCTGGTAGGCCAGCCCCGACAGGAGCGTGCCAAGGAGCCGCCCGCCGGCATTGGCCATGTAGTAGAAGCCGACATCCATCGTCACCCGCTCGCTCTGCGAGAAGGCGAGGATCAGGTAGGAATGCAGCGCCGAATTCACCGCGAAGACCGCGCCGAAGGCCAGCAGCCCCGCGACCAGTACCGCGGTCAGCCAGGGCGCCGGCCCGCCCGCCGCCAGCGCCGCCAGCGTCAGCCCCGCCGGCACTGCGAAAAGCCCCGCCGCCCAGCTGCGCGCCGCGCCGATCAGCTCCGCCTCGGGCCGGCCGGCCGCGCGCAGGATGCGCGGCGCCATCGCCTGCACCGAGCCGTAGAGGATGATCCAGACCGCCATGAAGCTGCCGATCAGGAAGAAGGCCGCACGGTTCCCGGCCTCCGATCCGTCCGAGAGGACGCTGTAGAAATAGACCGGGATGCCGACCACGAACCACACGTCGCGCGCGCCGAAAAGGAACACCCGCGCCGCCGAGAGCCAGTTCACATTTGCCGATTTCGAGAAGACCTCGGAGAATTTCGCCCCCTTGCGGCCCCCGGGCAGCCCCGGCGGCATGAAGAGCGCGACCGCGGCGAGGATAGCCGCCAGCACCGCCGCCATGGCCAGCACCGAGGCCGTGAAGCCCGCCACCGCCAGAAGCGCCGCACCGAGGAGGAAGCCGAAGCCCTTGACTGCGTTCTTCGAGCCGGTCAGCAGCGCGACCCAGCGGAAGAGCCCGCCCTCGCCTGTCGGCGCCAGCAGCTTCACCGCCGATTTCGACGACATCTTGGCCAGGTCCTTGGCCACGCCCGAGGCGCCCTGCACGCACATCACGTAGGCGACCGAGGCCCCCACCGCCCAGGCGGGATCGAGGCGGCTCAGCGCCAGGAGCGCCGCGACCTGCAGCGCCAGCCCGGCATATAGCGTCGAGGCCAGCCCGAAGCGCGCCGCGATCCAGCCCGCCGCCAGGTTCGTCGCCATGCCCGCGATCTCGTAGAGCACGAAGAGATAGGCCAGCTGCACCGCGCTGAAGCCCAGCGTGTGGAAATGCAGCAGCACCAGCATCCGCAGCGCCCCGTCGGTCAGCATGAAGGCCCAGTAGGCGGCGGTGACGGCGACATAGGCCGACAGCCCCTCGGGACGGGCGGTCACAGCCGGGCTCCGGCCATCAGCGCGACATCGGCCAGCCGGTTCGCGTAGCCCCATTCATTGTCGTACCAGGCATAGACCTTCAGCTGCGTGCCGTTGACGACCATCGTCGAGGGCGCGTCGACGATCGAGCTGCGCGGATCGTTGGCGTAGTCCGCCGAGACCAGCGGCCGGGTCTCGTAGCCGAGAATGCCCTTCAGCGGGCCGTTGGCCGCGGCTTCGAAGGCGGCATTCACCTCCTCGGCCGTGGTCTCGCGCTCCAGCTCGAAGACGCAGTCGGTCAGCGAGGCATTCAAGAGCGGCACCCGCACCGCATGGCCGTTCAGCCGGCCCTTCAACTCGGGATAGATCAGCGTGATCGCCGTGGCCGAGCCGGTGGTCGTCGGGATCAGCGAATTCAGCGCCGAGCGCGCGCGGCGCAGGTCCTTCGCGGGGCGGTCCACCATGGTCTGGGTGTTGGTGACGTCATGGATCGTGGTGATCGAGCCGTGGCGGATGCCGAAGGTCTCGTGCACGACCTTCACAACCGGCGCCAGGCAGTTCGTCGTGCAGGAGGCCGCGGTGACGATATGGTGCCGGGCGGGGTCGTAGCTGGCGTCGTTGACGCCATAGACGATATTCGCCACCGGCCCGTCCTTGACCGGCGCCGAGACCACGACCTTCTTCACCCCGGCGGCGAAATAGGGGGCGATCTTCGCCTCGGTCTTGAAGACGCCGGTGCAGTCGATCACCACGTCGACGCCGTCGAGCGGCAGCTCCCCGATCGAGGTCGCGCCGATGAAGGGCAGCCGCGTGCCGTCTATCGTCACGCTTTCCGCGTCATGGGCGAATTCCGCATCCCAGCGGCCATGCACCGTGTCGAATTCCAGCAGATGCGCATGCATCTCCGGATCGCCGACGGCATCGTTGATCCAGGCGATCCGGGCGCCCTTTTCGAGCAGCGGCCGGAGTGCGAGCTTGCCCATGCGGCCAAGCCCGTTGAGGGCATAGGTCGTCACGCCAGTGCCTCCGGCTGGGTGCGGCCGATCTCGTCGACGGCAGCCTGTAGCCCGATCCGGTCAAGGCTCTCCACCGGAAGCGCGGCAAAGGCCTCGATCCGGTGCTTCAGCGCCCCATAGGCCTGCTGGAAGGCCAGCGCCTTCTCGGCCCCGGTGCCGGTCGCCTTGACCGGATCGGGCATGCCCCAGTGGCCGCTGACCGGCTGCCCTTCCCAGGCGGGGCATTCCTCGTTCGCCGCCTGGTCGCAGACGGTGAAGACGAAATCGAATTGCGGCGCGCCGTCTCCGGAGACCTCCGCGACGTTCTTGGCGCGCAGGCGCCCGATGTCATGGCCCTTGTCATGCAGCACGCGGAGCGCGACGGGGTTCAGCTCCGAGGACGGGCGCGTCCCCGCCGAGAAGGCCTCGAACCGGTCGCCCGCCAGCTTGCGCAGCAGCGCCTCGGCGAAGATCGAGCGGGCGGAATTGCCGGTGCAGATGAAGAGCACGTTGTACTTGCGGTCGGTCATGGCAGCGTCTCCAGAACACAGGGGCAGGCAGAGATCCGGGCGTCCACGGCAGCAATCGGCAAAGAGGACTTCCATCATCCTTTGCACGGCCGACATGTCGATGGCGTAGAGAAGCGACGTGCCGGCCCGGCCCTGCGTCACCAGCCCCGCCCGCTGGAGCGCGGCGAGATAGGTGGACATGGTGCTCGCCTTGATGCCGAGCGCCGTGGCCAGTTCGCCCGCGGGCACGCGGCCGGGATAGCGGCGCATGAGCAGGCGGAACACGGCAAGGCGCTGCGGATGGCCGAGCGTGGCCAGCTGGTCGGGAATCTCTTTTTCCATATTTCATGAAATAGCGAAACACCGCGCCGCATCCAAGTGAAGTTTTTGCGACAGCACGCCCGCGCGGCGGAGGACCAAGCCCCGCCGCGCGGCAGGCGCCTCAGCGCCAGGAACCCTCGGGCACCCAGCTGTCCCGCGTGGTGGCGGCGAGCCCCTCCCGCAGCGGCTCCTCGGCCAGCGGCACGCAATAGACCGGGCGCGCCCGCTCGAAGCGCCAGCTCTCCGAAAGTGGCCCGGCATCGACCGCGCCGAAGCCGAACTCCACCATCAGCCGGATGACCGCAGCCTTGGCGCTAGGATGGTCGCCCGCCACCGGCAGCGCCCGCTGCGCCCCGCCGGGCAGCCGCGTGCCCGCGCCATTGAGCTCGCGCGCCAGGATCGCGTTGAAGGCCTTCACCACCTGCGCCCCGTCAAGATGCGACGCGACCAGCGCGCTGGTGGTGATCCGCCCCTCCTCCAGCGCGGCAATGCGGCCGTCGCGCTCGGGATAGTAGTTATTGGCGTCGATCACGGTCTTTCCGGCCAGGAGCCCCGCGGGCAGGTCCGCAATGCGGTGGAGCGGGATCGCCACCAGCACGAGCTCGCCGAAGGCCGCGGCCTCTGCGGCGCTGCCTGCCCTCGCGCCGGTCGCGGCGGCGGCCTCTGCCAGCGTCGGGCCGCCGCGCGAATTGCTGAGCATGACCTCGTGCCCGGCCTCCCGGCCCAGTTTCGCAACCGCCTGGGCAATGGCGCCCGCGCCGATAATGCCGATCTTCATGTCGCTATCTCCAGCGATATTGTCCGGGTGCAGGTTTGGCTTGGCCGACAGCAGTTGATAAAGATGCGAGTCAGCACGACTTTCGCAACTGAGAGTGGGGAATATGGACCGGCTCACCAGCATGGCCGTCTTCGTGGCCGCCGCCGATCTGGGCTCTTTCGCCGCCGCGGCGGCCGCGGCCGGGATCTCGCCGCAGATGGCGGCCCGGCATGTCGTCGCGCTCGAGGACCGGCTGGGCACGCGGCTCCTGAACCGCACCACGCGCAAGCAGAGCCTGACGGAGTTCGGCCGGATCTACCATGCGCGCTGCAAGGCCATCCTCGCCGAGCTGGAGGAGACCGAGGCGCTGGCGCGCGACCGGCAGGCCCGGCCCGCCGGACGGCTGCGGGTCAGCGCTCCGGTCACCTTCGGCAGCCAGAGCCTCGTGCCGCTCGTCACCCGCTACCTGCGGGCGCATCCCGGGGTGGAGGTCGATCTGAGCCTGACCGACCGGCTGGCGGACCCGACCGAGGAAGGGTTCGAGGCGGTCATCCGCATCGGCCCGCTCGCGGATTCGGGCCTGATCGCGCGGCCGCTCGCCCCATACCGGCTGATCGCCTGCGCCGCGCCTGCCTATCTGGCCGCCAATGGCACGCCGCAGACGCCGCAGGACCTCGCGGGCCATGACTGCCTGGGCTTCGCCCCCTGGCTCGGCCCCGCGCATCGCCGCTGGCAGTTCACCCGCGGCGGCGAGACGGTCGAGGTCGAGGTCGCCTCGCGCCTGCGGATCAACTACTGGAAGGGGCTGATGCAGGCGGCGCTCGAGGGGTTCGGCATCACCCTCGGCCCCGAGGCGGCGCTGCGCCCCGAGATCGCCGCGGGCCGGCTGGTGCGCGTCCTGCCGGATTTCGACGGCCCGTCGCGGCCGATGCACGTGCTCTACGCCCCCGACCGCCGGATGACGCCGAAGCTGCGGAGCTTTCTCGACGCGGTCAGCGGCGCCTTTCCGCGGCCGGGCTGAGCCCCCTATCGCGCAGAGCGTGAAACAGGAACCCGGGGCGTCGTGCCAAGGGAAGCCGTTCCCGAGCGGATCGGCCCCCGGACTTGGCAGGCTGCTGAAGAAGCCTGCTCGGCCGTGGAACTCGCGCAAAAATTGGAAAAATAGTCTTCAGTGCAGCCGGGGTCGATCAATTCGGGAATCGGCGCGGAGGAAATTCGGAACAGCTTCCTCCACGGCGACACCCTGGCATCCTTTTTCAAAAGCCTGTTGGGAAGGCCCCGCCGCCTTCAGGACCCTTGCCCCGGTGCCACCCCCGGTGGCCGGAGCAGGCTTTCCATCACCCCGCCTGGAGCCGCGGCAGACGGTCCCGCCAGCCCGGTGCCAGGCGGACATGCTTGATCGCGCGGCGGTGGAAGCTGTAGCTCAGATGCAGCGCGCCATCCGCCGTCTCCAGCAGCCAGGGATAGGACAGCTCGCGGTTGCGCCCGTCGAGGGAGTTGTTGCTCAGGCAGGTGCCCGGCCCGTCCTCCACCAGGAAGCGCAGCGGGAAGCTCCGCCCGTCATCCCGCGACAGGCAGAGCGCAACCGGCGCGCGCTCCACCCCCCAGATGGGCACGCAGCCGCCCTCGGGATCGGCGTCGGGGCGGTCGTCCTCCTCGCCCAGCTCGTCATAGAGCGAGGCGCGGCGGCTGGCCGACATGGCGGCATTCACCGGGTTGCAGATCATCGCGATCTCTCCGGTGCCGAGCCGCAGCGCCGCGATCGAGGAGTTGTTGTTCGGCACGTCGACCGGCTCCGGCACGCTCCAGCCGGTGCCCTCGGGCCCGGCCGTGGCGCGGTGGACCTGGTCCGACTGGCGGCGGCGGAAGAAGGCGGCGAAGCCCGTGCCCATCGGCACCGGGCAGGTGTGAACGCAGCCGATGGAGCCCGGCAGCACGTCGAGGGTCCAGCTCTGCCCGCCGTCGCGGCTGATCGCGACCGCGGCCTCGTCATGGCTGCCGGTCCATTTGCGCCCCTCGCGCGGCACGCAGAGAAAGAGCGGCAGGAGCCAGCTGCCGTCTCCCAGCACCTGCACCCCCGCCCGCACGAAGCTGCCCCGCGGCAGGTCGAGGAAGCGGCCCTCGCCCGCGCGGAGCCGGCCGTCCTCGCGGTGGAGCTCGACCATGCGCACGCGGCAGGTGTCCTGGTTGCCCGAGGCCTGCACCGTGTGGAAGAGCCAGAGCCGCCCGTCGGGCGCGGGGAAGAGAACCGGGTTCTGCTCGGAATGCGCCGCGTCCTGGCTGAGCGTGGCGACCGGCCCCCAGCCCGGCGCGCCGGGAAGGAGCAGGCTGGCACGGATGCAGATATCGGCCTTGCCCTCCAGCGAGCCGCCGAACCAGGCGCAGGCCACCGTGCCGCCGGGCAGCGCCGCCAGAATGCTCGCATGGTTCTGCACCGCGGGCGAAGGCAGGAACGCCTCCTCGCGCCCCGCCTCCACCAGCTGCAGCCGCCCGGTCATGCCGCGCGCAATCTCTTCGACAAGCATCGCACCCCTCCTCTTTTCCGGAGATCTGCCCATGGCGGCGCGCGGCTGTCAAGAAATTTGTAAATTCGTAATCTACTTGTAATTCCGCATCCGCAGGTCGATGAAGCCGCCGCCGAAGAGCCGGTCGCGCGACTCGGTCAGATGCGCCCGCATCAGCGCGGCCGCGCGGGCGCCGTCGCGCGCCTCGATCGCCGCCTTGATGCCGCTATGCTCGTCGAGCACGCGGCGCAGCGCCTCGGCCCCGTCGGTCATCAGCGACTGGCCATGCATCTTCATGCCGACATTGATATGCTCGCGCAGCGCCCGCATGGTCGCCTCGAAATACTGGTTGTTCGCCGCCCGGGCGATGCCCAGATGGAAGGCGAAATCGGCATCCTCGCGGTGCTGCAGCGACCCGGTCGCGTCGCGCAGGAGCTGCAGCGCGTCCTCGATCGCCGCCAGCGCATCGGCGTCGTGGCGTTCGGCGGCCAGCTGCGCGGCCTCGGTCTCGATCACCAGGCGGAATTCGTAGCAGCGCTGGATGTCGGCCAGGGTCTCCACCTTGGCGAAACCCATCGGCGCCGAGACCGGCAGGCGGACATAGCTGCCCGCCCCCTGGCGCGAATAGATCAGCGACTCGCCGCGCAGCCGGTCCATCGCCGCGCGCAGAACCGGGCGCGAGACGCCGAATTCCTGCGCCAGCGCGGTTTCCGGCGGCAGCTTCTGGTTCGCCGGATAGTCGCCATTCGAGATCCGGCTATAGAGCAGGTGGTAGACCTTGTCGGCCAGCGTGCCCTTCGCCCGGGCGCGGTCCTCAGCCATGTTGCTCTCCTGCCTGCAATTTGCGACGCCCCGTTCTAGCGGACCCGCGAACTTGTCCGCAACTTGGAAACCCCTCGCGGGACGCGTCAGAGCGACCCGCCGCCGCAGATCACGAGGCTCTGCCCGGTGATCGCCCCGGCATTGGGCGAGAGCAGGAAGCCGACCGTGCCCGCGACCTCCTCCGGGGCGATCATCCGGCCGATGGGCGGCAGTTTCGGCGGCTCGGCCGCGCGCGCGGGATCGCGCAGCATCGGCGTGTCCGTCGCCCCCGGCGCGACGATGTTGACGGTGATGCCGCGGGGCGCCAGCTCCGCCGCCGCGGAGCGCACCAGCCCCTGCAGCGCGGCTTTCGAGGCGGCGTAAAGCGCGCGTCCCGGCGCCCCCGCCGCGACCCGGCTGCCAATGGCGACGATCCGCCCGCCCGGTGCCATCCGCGGCGCCAGCCCGCCGATCAGCCGCGCCAGCGCATCGACATGGAGCCGCCACATCGCCTCGCCCGCCGCATGGTCGAAGCTGTCCAGCGGCCCGACCCGCAGCAGCCCGGCGGCATGGACCACCGCATCGACGGGCGGCAGCGCCGCGAGCGCCGCGCTCAGCCCCGGCCCGTCGGAGAGATCCGCCGCGACATGGTCCAGTTCCGGCATCTCCGCGGGCGGGCGGCGGCTCATCCCGGTGACCTGCCAGCCCGCCCCGGCCAGATGCGCCGCCACCGCCGCGCCGATGCCGGAACTGGCGCCGGTGACCAGCACGCGCCGCGGTCCGTCCCGCCCCTGCGGATCAGCCATGTCTTTTTCCTCCGGTTTCGAGGCGCCAGCGCTGGGTCGGGTCGAGGGCGATGCGCATCCAGTTCGACAAGAGGTTCAGCGACAGCGTGGTCAGGATG
>NZ_VATA01000034.1 GCF_005870025.1 Poseidonocella sp. HB161398
TCCATCGCTTTCCAAGTGGGTTATGCAATACGGCGTGTAACTACGGAGCTTGGGCCGAATTCGGCCATTTCAGCCCTGTAACTTATTGAAAATACGTCCCGTGGCCGCCAGGGACCATCGATTTCCCGCCCCCAGCTGTCGAAGTTAGGGGCCCAGATCGCCGCCGCCTTTTTTCTCAGGACCAGCAGCGCCGCGGCCTCCGCCAGCGCCTTCTCCGTGCGCGCCAGCTCCCGTTCCAGGTCCTTGATGCGCTTCCTGTCGTCCTTCGTTTCGCGGGCAATCCGCGCCGAGGCCGTCCTGTCCCAGTCGTTTGCCATCTCGCAGGCTTCCCGCCAGATCGCGATCTGCTCGGGGAATATCCCGCGGCGGCGGCAGTAATCGCCCAGTTCCGCCTCGTTCAGCGCCGCCGCCTCGATCACGGCCGCAAGCTTGTCGCCCGACGTCCAGCCTTCGACATGCGCGTCAGCCTCGGGCAGCAGCTTTCCCTTCGCCCGCGCCTCCGCGCGCCATTTCGCAAGCGTTGCCCGCGAGATCCCTTCCTCCTCGCCAAGACGGCTAAGAGGGATGTTGTTCGGCGGCAGCATTTTCGCGAGAACCGCCGCCTTTCGTTCCGGTGAATAGGCCACTTGCCATCCTGTCATGCCCGCCTCGCTGCATAGTTTCAGATCGGAGGTCGGTGACAACAACCCTGCACGAGGGGGGGCGTCACCGTGGCGAAGAACGGGAAGTTCTGGAACGACGCCGCCAGGTCTGCGAGTTGGCCCGGGCGGCGCGGCCGGAACGCTGGTCAGGCCGCCCGCGCTGCTGGACCCCGATCGGCTCCGTCTGGCTCAACCCGGAACGGCCTGACGAGATGCCGCGAGGCCATGGGGCCGCCGACGCGCTCGCCACGGAAGCAGTCGGCGGCGGCCCCATGGCCGGGTCAGCGGAGTGCGCAGCCTGAAAATAGACACCGGTGACAACCCCATTGAAACCCACCGCATCCCGTCCCAGTGGTTTTGGATATAGGCGAGCTTCTCGCCCAGCCGGGATTTTGCGGAGACGCGACGCCGCTGCTCCTGGAGCCAGATGCCGAGCGCGGCGACTAGCGGCGCGGTGCGGGCCTGGCGGGCAGACAGCCGCTGGCCGGGACCCATGCCGCGGATCTCCGCCTCGATGCGGTAGAACTCGGCGATGCGGCGCAGGCCCTCGGCGGCAATCTCGGACCCGTCGCGGTCGAAGACCTCCTTCAGCTTGCGCCGCGCATGTGCCCAGCAGTGGGCGACCGTGACCGGGGGGCCGCCCTTGCGGGACGGGCGCGTTAGCCGGTTGTAACCCGGATAACCGTGATCCGCGGGATCAGCGCACCTTGACCGAGACGGTGCCGACGCCCTCGACCGTGCCTTCGAGCAGGTCGCCCATCAGCACCGGGCCGACGCCCGAGGGGGTGCCGGTCATGATCAGGTCGCCGGGGCGCAGGGTGAAGCTCTTCGAGATATGGGCGATCATCTCGGGGATCGACCAGATCATCTGCGAAAGGTCGCCGCGCTGCTTGATGTTGCCGTTGACCGCCAGGGTGATCGCGCCCGAGACCGGGTGGCCGGTCTCCGCCACGGGATGGATCGCCCCGACCGGCGCCGAGCCGTCCACCGCCTTCGCGGTTTCCCAGGGGCGGCCCATCGACTTGGCCGTCGCCTGGATGTCGCGCAGCGTCATGTCGAGCCCGACGCCGTAGCCCCAGACATGCGACAGCGCGTCGGCCACCTCGATATGCGACCCGCCGGTGCCGATGGCGGCGACCATCTCCACCTCGTGATGCACGTCGGAGGAATGGCGCGGATAGAGGAAGTCGGTGCCCGGCGGGCAGACCGCGGTGTTCGGCTTCATGAAGAAGAACGGCGGCTCGCGGCTGGAATCATGGCCCATCTCGGCGGCATGGGCGGCGTAGTTGCGGCCGATGCAGAACAGGCGGCCCACCGGGAAGACAGCCTCCTCTCCGGCGACGGGCAGCGTGACGGGCACGGGCGGCGCAACGGCGAAGATCGTGTCCTGGGGCATGGCGGGTCCTTTCGGGATGGTCTCGGGGCTGCGTCAATCCTTGCGGCTGGCAGAAGTGAAACCACAAGGCGGCGGCGGGCGGCCTGCGGTCCTTCGCCGCGCATGGGGGCTTGCACCTGCTGCATGGCTGGTCATGCTCGCCCCGTCAACAAGGGCGGGCGGCGCGGAGGCAGGGAATGACGGAATTTTGCGCGGGCGCGGTGCTGGCGGCGGGGCGCTCCACCCGGTTCGGGCCGCAGGACAAGCTGGCGGCGCTGCTTGGCGGGCGGCCGCTGGCATCCCATGCGGCGGCGGCGCTGTCGGCGGTGCCCCTGGGGGCACGGGCGGCCGTGTGCCCGCCGGAGCGGGCCGGGCTCTTTCCCGGCTTCGCGCGGCTCGAGGCGCCGGCCGGGTCGGAGCAGTCGGCTAGCCTGGCGGCGGCCGCCGCCTGGGCGGAGGAGATCGGCGCCTCGCATCTGCTGGTGGTGCTGGGCGACATGCCCTTCGTCACCGCCGGGGACATGGCCCGGGTGCTGGCGCTGGCAGGCGAGGGGGCGGCCGCGGTCACCGACGGCCGCCGTCCGATGCCGCCGGCGGCCTTCGGCCGGGCGCTCTTCCCGGCGCTAGCCGCGGCGGAGGGCGATCAGGGCGCGCGGGCGATCCTGCGCGCGCTGCCGCCCGAGCGCCTTGTGCCGCTGCCGCCGGAGCGGCTACGCGACATTGATACGCTCGGAGATCTGCGCGCGGCCGGGTCCTGACAGCGGGGCGAGCCGCGCCCTGGCCTCGCCGGGGGTCATGCTGGTCCAGCCATGGAAGGCGCGGTAGAACGAGTTCGGATCGCGATAGGCCAGCAGGTAGCTGATCTCCGGCACCGTGATCGAGGCGTCGCGCAGGTACTGCAGCGCCAGCGTCTCGCGGGTGCGGTCGAGCACGGCGCGGAAGCTTTCGCCCTCTTCCTGCAGGCGGCGCTGCAGGCTGCGGCGGCTGAGCCCGAGATGGGCGCAGACATCGTCCGCCCCGGACTTGCCCGCCGGCAGCAGCTCCGCCAGCGCGCCGGTGACGCGGGTGGCGAAGGAGGCAGAGGCGGCGCGGTCGCGCAGGCGGCGGCGCAGCGCCTGCTCCATGCCGCGCCAGATCTCGTCATTCTCCGACAGCAGCGGCCGGACGGCATCCTCGGCGGCGATCTCCAGCGAGATCTCGGGATCGGTGCTGACCGGGCAGCCGAGCCAGCGCTCGTACTCGGCGCGCTCGCGCGGCGGGACCGGCATGCGCACCCGCCGCGGCACCACGCGGACGCCGGAATAGTGGCGGCAGAGCTCGGTCACGAAGGCGATGTCGAAGGCGCCCAGATGCGGGTCCGGGGCGATGCCGGGCTCGGTCACGGCGAAGGCGATCTTCACCCCGCCGCCGGTCTCGGCCACGGTGATGCGCACCGGCGCCGAGAGCGGCTTGAAGAGCGCAAGCCGCCCCAGCCCGGTGCGGATGTCGCGCGACGCGGCGAAGGCGATGATCGGCGCATGGGCCGGCTGATGCGCGGCCGCGCGCGCCAGCTCCAGCACCGCGCCGGGGCCTGGCGCCAGCTCGATCAGCGCGCTCCAGGCGTCGATATAGGCGCGGGCCGGCACGCCGTGGCCCTCGGTCTCAAGATGGTCGGCCGGCAGGCCCGCCTGGTCCAGCACCTCTGCCGGGTCGGTCCCCAGCAGCCGGCATCCCATCTGGACCACCCGGGCAACCGGATAGAGCGACTTTCTACTCATGGACTCCCCCTCCCGTTATGGTTGTTTTCGCCCATTTTGCGCGGCGCGGGGAAGCTGGCAAGCTCTGTGGCGCGAATTGTTAGCAGCTTGGCGCGAAATGCAAGAACCGCGGCATGGCGTCGCCGCGCTGTCATGGCAGGATGGGGGCATCGAAGGGACCACCTTGGGACGGCCTCCGCCGTCCCGAGCCCCAAGCCAAAGGTGGACGTGACATGACGACGACCCTGACACTGAATGGCCAGCCGGTGACCGTCGAGGCGGAACCTGGCACGCCGCTTCTGTGGGTGATCCGAGACGAGTTGAAGCTGACCGGGACCAAGTTCGGCTGCGGCGTGGCGAGCTGCGGCGCCTGCACGGTGCATCTCGACGGGGTCGCGGTGCGCTCGTGCCAGACCTTCATCGAGGATGCCGAAGGCGCCTCCGTGACCACGATCGAGGGCATCGGCGGCGCCGCCGCGAAGGCCGTGCAAGCCGCCTGGGCCGAGCTTGACGTGGTGCAGTGCGGCTACTGCCAGTCGGGGCAGATCATGTCGGCGGTCGGGCTGCTGTCGGACACGCCGAAGCCCACCGACGAGGATATCGACGGCGCGATGTGGGGCAATGCCTGCCGCTGCGCCACCTACCAGCGCATCCGCGCCGCGATCCACCGCGCCGCCGAGATCATGGAGGCCTGAGATGACATTGCAGACCACGCGCCGCGGTTTCCTGAAGACCGCAACCGCCGGGGCCCTGGTGCTCGGCTTCGGACCGCAGGGGCTGATGGCCCAGGGCGATGACGCCGCCATGCTGACGCCCTTCGTGCGGGTCGATCCCGACGGCACCGTGACCGCCATCCTGAAGCATTTCGAGATGGGGCAGGGGACCACCACCGGGCTGACCACGCTGATCGCCGAGGAGATGGGCATGCCGATGGAGGCCATGCAGATCGCTTTCGCGCCCTCCGATCCGGAGGTCTACAACAACCTCTTCTTCGGCAAGTTCCAGGCGACGGGCGGCTCGACCGCCATGGCCAATAGCTGGATGCAGTACCGCCAGGCCGGGGCGGCCGCGCGCGAGATGCTCTTGAAGGCGGCGGCCGCGGACTGGGGCGTCGAGCCCGGGACGCTGACGCTGTCGGAGGGCATGATCCGCGGCCATGGCGATCCGGTCCCCGCGGGCAGCTATGCCGCCGCCGCCGCCGGGATGCCGGTGCCGGCCGAGCCGCGGCTGAAGGCGCCGGAGGAGTTCGTGCTGATCGGCAAGCCGGGGGTGAAGCGCAAGGACACGCCGGGCAAGATCAATGGCACCGCGCAATTCGCGATGGACATCCATCTGGACGGCCAGATCGTGGCGCTGGTGACGCGGTCGCCGCGGATGGGCGCGGTGGTCTCGGGCTTCGACGGCGCCGCGGCCGAGGCGGTGCCCGGGGTCATCAAGGCCGAGGTGCTGGCCAATGGGGCGGGCGTCGCGGTCCTGGCCGAAAGCACCTGGGCGGCGATCCGGGGGCGCGACGCCCTGTCGGTCGACTGGGATCTCTCGGCGGCGGAGACGCGCGGCTCGGACGAGGTCCGGGCGGAGCTTCTGGCGGCCGTGGCGGCACCCGCGGAATACAACGCCGCCGGGGCGCCGGAAGATGCCGCGGGCATCGAGGGCGCCGCGACGGTGATCGAGCGCAGCTTCTACTTCCCGCTTCTCGCGCATGCGCCGATGGAGCCGCTGACCTGCACGATCCGGCCCGATGCCGATGGCGGGGTGACGCTGATCGACGGGGCGCAGATGCCGACCTCGCCGCATACCGCGCTGGCCGGGCTGCTGGGGCTGCCGATGGAGAAGATCCGGGTGAAGACGGTCTATGCCGGCGGCTCCTTCGGGCGGCGCGGCAATCCGGCGGCGGACTACCAGGTGGAGGCGGCGCTGGCCTTCGCGATGACCGACCGGTCGCGGCCGGTGAAGCTGGTCTGGACGCGCGAGGACGACATCCGCGGCGGCTGGTACCGTCCGGCCTTCGCCCATCGCGTCCGGGTCGGGATCACCGGCGACGGCGATATCGCCGGCTGGGACCACCGCATCGCCGGGCAGTCGCTGATGAAGGGCTCGATCTTCGAGGCAGCCGTGGTGGTCGACGGGGTCGATGGCAGCTCGGTCGAGGGGGTGGCGGACACGCCCTATGCGATCCCGGGCATGTATACCGGGCTGACCGACACGGCGAAGGCGACCTCGGTGCTGTGGTGGCGTTCGGTCGGGCATACCCACACGGCCTACGTGATGGAGACGATGATGGATCTGGCGGCGCGCGCGGCCGGGCGCGACCCGCTGGAATTCCGCCTGGCGCATCTGCCCGGAGACCGGCCCGAGCAGCTGCGCATGGCCGCCGTCCTGAAGGCCGCGGCCGAGGCGGCCGGCTGGGGCAGCCCGGCGCCGGGCAACAGCCAGGGGATCGCGGCGCACCACTCCTTCGGCTCCTTCGTGGCGGAGGTCGCCGAGATCTCGGGCAATGCCTCGGATGGCGTGAAGATCGAGAAGGTGACGGCGGCGGTCGATTGCGGGCTGGCGATCAATCCCGACGTGGTGAAGGCGCAGATCGAGGGCGGCATCGGCTACGGTCTGGGCGCGGTCATGCGCAACGAGATCACGCTGGAGGACGGCGAGGTCGTGCAGTCGAACTTCCCCGATTACGAGCCGCTGCGGATCACCGATATCGGAACAATCGAGGTGCATGTGCTGGCCTCGGCCGAGGCGCCTTCGGGGATCGGCGAGCCGGGGGTGCCGCCTGCGGGCCCGGCCCTGGCCAATGCGATCGCGGCGGGGGGCGAGCTCGTCACCGAGTTGCCGCTGGCCGCGAATGGCGTCGCCTTCGCCTGACTGCGCGGCGGCGGCCTCAGGCCGCCGCGGCCATCCGCCGGGGCGGCCGGCGCCGCGACACGGCCCAGAGCGCGGCCAGTCCGGCGGCCGCCGCGGGCAGCGCCGGGGGCAGCGGCACGATGGACGGATTGCCGACCACGACGGAATAGCTGACCGGGTCGCCGGTGCCGCTGACCGCGCCGTCGGAGTCGCGGATGGTGATGCTGTAGCTCGCTTCGCTGATATCGGCGATGCGGATGTAGAAGTCGGACTTGTTCGACTGGACGACGTTCACGCCATTGGTCAGCCCGCCGATGATCAGCGTGTCGGACCCGGCCTTGTAGGCGTAGCCGAGCCCGCCCGCCGGGGGGAAGGTCAGCTCGGTGATGGTCAGGCCGTCGGTGGTGCCGGAGATGCTCGCGGTCAGGTCGGCCTCGATCTCCAGGTCGAATTCCACCAGTCCGAGCTGGCCGCCGTCGAAATAGCCGGAGATCTGGTAGGTGGCCGCTGATGCGGGGAGGGACGAGGCCATGGCGATCGGCACCGCGGCAAGGCAGGACTTAATCATGGATGATCTCGCTAAATGGAAAAAATGTCGGCTGACAGGACGCGCGGGGGCGCCTGCGGCATGCGCGCCAGTCTGCCCGGTCCGCAGAACAGTTAAAGTGTTAACTTCCCAGTGGGGCCGGACCGGTGGAATCCCGCCATGCCGCCGCCGAAGCTGCCTGTTCATGCTGCACCGCCGAAAAGGCGCCCGTCAGGGCACTGGATTTGGGTACCGAAGTTGCCGGGGATCTATGCTTAAAGCCCAAAAACCGGGCAAACACTGGACAGAATTGCCGCGGAAGCGGGCGGTTTCGTTGACCCTCGGCGGCGGAGTGCCTACGTCCCTGCCATGCGCTACGTGCAATATAACGGGCCTCTCCTGCCTTTCGGCGGTAGAGGGGCTGTCGGATTTTCCCATCCCGGCCGGAACTCTTTCGCGAGTGCAGCGTTAGCGCATGGCAAAGGAGGACCCAATGCAGCATGACCTTCCTGATGCGAAGGACAGTCTGGCCGCCATACGGCCATATTCCCGGGTGGCGATTCTCGGCGCCGGTTCCTGGGGCACCGCGATCGCGGCCATCGCCCGCCGCGCAGGGCGCACCGTGACGATCTGGGCGCGCGACCCGGATGTGGCGCGCGACATCAACGACAACGACCGCAACGAGAAATATCTTCCCGGCATCCCTCTGCCCGAGGGCATTTCGGCCTATACCGATCTTGCCGGTGCGGTCAGGGATGCCGAGGCGATCTTCCTCGTCACGCCATCGCATTCGATCCGCGGCATGGCGCAGCTGCTGAACCCGCTGCTCCACCGCCTGACCCCGATCGTGGTCTGCGCCAAGGGCATCGAGGCCGAGACCGGCCTGCTGATGTCCTCGATCGTCGAGGAAGAGCTGCCCGGCCATCCGGTCGGCGCGCTCTCGGGGCCGACCTTCGCGGCCGAGGCGGCGCGCGGCGACTACACCGCGGCGACATTGGCCTTCGATTTCAAGACCATCGACCGGATCAACCCCGAGGGCAGCCCGGCCGCGCGGCTTGCCGTCAGCCTAGGCTGCGAGAGCTTCCGCCCCTACCTGTCGGACGATCTCGTCGGGCTGGAGACGGCCGGCGCGATGAAGAACGTCATCGCCATCGCCTGCGGGATGATGACCGGGGTCGGCTTCGCCGAGAACACCCGCGCGGCGCTGATCGCCCGCGGGCTGGGCGAGATCCAGCTCGTCACCCTGGCGCTCGGCGGGCGCACCGACACGGTGCTTGGCATGGGCGGGGTGGGTGACCTGACGCTGACCTGCAATTCCAAGACCTCGCGCAACATGAGCCTCGGGCTGCAGCTGGGCGAGGGCGTGCCGCGGCAGGACTGCTTCGGCGGCAAGCCCGTCGTGGTCGAGGGCGAGCGCAACGCCCGCTCGGTCCATGACCTGGCCCGCCGGCTGGGCCTGCGCCTGCCGATCTGCGGCACCGTCTACCGCATCCTCCACGAGGGCGCGGATCTGCGCGAGAGCTTCGCGGCGCTCTGGTCGAGCCCGCTCGAGGCAGAACCGGCGGCCATGGCCGTCGAAATCCCCCATCCTGTAAGCCTGGAGGCGTGATGACCATCCAAGACCGAGTGACCCTGCCCGAGATTGCCGAGAAGACGATGGTGCTTGCCACCGATCTCGACGGCACCTTCCTGGGCGGCACCGCGGAGGAGCGGCGCGCTCTCTATGACTGGATCGAGGAGAACCGCGACACGGTCGGGCTGATCTTCGTCACCGGGCGCGATCCGGAATTCATTGCCGGGCTGGTCGAGGCCGAGGGCACGCCCTGGCCGGACTACGCCGTCGGCGATGTCGGCACCACGATCGCCCGGGTCTCGCCCGAGAACGGCGTCGAGCCGATCGAGGAGCTGGAGGAGCAGATCGCCGAGATCTGGGGCAATGCCGGGGACAGCGTCCGCGCGCGGCTCGACGGCTGGCAGGGGCTGAAGCTGCAGCCGACGCCCTTCCGCTACCGCGTCAGCTACGACCTGATCGCCGACGAATTCGACGAGGGCGCCAAGGCCGCGGTCGAGGAGATGGGCCATGACTGGCTGATCTCGGACAACCGCTATTTCGACGTGCTGCCCAGGGGCATCTCCAAGGGCCCGTCGCTGAAGCGCCTGCTGGCGCATCTGGGGATCGCCGAGGGCCGCGTGCTGGCCGCGGGCGACACGCTCAACGACTACTCGCTGCTGACGGCCGGGGTGCCTGCGGTTGCGGTCGGCAATTCCGAAGCACCCCTGAAGGAGGCGCTGGCCCAGGGCGAGCACCCGCATCTGCACCATGCCGAGCGGCATGGCTGCGCGGGCATCGCCGAGGCCATCGTCCATTTCGATCTTCATCCGACAGGAGCCACCGCCCATGCCAAGTGATCTGGTCATCGTCTATCACCGCCAGCCCTACGAGGAGGTCGAGGTCGACGGAAAGGTGGAGTTCCGCGAGAACAAGTCGCCGAACGGCATCGTCCCGACCCTCAAGAGCCTGTTCGGCAACGTGCCGACCGGCGCCTGGATCGCCTGGAAGCAGGCCGAGGATCCCGAGAATCCGGGCTTCGAGCAGGTCGTCGAGATCGACGACGCCTATGGCAAGTACCGGGTCAGCCGCCTGCCGCTGACCGCCGAGCAGGTGTCGAGCTTCTACCACATCACCTCGAAAGAGGCGTTCTGGCCGATCCTCCACAACTTCAAGGAACGCTACAACTACGACCCCGTGGACTGGCCGACCTTCCAGGAGGTGAACCGCAAGTTCGCCGAGGCCGCCGCGGCCGAGGCCAATCCCGGCGCCGTGGTCTGGATCCACGACTACAACCTGTGGCTGGTCGCGGGCTACCTGCGCAAGCTGCGCCCGGATGTGCGGATCGCCTTCTTCCACCACACGCCCTTCCCCTCGGCGGACATGTTCAACGTGCTGCCCTGGCGCAAGGAGATCATGCAGAGCCTGCTGTCCTGCGACGTGGTCGGGTTCCACATCCCGCGCTATGCCGAGAATTTCGTCGGCGCCGCGCAGTCGCTTCTGGATGTCGAGGTCACCGGGCGCCGTGACGTGCCCGAGA
Organism: Poseidonocella sp. HB161398; assembly: GCF_005870025.1. Classification (GTDB taxonomy): domain Bacteria; phylum Pseudomonadota; class Alphaproteobacteria; order Rhodobacterales; family Rhodobacteraceae; genus Mangrovicoccus. Next base: position 10,209 of record NZ_VATA01000034.1, read on the forward strand.
GCCTGATGACCGATGGCGGCGCCCTGTCGGACCGCCGCGTGCCGCACCGCCTGCGCTACCGCGACCGCGAGATCACCGTCGCGACCGCGCCGGTCGGGGTGAATGTCAGCTATATCGAGGAGCTCGCCGCCAGCGAGGAGACCGCCGCGAAGGTCGCCGCGATCCGCGAGGAGCTCGACGGCAAGCGGCTGATCCTCTCGGTCGGGCGCACCGACTACACCAAGGGCGGGGTGGAGCAGCTGCAGGCCTACGAGCGCCTGCTGAAGCGCCGTCCCGACCTGCGCGGCAAGGTCCGGCTGATGCATGTCTCGGTCATGGCGAATGCCAACATGACCGCCTACCAGGAGGTGCAGTCGGGGCTGGAAGCGCTGGCGGGCCATATCAACGGGCTCTATGGCAGCTTCGAATGGCAGCCGCTGGCCTTCATCTCGAACCCGGTGCCGTTCCGCGACCTGATCGCCTATTACCGCGCGGCCGATGTCGCCTGGATCACGCCGCTGGCGGACGGGATGAACCTGGTCTGCGAGGAATACGCCTCGGCCCGGACCGATGGCGACGGCTGCCTGGTGCTGTCGGAATTCGCCGGCGCCGCAGTGGTGCTGTCGGATGCGGTGCTGACCAACCCGTTCTCGCACCGCTCCATGGATGCCGCGATCGAGCGGGCGCTGGCGATGGGCGAGGAGACGCGGCGCCACCGCATGGCCTCGCTGCGCGCGGCGACCCACCGCCATAGCGTCGAGGCCTGGGCGGCAGAGCAGATGAGCAGCTTCGAGGGCCTCGGCCATGCCCTCGACCTTGCCAGCGCTGACTGACCCATGGATGGCACGGTGCTGGCGGGCATGGCCGCCGCCGAAACCCGGCTGCGGCGCATCTGCCTGACAGCGGCCGAGGCGTATCCGGCGCTGGAGGAGGAATTCCTCTCTGCCCGGCAGGAGATCCACGCCTCCTTCCGGGTCTTCGATCCCTCGACGCGGCTGCGCGGCGAGGCTGGACGGGCTGTCGGCGGCTGCTGGGCCGACCTCCTGGCGCATGTGCTGGGCAAGGGCGTGCATGTGACGCTGGTCCTGTCGGATTTCGACGCCATCGCGCGCCCCGAGCTGCACCGCATGGCCCATGGCCATGCCCGCGCGCTGGAGGCGGTGCGTGACGCCTTGCCCGAGGGGGCGGGGCGGCTGACCCTGCGGCTGGCGCCGCATCCCGCGCGGATGGGCGCGCTGCCGCGGCTCCTGCTGCTGCCGGTGATCCGCAAGCACCTGCGCGAGACCGCGGAGGCGATCGGCGCGATGGCGCCCGAGGACCGCCGCCAGGCGCTCGAGGACAGTCCCGGCCTTGCCGGCTATCTCGAGGAGCGCGGCGGAAAGCTGCGGGTGAAGCGGCTGATCCTGCCCGAGGTGCTGCCCGCCACCCATCACCAGAAGATCGCGGTCTTCGACCGGGCGCGGCTCTATATCGGCGGGCTCGATCTCGACGAGCGCCGCTGGGACACGCCCGAGCACCGCCGCGCCGCCGCCGAGACCTGGCATGACGTGCAGGTGCTGATGGAGGGACCGGTGGCGCGCGAGGCACAGGCCCATCTCGACCGCTTCCTCGGCGAGACCGAGGGGCGGCAGCGCCCGGGACCGGGGCGCGAGCTTTTGCGCACGCTGTCGCGGGCCCGCCGGGTGGCGCTGCCCTTCTTCGGGCCGCGGCCGGTGCTGGGCGAGATCGCCGCCGCGCATCGCGACGCGATCGCCCGCGCGGAGGAGTTCATCTTCCTCGAGACCCAGTTCCTGCGGGACCTGCCGCTGGCGCGCGCGCTGGCGAAGCGCGGACGCGAGGCGCCGGGGCTGGGCCTTGTCGCCATGCTGCCCGCCGCCCCCGAGGATGTCGCCTTCCAGAGCGATTACGGCATCGGCATGCGCCATGCCGAGGCGCTGCAGATCCGCTGCCTCGAGACGCTGGCCGAGGCTTTCGGCCGCCGCTTCTACGCGGTCTGCCCGGCCCAGCCGCGCCCGGCCGCCTCCGAAGGCGAGCGCGACACCGTCAAGGGCGCGCCGCAGATCTACGTCCATGCCAAGGTCTCGATCTTCGATGGCCGGCAGGCGATCGTCTCCTCGGCCAATCTCAACGGCCGCTCGCTGCGCTGGGACACCGAGGCCGGGGTGATGCTGAAGCGGCCGGAGGACGCGGCCGAGCTGCGCGACCGCTGCATGCGCCACTGGCTGGGGGCAGGCTATGACGCCGATCCCGCGCCCTTCCGGCAGAGCGCGGATGCCTGGCGCGGCCGGGCCCGGGCCAATGCGGCGCGCGATCCGGCGTCGCGGGAGGGCTATGTCATGCCCTATCCCTGGGCGCGGGCCGAGGATTTCGCCACCGAGGTTCCGGGCTTCCCGGCCGAGGCCGTGTAAGGGCCTCCGCGCGCGCAACGCCGGAGCCCGTCGGCAGGTTCCCGCCGAAAGCCGATTTAATTCAAGAGCTTCTCCGGAACATTCCGACCCCTCCCGCGGTTTCCCTCCCAGATCGCAAGTCAACGATCCGGAAACTTCGGGAGAAAGACATGACCAGGTTCTATGTTGCATCGACCGCCCTCGCGCTCGTTCTGGCGACGCCGCTGAGCGCCCAGACCGCAGACGAGCAAAGCGGCTTCGCCTACAGCCCCACGGGTGACGAGGTCCGCGCATCGCAATTCATCGGCGCCCGCGTCTACGCCGCGGCGCCGGAAGAGGCCGCCATGTCGGCGGACGGCTCCGCAGTTGACGGGGTCGGCAACGGCGCCGAAGAGGCCGACGACATGGCCGCCGGGGACACCGCTCCGGCCGATCCGCGCGACGACTATGCCGATGTCGGCGAAATCGGCGACGTGCTGATGAGCCAGGACGGCCAGATCGAGGCGATCCTCGTGGATGTCGGCGGCTTCCTCGGCATCGGCGAGAAGCAGGTGGCGATCTCGATGGACAAGCTCGAATTCGTCCCGGACACCGCCGCCGCGCAGGACTGGATGGTCGTCTTCACCTCCGACCGCGAGACGCTGGAGAACGCCCCGGCCTACGAGCCCCCGGCCGATCCGGCCGCGATGGACGGCGCCGATGCCGGCGCAGCCGTGGCGCCGACGGGCTCGGTCTCCGAAACGGTCGGCGATGCCGGCTCGGACGCGGCCGACTGGGCGGAAGAGAAGACCGCCCAGGGCGAGCAGGCGCTTGATGCCGCCGGCGACAAGGCGTCCGACATGGCCCAGAGCGCGCAGCAGGACATGCAGAGCGCAGCCGAGGGCGTGGGCGAGGCCGCTGACCGTGCCGGCGACGCGCTGGCCGGGGCCGCCACCAGCGCAGGCGCCGCAGTCGAAGATGCCGGCGAGGACATGCAGCAGGCCGGGACCGATGCCGGTTCGGCAGACTACGTGACCGCCGATATCGGCGACGTGACGACCGAACAGCTGACCGGCGCGCGGGTCTACGACCTCAACGACAAGCGCATCGGCGAGGTCCACGAGGTCGCGATGACGGCCGACGGCCAGCCCGGCAAGGCGATCGTCGATGTCGGCGGCTTCCTCGGGATCGGCGAGAAGCGGGTCGAGCTGGGCTTCGACCAGATGAATATCGAGAAGCTCAATGGCGGCGACGAGCTGCGCATCCAGGTCAACGCGACCGAGGAGCAGCTCAAGGAAATGCCCGAATACGAGGGGTAACCCCCTGCGCCCCTCCTGGGCGGTCCCTTGCGGGGCCGCCCGTCTGGCTGCAATATCCTCGAGACTGGATTGACCTGCAGATTGACGTGACCCGATGACCCAGAATGTGTTCCCCGCTCTCTTCCTGCCCGGCGCAATGGCCGGAATTTCGTCATGAGCGGGCGGGAACCTGGGGACGAGTCGCTCGTTTCCATTCTGATCCGCCAGGCCGGCGCCCTGCTTCAGGGCGAAGTCGATCTGGTGAAGGCGCGCATCGAGCGGGCCCTGCACCGCGCCATCTTCGCCATCGGGCTGGCAGTCTTTGCCGCCGTGCTGGGGATGACGGCACTGAATTTCGCCGCGGAAGTGGCGGTCCAGAAGCTGGTCGAGTCCGGCTGGGAGGAATCCTCGGCGGACGGGCTGGTGGCAGCCGGGGCGGCGGCAGCGGCGCTTCTGTGCCTTCTGGCCGGCGGGCTGCTTCTGCGGGGGCTGATACCGAATTCCCGGCGGGAGCGCCGGCGGCGGGACCGCCGCTAGCGCTCCGGCCATGACCTGAAACCGACGAAACGGAAGGAGACGGGACGATGGCCAGGAAACTGACCCAGGACGATCTGGAACGCGAATTGAAGGATCAGCGCGACGCGCTGGCCGACACGCTGGAGCAGCTCTCCGGCCGGCTGGGCCGCGGCGATCTCTGGGCCGAGGCGGCGGCGCTGGCCGCCTCCTGCGGCCGCGATGCCGGCAAGCTGGCCTTCTCGGCGGCCAAGGCCAATCCCGGCCGCACCGCCGCGATCGGCGGGGCCGCGGCCCTGGCGCTCTGGGGCGCCTCGCGGCTGCGCCGCCGCCCCGAGCCGGAAACCCGCATGACCCGGTTCCGCCACCGCGCGGAAGAGGCGATGGCCGAGGCCGGCCGCGATACCGAGGCGCTGGTCAAGGTGCTGAAGGCGCGGCTCGAGGCGCTGGAGCTGCAGCGCGACGCCGAGGACCGCCGCCGCGACGAGAAGCGCAAGTCGCAGATGCGCTCGGCCAGCGGGCCGCTGGTCGCGGGGCTGGGCGCCCTGGCGATCGCCGCCGCGGCCCGTGCGCTGCGCAGCCGCCCAGACGCGAAGGAGAGCGCCGAGGCGACGATGGAGGACCTCGCCGAGGAGCTCGACGACCTGGCGAAGTCGATGGAGGCGAAGATGCCCTCCGAAGAGGAGATGCCGCTGCCGAACGGGCGGCACTGATGCCGTGCCGCGCCGACCGGCCCGCCTGCCGCGAGGCGGGCGACGGCCTGCCGGCGCGGCGGGGCGGCGGCGGCGACCCGTCCTGCCAGGCGGGCCGCCCCGCCCGTAGCGGGCGGGGCTGAGATGGTCCTGCTGCCGCGCTCCCGCAAGGCGGTCTGGCTGGCCGCGCTCGGCGGCGCGCTGGCGCAGATCGACCGGCGCAATCTCGGGCTGATCGCCGCCGGGGTGGCCTTCTACAGCCTGCTGTCGCTGTTTCCGGCGATCACCGCCCTGGTCTCGGTCTGGGCGGTCTTCGCCGATCCGCTCGACATCCAGCCCCAGCTCGCGCTGCTCTCGCGGCTGATCCCGACCGCCGCCTACGAGCTGGTCGCGGGCCAGGTCGCCGCGCTGGTCTCGGCGCCGCCCGCGGCGCTGAGCTGGGCGGGGGGCGTGTCGCTCTTCGTGGCGCTGTGGTCGGCGCGGGCCGGGGTCGGCGCGCTGACCCGCGGGCTGAACACCGTCTATGGCGAGCAGAACCGCCGCGGGCTCGGCGAATTCGCCAGCGCGCTCGTCCTGACGCTCCTGCTCCTGGGCCTGACCGCCGCGGTTCTGGCGCTGATGGTGCTCCTGCCGGTGGTGCTGTCGCAGATCCCGGTCTCCTTCCTCGCGGAGACGCTGCTGCGGGTGGCGAAATGGAGCATCGCGACCGGCCTGGTGCTGCTGTCCCTGGGGCTGCTCTACCGCGTCGGGCCGAACCGGCGGGCGGCGCGGGTGCCCTGGCTGAGCCCCGGCGCGCTGACCGCGACCGCGCTCTGGGCGATCGCCTCGCTGGGCTTCACCTTCTACCTGGAGCATTTCGCGGCGCTCAGCCGCCTCTACGGCTCGCTGGGCGCGGTGGTGGCGCTGCAGATCTGGTTCTTCATCAGCGCGCTCTCGGTGCTCTTCGGCGCGGCCTTGAATGCGGAGCTGGAGCGGCGCACCGCCGAGGACAGCACGATCGGCCGTCCCCGCCCGCTGGGCCAGCGCGGCGCCGAGGCGGCGGATACCTACCTGCCGACGCGCTGAGCGCCGCGGGGCCGTCAACCAGTTTTCCCGGAATCAATCGAACGGATTTTAAACGTCTGATAGTCAATTTGGGGACGAATACGTCTCAATTGCGCTCATCACCGGAACCTGCCGATGCCGTCCTCGACGCCGCTTCTGCGCATGCAGAATGTCCATCTGCCGCTCTACCACCACGCGCTCTACGAGGGCGAGGTATCGGCGGCAATGCGCGAGCTGATGGGCCCGGGAACGGGGCTGGCCGCGATCGGCACCGACGCGGCGGTGGAGCTGCGCCCCGGCAGCAGCCAGGTCGGCTTCGGCACGGCGATGATCGCCTGGTACCCGCAAGCGGACCCGGCGATGCCCGCGCGCATGCGCCTGGTCTGCGGGCCAGTGGCCGAGGCGCCGCTGGCGATGCGCCGCGCGGCCGGGGCGGCCGGCTTCTCGGTCTTCGGGGCGGGGCCCCATCTGGCCGGGCTGCGGGCCGGCGCGACCGAGGCCTGCCGCGCCACCGGCAACCGCAGCGCCGCCTACCACGCCGCCTGCTTCGGCGGCGGCATGGTGCTTTTCGACCGCGACCTCGTCCGCGACCTGCCGCGGGAGGCCAGCCCGGTCGCGCTGCGCGACTGGATGGAGGCGCATCTGGGCGGCTACATGGCGCTGGTGCGCGACCGCGGCGCCGCGCCCGAGGCGACGGTGAAGTTCCTCACCGGGGTCGACCGGATCGTGAAGACGCTGCTGCCGGGCTATCTGCATGCCAGCCCGGACCGGCTTTTCGAGGCGGCGCTTGACGGCGTGCGCTTCCTGCCCTGCCGTCATCCCCTGCCCAAGGCGGAGCGGCGGACGGGCAGCGCGGCCTGAGGCGGATTTTTTCCGGCAGCGGCGGGAACCTTGCCGCGACCCGGCGGTTACCCCCGTACCGGCGGCGGCCTGCGGTGTCCCCCCTCAAGTAGCAGCCCGCTGTCCGGTGGTCCCCCAACACCGCCCGTGCCTCCGCAGCACGGGGCCCGCGTTCCGTCCATTCCGGCAGGATGCGGGCTGATTGCGTCGGAAAGCTCATGGTGCAGCCCAAAGGCTGTCCGAAGCCGGACCATCGTTCTCCATGGCCGCCGAAACGGCCGGCTTTCGGGGCGGGGTCGCGAAGACGCGGACCCGTTTCCCTGCACATGAGACTTCGTGGCCGTCCCGTCGGGCTTTTCGAGGCGACCGGCTCAGCGCTGCCCGATGCCGCGCAGCAGCCAGAGGCCGTAGAGCAGCCCCGGCAGCACCAGCAGCAGCGGCACGAGAAGCAGCGGCATCAGCGGCATGCCGGCGCCGCCGTCGGCTGGCATCGGGCCGGCCGAGAGCACGACGAGGAAGGTCGCGCAGTCCCAGAGCCCGTGGATGGCGATTGCCGTCCAGATCGACCCGGTGCGCAGCCGGATCGCGAGCAGCATCAGCCCGGTGCAGGAGGCGGCGACGGCCTGCAGCGCCGAGACCGCGACCTCGCCGGTGAGAACGCCGTTGAAGAGGTGGACCGCGCCGAAGGCGCCGGTCGTCCACAGGATCGCGGGCCAGATCCGCAGCCTTTCGCGGAGCGCGGAGAAGAGCACGCCGCGGAACATGGTCTCTTCCGACAGTCCCACCAGCATCGAATTCGCCAGCACCAGCGCGGCCACGCCCGGCCCCGGCAGTCCGAGCTCCAGCGCGCCGCCGAAGAGCACGGCCAGCATCAGCCCGGGCAGCCACAGGAGCCAGAGCGTGCCGGGCACGGGGGCGCGGAAGCCCAGGTCGTCCCAGCCCTGCCAGCGGATCAGCGCCCCGAGCATCCCCGCCGCCGCCAGCACGTGCCAGCCGATGCCGCTGGTCGCCAGATCCGACAGCTTCATGTCGGGCGGGTAGATCAGCTTGGCGCCGAGGATGGTGATGGCGCCCCAGAGCACGAGCGCCGCGAGGGCGAGGGCAGGGCGGCCCGGCCGGAGGGGCCGGGAGCGCGCCATTCTAGCCGCCGTCTCCGGTCGCGGGCAGCGGGTTCTCGCCGTAGCGGTTCGGCCCCGGCGTGCCGCCGGTCAGCATCCAGACCAGCATCACGATGAAGCCGACCAGCGGCACCAGCATGATCCAGTACCACCAGCCGTTGCGGCCGATATCGTGCAGCCGCCGCACCGTGACCGAAATGTAGGGCAGCAGCACCAGAAGCCCGTAGACCGAGGAGAAGGGGGCGAATTGCGTCTCCGACTGGACGCTGCTGACGGTTTCGGTCTCCACCGTGACGGTCTCGCCGAAAAGCGCCAGGTCGATCAGCCCGCAGACCGTGAGCCCGCCATAGACGAAGAGGGCGAACCACCAGAATTCCGAACGCGGCGCGCGGCCGGCGAAGGTCGCGTATTTCCGCAGGCAGGTTCCCACGGCTCCGGCAAACCCCATGTCAGTTCCCCCTATGTCCCGGCCTCTCGGCCTGCCAATCGGGCGCCCGCCGCGGCGGTCAGGCGCCTGCTTTGGCTAGACAATAGCGCAGCGGGGCGGGATCTCCACCGCCGCGGCGCCGCAGCCTGCCGGGTGAGGCCGATAGGACGCAGCCGCCGTGGCGGAACGGAAACGGCCTCCCCCGGAAGGGGAGGCCGCCACCTGTCTTCTGCGATGGGGAGGGTCAGAAGAAGCCGAGTTTGTTCGGGTTGTAGCTCATCAGGATGTTCTTGGTCTGCTGGTAGTGGTCCAGCATCATCTTGTGGGTCTCGCGGCCGATGCCCGACTGCTTGTAGCCGCCGAAGGCCGCATGCGCCGGATAGGCGTGGTAGTTGTTCACCCAGACGCGGCCGGCCTGGATCTTGCGGCCGAAGCGGTAGCAGCGGTTCGCGTCGCGGGTCCAGACGCCGGCGCCGAGCCCGTACATCGTGTCATTGGCGATGGCGAGCGCCTCTTCCTCGTCCTTGAAGGTGGTCACCGAGACGACCGGGCCGAAGATCTCCTCCTGGAAGACGCGCATCTTGTTGTGCCCCTTCAGGATGGTCGGCTCGATGTAGAAGCCGTTCTCCAGGCCCGGGACGCTGGCCGCCTTGCCGCCGGTGAGCACCTCGGCGCCTTCCTCGACGCCGATGGTCAGGTAGGAGAGGATCTTTTCCTGCTGCTCCTGGCTGGCCTGGGCGCCGACCATGGTCGCCATGTCGCGCGGGTCGCCGCGGACGATCGCCTCGACCCGGGCGATGGCGCGCTTGATGAACTCCTCGTAGATGTCCTCCTGGATCAGCGCGCGCGACGGGCAGGTGCAGACCTCGCCCTGGTTGAAGGCGAAGAGCACGAAGCCCTCGACCGCCTTGTCGAGGAAGGCGTCATCCTCGGCCATCACGTCGGAGAAGAAGATGTTCGGCGACTTGCCGCCCAGCTCCAGCGTGACCGGGATCAGGTTCTCGGTCGCGGCCTGCATGATCAGCTTGCCGGTCTGGGTGGAGCCGGTGAAGGCGATCTTGGCGATCCGCGGGGATTTGGCCAGGGGCGCGCCAACCTCGGCGCCCATGCCGTTGACGATGTTCAGCACGCCCGGCGGCAGCAGGTCGGCGATGCATTCCATCAGCACGAGGATCGCGGCCGGGGTCTGCTCGGCGGGCTTCAGCACGATGCAGTTGCCCGCGGCCAGCGCCGGGGCGAGCTTCCAGGCGGCCATCAGGATGGAGAAGTTCCAGGGGATGATCTGGCCGACGACGCCGAGCGGCTCGTGGAAGTGGTAGGCGACGGTATCGGCGTCGATTTCCGACATCGAGCCTTCCTGGCTGCGCAGCACGCCGGCGAAATAGCGGAAATGGTCGATCGAGAGCGGGATGTCCGCGGCGGTCGTCTCGCGGATCGGCTTGCCGTTGTCCCAGGTCTCGGCGCGGGCCAGCAGGTCCAGGTTCTCCTCCAGCCGGTCGGCGATCTTCAGCAGCGTGTTGGCGCGCTCGGCGGCCGAGGTGTGGCCCCAGGCATCCTTGGCGGCATGGGCGGCGTCGAGCGCCAGCTCGATATCGGCCGCGCCCGAGCGGGCGACCTGGCAGACGACCTCGCCGGTGATCGGCGTGATGTTGTCGAAATATTCGCCGCCGACCGGGGCGGTGAACTTGCCGCCGATGAAGTTGTCGTAGCGGGTCTTGAACGGCGACGTGCGGCTTGCGTCGATCTGGGTCATCTCGTTCATGGCATTGTCCTCCCTGCCAATGATGCGGCGCGTGGCGCCTCTGGGAATGAAGATGCCGGGCCGGGCCCGGCGCGTCACCGGGGGCGGATCCGTTTGCCGCCCCCGACTGTCTCAGGCGTGAAACACCCTGGGGCCGGTTTCGCCGATCCCCAGCCGTTTCATCCGCCGGTAGAGGGTCGCGCGGCCCAGCCCGAGATCGCGGGCGGCGCGCGAGACATTGCCCTGGGCGCGGGTCAGCGCGCGGATCACCGCGGCGCGCTCGGCGCCGTCGAGTCCCTCGGAGGCCTCGCCTGTCAGGTCGCGCAGCGGCCGCGGGGCAAGCGTGCCGTCCTCGGCCATCGCCAGCAGCCGCCGCGCCGCGCGGGTGGCGCCGGTGACGATGTCGTCGCGGTCCACGGCCAGCAGCGCCGCCGAATCGGCGCCGTCCCCGGCCAGCAGGATGCGGTGCCCGGCAAAGCGGTCGCGGAAGAGGTCGCTGCCGATCTGCGCGGCGATCTGCGCGGCCATGGCGGCGATCAGCGGGTTGAAGCTGTCGCTCTCGTCGGCGCGGGCCGAGGAGATGTCGAGCGCGCCCAGAAGCTCGCCCGCCGCGCCGAAGATCGGCGCGTCGATGCAGCTCATCGAGGTGTTGCGCGGCAGGTAGTGCTGGTCGCGGTGGATGATCAGCGCGCGGCGCTCGGCCAGGCAGGTGCCAATGCCGTTGGTGCCCTGGGCGGCCTCGCTCCAGTCGGCGCCCTCGCGCAGGCCGGCGCGCTCGAAGGCGTCCGTGTCGGCGGGGCGCAGCACCTCCTGCAGCACCAGCCCGTCGCGGTCGGTCAGGAAGATCGCGCGGCCGGAATGGCCGATCATGCGGTGCAGCTCGCCCAGCCGCGGCTGCGCCAGGTGCAGAAGCCGGCCCTCGGCCTCGCGCCGCTCGGCCAGGCGGCGGCGCTCCAGCCGCGCGGGCGGGCAGGCGGCGGCGGGGTCGAGCCTGTGGCGGTCGTGGCAGCGCTGCCAGGACGCGGCGATCTTCGAGCGCGCGGCCGCCTGCCCGGAGGTGACGCTGGCCAGGACGCGATCGGCATGGGCTTGGTGCATTCTCTCCTCCCGGTGCCCGCGGCCGCGGGGCGCGGCGGGCGGGGTTCCGGTCAGGAGGTCACCCTGTCGGGGGCCGGATTGGAAGTCCGACAAATGTCCTGTGCGACCAAGGTCGAAAGGCGTCCGGCTCAGACGGCGGGGGCGGCATCCTGCCAGGCCCGGGCAGGCGCCTGGGTGGCGATGCGGCGGCCGGTGGCGATGTCGAAGACATGCAGCGAGCCCTGCGCCGGGGAGAGCCACAGCTCGGGCCCGATCTCGACCGAGGAGGGCAGCGCGGCGACCAGCGCCTGTCCGCCGACCTGGCCATGGACCAGCCGCTGCGCGCCCAGCTCCTCGACATAGAGGATGTCGAGCGCGAAGGCGCCGGCGCTGCCGGGATAGGCGGGCAGCAGGCTCTCGGGGCGGATGCCGAGGATCGCCGGCCCGTCGGGGACGCCCGGGATCTGCATCACCGCCGGGCCCAGCCGGACCTGCCCGCCCAGGCAGTCGGCATCGAGCAGGTTCATCGCCGGCGAGCCGATGAAGCCCGCGACGAAGGCCGAGGCCGGCTGGTGGTAGAGCTCCAGCGGACGGCCGACCTGCTCCACCCGGCCGCCATTCAGCACGACGAGCCGGTGGGCCAGGGTCATCGCCTCCAGCTGGTCATGGGTGACATAGACCGAGGTCGTGCCGAGGCGGGCCTGCAGCTGCTTGATCTCGCCGCGCATCTGCACCCGCAGCTTGGCGTCGAGATTGCTGAGCGGCTCGTCGAAGAGGAAGACGGCCGGCTCGCGCACGATGGCGCGGCCCATGGCGACGCGCTGGCGCTGCCCGCCCGAGAGCGCGCGGGGCTTCCGGTCGAGATAGCGGCCGAGCTCCAACATGCGGGCGGCCTCCGCGACACGGGCGTCGATCTCGGGCTTCGGCACGCGGCGGTTCCTCAGCCCGTAGGCGAGGTTGTCGCGCACGGACATGTGCGGGTAGAGCGCGTAGTTCTGGAACACCATGGCGATGTCGCGGTCGGCCGGGTCGACGGTGTTCACCTCGCGCCCGCCGATCGAGATCGTGCCCTCGGTGACGGTCTCCAGCCCGGCGATCATCCGCAGGAGCGTGGACTTGCCGCAGCCCGAGGGGCCGACCAGCACCAGGAACTCGCCATCGGCGATCTCCAGGTCGACGCCCGAGACCGAGGGCGCGGCCGCGCCGGGATAGGTCTTGCCGACCTGGCTGACGGAAATGGATCCCATGGGGACGGCTCCTTACTTGTCGCTCTCGGTCAGGCCCTTGATGAACCAGCGCTGGAAGATGACGACGACCGCCACGGGGGGCACCATCGCCAGCACCGCGAGGGCGAAGGCCAGGTTGTAATCGGGGATCTGGCTGCCGACCCAGACCTGCAGGATCGACTTGATGCCGCGCATCAGCGTGAACATCCCCTCGTCCGTGGTCATCAGCATCGGCCAGAGATACTGGTTCCAGCCATAGACGAACATGATGATGAACATCGCCGCCATCATCGTCCGCGACAGCGGCACCAGGATGTCGAAGAAGAATTTCAGCGGCCCGGCGCCGTCGATCCGCGACGCCTCCAGCAATTCGTCGGGCACCGACTTGAAGAACTGGCGGAAGTAGAACGTGCCGGTGGCCGAGGCCAGGAGCGGCACGATCAGCCCGGGATAGGTGTTGATCAGCCCCAGCTCGGCCATCACCTGGAAGGAGGGCACGATGCGCACCTCCAGCGGCAGCAGCAGCGTGGTGAAGATCATCCAGAACAGCAGCGTCGCGTGGCGGAAGCGGAAATAGACCAGCGCATAGGCCGCCATCATCGACAGCGCGATCTTGCCCACCGCGAAGCCGAGCCCGAGGATCATCGAGTTCATCAGCATCCGCAGCCCGGTGACCTGGCCGGTGAAGCCGCCCTTGTGGGTCAGCACCGTGCCGTAGGTCCCGGCGAAATTGTCCCCGGGCAGGATCTGCAGGCCGCGGCTGTGGATCTCTGCCGCGGTATGGGTCGAGGTGGTGAAGGCGACCAGCACCGGCAGCATCAGGAAGAGCGCGCCGAGGATCAGGATCAGGTGGTCGAAGGGGCGTGTGCGGTGCATCGGACGGGCTCAGCTGTAATGGATGCGCTTTTCCAGCACGCGGAACTGTAGGATGGTCAGCGCGAAGACCACCAGCATCAGGATCACCGACTGCGCCGAGGAGCCGCCGATGTCATTGCCGCGGAAGCCGTCATTGTAGACCTTGTAGACCAGCGTGACCGGGTTGTTGGCGGGCTTGTCCTTCAGCATCACGTCGATGATGCCGAACGTGTCGAAGAGCGCGTAGGTGATGTTGATGATCAAGAGGAAGAAGGCGGTCGGCGCCAGCAGCGGCAGCGTCACGGTGCGGAACCGCCGCCAGCCGTTGCGGCAGTCGATCACCGCCGCCTCGCGCACCGAGACCGGCACGGATTGCAGCCCCGACAGGAAGAAGATGAAGTTGTAGGGGATCTGCTTCCACACGGCGACCGCGATCATCGCGAAGGCGGTGTCGAAATAGTCGATGCCGACCTGCATGTCCCAGCCCAGCCAGGAGGCCAGCGTCACGAAGGGGCCGATATGCATGTCGAAGAACATCATGCCGATCAGCCCCGCCACCGGCGGCGCGATGGCATAGACCGCGATCAGCAGCGTCTTGTAGGCCGAGGCGCCGCGGATCACCGCATCCGCCTTGACCGCCAGCAGCAGGCCGAGCCCCAGCGACAGCGCGGTGACGGCGAGGGTGAAGACCGCGGTGAAGCGCGCCACGCGGTGGTACTCGGCGCTTCCCAGCGCGTCGCGGTAGTTGTCGAAGCCGACGAAGGTCGCGCCGAAGCCGAACGGATCCTCGATGTAGAAGGACGAGGTCACCGCCTGGACCGAGGGCCAGTAGAAGAAGATCGCCACCACCATCAGCTGCGGCGCGATGAAGATCCAGGGCAGCAGCGGGCGGTCGAACTGCACGCGCTTGGCGGGCTCGGGCGCTGCGGCCGGCCGGGCGGTCCGGCGGCGGAAGAGCCCGCGAAGGGCGGTGGTGTCGGTGATCTCGGCCAAGGCGGGTTTCCCGGAGCGGTGCAGGCGGCGTCTGGAACGGCAGGGACCGGGGCCTGCCTCTCGGCCGCCCCGGTCCTGGATCGGTGGGGCTCAGCCCGAGGTCTTGGCGAAGCGCGCCAGCAGCTTGTCGCCTTCGGACTTGATGGTCTCGAAGGCCTCCTGGACGGAGGTCTCGCCCGAGAAGATGCGGTTGAATTCGCGCTCCTCGACCGAGCGGATCTGCGGGTAGAAGCCCAGGCGGTAGCCCTTGGACCATTCGCCGCCCGGCAGGCTCAGCTGCTGGATGCCGACTTCGGCCACCGGCTGCTCCTCGTACCAGCCCTCGGCCTTGGCCTGCTCGTAGGCGGCATTGGTGATCGGCACGTAGCCGGTCGACTTGTGCCAGAAGACCTGCACATCCGGCGAGGTCAGGAACTGGAAGAAGTCGGCGGTGCACTTGTTCTGCGCCTCGTCATGGCCGGCCATCGCGTAGAGCGCGGCGCCGCCGATGAAGCTGTTGGTGCCCGCGCCCTCGATCGCGTCCCAATAGGGCATGAAGACGGCCGAGAAGGGCATTTCCGCGGTCTGCTGCAGCCCGCCGAAGGAGCCGGAGGAGCCGATCCACATCGCGACCTTGTCCTGCTCGAAGGGCGCCTGGTTGTCCGACCAGCCCGCGCCGTAGAAGCCGAAGAGCCCTTCGTCATGCCAGGCCTTCAGCTTTTCGAACATCATGACCAGATCGGGATCGGTGGCGTTGATCGTGGTGCCCTCGACCGAATCGTAGCCGTTGCTGTTCGAGGCCATCTGGATGTCGTTGCGCGAGAAGAAGTTCTCGAAGAACATCCAGGTCAGCTGCGAGGCGGTCATCGGGATGTAGCCCGCGTCCTTCAGCTTCGGCGCGATCGCCTCGAAGTCTTCCCAGGTCTTCGGCGGCTCCACCCCGGCCTTCTCGAAGGCCTGCGTGTTGATGTACATGATCGGCGCCGAGGAGTTGAACGGCATGCCGACGAACTTGCCGTCCGCATCGGCGTAGAAGTAGCGCACGCCGTTGATGAAGGCCTCGCGGTCGAAGCCGTAGCCTGCCTGGGTGATCAGGTCCTCGGCCGGGATCGTCGCGCCGGGCGCGTTCATGATGGTCGCGGCGCCGGCGTCGAAGACCTGCAGGATGTTCGGCTGCTCGCCCGAGCGGAAGGCGGCGATGCCCGAGGCCAGGGCCTCCTCGTAGGTGCCCTTGGAGACCGGGGTCAGCGCGCAGGCGGACTGGGCGTCGTTGAACTTGCGGGAGATCTCGTTGATGACCTCCTGGTTCTTGCCGCCCATGCCGTGCCACCACTGGATCTGGGTGGCGTCGTCGGCCTTGGCCACGGCCAGCGAGGCGGCCAGGGCGAGTGCGGAAACCGTGACGGTGCGGATCATGTGAGTCCCTCGGATTGCGGCGCCCGGCGCGGGGCGGCCCTTGTGCTGTTCCGGCGGGGTCTTAGGTCCGGGTGGTGACAGTTTTGCTGCAGGAGCTTTTCGTTTTTGTGACAAATGCGCCAAGTCCCGCCGGGCCGTGGCCCGCCCGTGCGGCGGAGATTGCCGCCGCCGCGGCGCGCCGCTAGTATCCTCCCTTGGCAATTTCGATGAAGACGACGTTTCCCGACCCGGTCCCGGCGCTGCGGAGGTGCCCGGTCCGGCCGTTCCCCACCTCTTCCGCCTTGGCCACTCGATGTTCTTCGATCCCGGTTTCCTTGCTCCCTTCCTGGCGCTGGCGCTGATCGCCTGCGTCTTCGCCACCTTCCTCGCCGAGCGCTGGCCGGCCGATATCGTCGCCTTCACCGGCGCCGCCGCGGCGCTGGCGCTGGGGCTCGTCGGCCCCGACCAGGTGCTGGCGGCCATCGCCAACCCGGCGCCCGCCACGATCGGCGCGATGTTCGTCCTCAGCGCCGCGCTGGTGCGGACCGGCGCGCTCGAGGCGCTGACCGCCGGGCTCGGCCGCCTTTCGGGGCGGCATCCGCGGCTGGCGCTGCTGTCCTTCTTCCTCGCTGCGGCGGGCGCCTCGGCGCTGGTCAACAACACGCCGGTGGTGATGGTGCTGATCCCGGTGGCCGGCGCGCTGGCGCGGCAGGTCGGCACCGTGCCCTCGCGGCTGCTGATGCCGCTCTCCTTCATGGTGATCCTCGGCGGCACGGTCTCGATGATCGGCACCTCGACCAACCTGCTGGTCGACGGCATGTCGCGCAGTCTCGGGCTGGAGCCCTTCGGCCTCTTCGAGGTCGCGCCGCTGGGCCTTGCGGTGGCAGCGGTCGGCGGGCTCTTCCTCGCCGTGGCGGCGCCGCGGCTCCTGCCCGAGCGGCAGAGCATGGCCGAGGCGCTCGGCCGCCGCGAGGGCCGCTCCTGGCTGGCCAATCTGGTGATCCCGGCAGGTTCGCCGATGATCGGCGCGCGGCCCTTGGAGATCGCGGCGCTGAAGCGCGGCGGCAGCCGGGTGATCGACGTGGTCCGCGCCGATGTCTCGCTGCGCCGCGACCTGGCCGCCGTGGTGCTGGAGCCGGGCGACACGATCGTCGTCAAGACCCGCGAGGTGGAGCTGATGGGCTTCCGCGAGGGCGCGGCCAAGGGCGCCGACCTGACCGGGCTTTCGCCGGCACAGGCGCGGCGCAGCCGGGTGGTCGAGATGCTGGTTGCCCCGGGCGGCCGCGCGGTCGGGCGGCGGCTGGGCACGCTGGGCTGGCGGCGGCGCTTCGGCACCTATCCGCTGGCGCTGCACCGGCGCGGCGGCTCGGTCGGCGCCGGGCTCGAGGACGTGCCCCTGATGTCCGGCGACACGCTGCTGGTCGAGGGCGCGCCCGCCGATCTCGAGCGGCTGGCCGCGGAGGAGAAGCTGATCCTGCTGTCGGAGACGGCGGCGCGGGGCTACCGCCGCGGGCGCGCGCCCGTCGCAGTGGCGGTGCTGCTGGCCGTGGTCGGGCTGGCCGCCGCCAATGTCGCGCCGATCCTGTCGCTGGCGCTGGTCGGCGCGGCGGCGGTGCTGGCCACCGGCTGCGTCGACGGCGAGGAGGGGCTGGCCGCGGTCGACGGGCGGCTCCTTTTGCTGATCGTGTCGATGCTGGTGATCGGCGCCGCGCTGGAGCAGAGCGGCGCGGTGGCGATGATCGTCGGCTGGATCGCGCCCTTTCTGTCGGCGGGCAGCCCGCTGATCGCGCTGGCGCTGGTCTATGTCGCGACCTCGGTGCTGACCGAGCTCGTCACCAACAACGCCGTCGCGGTGCTGATGGTGCCGATCGCGGCGGGCCTGGCGCAGCAGCTGGGCGTCGACCCGCGGCCCTTCCTGATCGCGGTGATGTTCGCCGCCTCGGCCAGCTTCGCGACGCCGATCGGCTACCAGACGAACACGCTGGTCTACAATGCGGGCGGCTACCGCTTCTCGGACTTCCTGCGGGTGGGCCTGCCGATGAACATCATTGCAGGTTTGGCAACAGTTCTGCTGATCCCGGTCTTCTGGCCGCTATGAGTCGTGCATTGTCATTGCGGAAGTTTCTCAATTAGGCAAAATCCGGAAACAGGGTGCCCTCTGCCGGGCCCTGATCCTGGAGGACGCACCTGCATGAAGCCATCCGCGCGCCGTGACATGATCCGCCGCCTGGTCGACGAGGAGGGCGAGGTCGATGTCATCGCGCTTTCCGCCAGGTTCGACACGTCGCGCGAGACGATCCGGCGCGACCTGACCGAGCTGGACGCGGCGGGGCTGGTGCGCAAGTTCCATGGCGGGGCGCGGCGGGCGCAGCTGGCCGCCGCCGAGCTGCCGGTCGAGGGCAGCTTCGCCTCGCGGATGGTGACGCAGGCGGCAGAGAAGGCGGCGATCGGGCGCCATGCGGCGGCGCTTTTCGAGGAGGGCGCGGTGCTGTTCGTCGATGCCGGCTCGACCACGATCGCCTTCGCCCGGGCGCTGGCGCGGCGCGGCGGCATCACGGTCATCACCAATTCCCCCGAGATCGCCGGGCTGATGGCGGCCTCCGAAGGGCGCAACCGGGCCTATCTGCTGGGCGGCGAGGTCGCCTCGGAAGGGCGCGAGACGCTGGGCGCTCTGGCGATCGAGCAGATCGCCAGCTTCACCGCCGGGCATGCGGTGCTGACCGTCGGCGCGGTGACGCAGGGGGGGATCATGGATTACGACCTGCGCGAGACCGAGCTGGCGCGGACCATGGCGCATCGCGCCGCGCAGGTCACGGTGCTGGCCGACCACGCCAAGCTCGACCGCGCTGCGGTCTTCGAGGTGGCGCCTCTGGCGGTGATCGACCGGCTGGTGACCGACCGCGCGCCGCCTGCGGGGCTGGCGGCGGCGCTGCTGGCGGCCGGGGTCGAAATCGTGGTGGCGGGGACACCCTGAGCTTGCCTGCATCCGGGCATGAATCTGCCCGGATGCGGCTATTTTAGGCATCTGATTGACCATACGGCCGATATTTTCCGGGTAATATTGTGGATACGGTCAAAAAGGTGCACGGCTCGACCCGCGCCCCGGACGCCGGAGGCGGACGGATAATGGAGGCGGAACTTGGTCGGGGCAGGCACGGACGCGGATGTGGCGATCATCGGGGCCGGGGTGGTCGGCTGCGCGATGGCGCGGCGCTTTGCGCTGGAAGGCGCGCGGGTCGCGGTGATCGAGGCGGCGCCCGACATTCTCTCCGGCGCCTCCAAGGCCAATAGCGCGATCCTGCATACCGGCTTCGACGCGCCGCCGGGCTCGCTGGAGCTCGCCTGCATGCAGGACGGCTACCGCGAATACATGGAGATCCGCGGCGCGATGAACCTGCCGGTTCTGGAGACCGGCGCGATGGTCGCCGCCTGGACCGCCGAGGAAGAGGCGCGGCTGCCCGCGCTGCTGGCCCAGGCGCATGGCAATGGCGTCGGGGATGCAAGGATCGTCACCGGCGCCGAGGCGCTGGAGCGCGAGCCGCAGATCGCCCCCTCGGTCCGCGCCGCGCTGCTGGTCCCGCGCGAGCATCTGGTCGATCCCTGGTCGGCGCCCTTGGCCTATGCCACCCAGGCGAAGATGCTGGGCGCGCGCTTCCTCTTCAACGCGCCGCTTTCGGCGGCGCGGCGCGAGGGCGGGATCTGGCACCTGCAGGCGGGCGACACGGCCCTGACCGCGGCCAGCGTCGTCAATTGCGCGGGCAACCAGGGCGACCGGATCGAGGCGCTGCTGCTCGGCCGGTCGCGTTTCGAGATCCGCCCCCGCAAGGGGCAGTTCGTGGTCTTCGACAAGGCCTCCGCCGCGCTCCTGCGCACCATCCTGCTGCCGGTGCCGACCGAGCGGACCAAGGGCGTGGTGCTGACCCGGACGATCTTCGGCAACCTGCTGGTCGGCCCCACCGCCGAGGAGCAGGAGGACCGCGAGCGCCCCGAAGTGACCCGCCCCGAGCTGGAGACGCTGATCGCCCATGCCGGCCGGCTGGTCCCGGGACTGGCGGAGATGCCGGTCACGGCGGTCTATGCCGGGCTGCGCCCCGCCTCCGACCGTAAGGAATACCGCGTCCATGCCGAGCCGGAGCAGGGCTATTTCTGCGCCGGCGGCATCCGCTCCACCGGGCTGACCGCGGCGCTCGGCATCGCGCGCCATGTCTTCGGGCTCTGGCAGGGGGCGGGCCATGCCGCCGCGCCGCCCGCCGATCCGCCGGTGCCGGTGATGCCGAACCTCGCCGAGCACCTGCCGCGCGACTGGCAGGCGCCGGGCCATGACGGCATCGTCTGCCATTGCGAGATGGTCACCGCGCGCGAGATCCGCGCCGCGCTCGACAGCCCGCTGCCGCCCGGGGATTTCGGCGGGCTGCGCCGCCGCACCCGCTGCGCGATGGGCCGCTGCCAGGGCTTCAACTGCCTCGCGCGGCTGTCCTCGATGGCCGATGACCGGCTCTCCCGGCCGATCGCCGCGGAGGCCGGGGCATGAGCGGGCAGATCTGGGATGTCGCGATCATCGGCGGCGGGCCGGCCGGGCTCGGCGCCGCGGCGGAACTCAGGCGGCTGGGCGTCGCCCGCGTCGTGGTGCTGGAGCGGTTCGAGACGGCCGGGGGCATCCCGCGCCATTGCGGCCATCCGCCTTTCGGGCTGCGCGAATTCCGCCGCGTGCTGACCGGCCCGGCCTATGCCGCCCGGCTCGTCGAAGCGGCGGAGGCGGCCGGCGCCGAGATCCGCACCCGCACCAGCGTCACTGCGATCCGCCCCGGCGGGATCCTGGAGCTGGCCACCACCGACGGCCCGCAGGAGCTCCGCGCCCGGCGCATCCTGCTGGCCACCGGCAACCGCGAGACCACCCGCGCCCAGAGCCTGGTGCCCGGGATGCGTCCGGTCGGGGTGATGAACACCGCGGCGCTGCAGTCCTTCCTCTACGAGGAGGGCCGCGCGCCCTTCGCCCGGCCGGTGGTGATCGGCAGCGAGCTGGTCGCGCTCTCGGCGCTGCTGAGCTGCCGCCGCCACGGCATCCGCCCGGCCGCCATGGTCGAAACCCGGCCGCGGGTGCAGACCCGGCGGGCCTTCGGACTGCTGCCGCGCCTCTTCGGCGTGCCGCTCCATTGCGGCGCCGAGATCCTGGGGATCGAGGGCCGGGGCCGCGTCTCGGGCGTCCGGCTGCGGCTGGCGGACGGGACGGAGCATCGGATCGGCTGCGACGGCGTGATCTTCTCGGGCCGCTTCACCCCCGAGGCGGCGCTGGCCCGCGCCAGCGGCCTGGCGCTCGATGCCGGCACGCAGGGCCCGCGGATCGATGCCGAGGGGCGCAGCTCCGATCCGCTGGTCTTCGTCGCGGGCAATGTGCTGCATCCGGTCGAGACCGCGGGCTACTGCTGGGACGAAGGGCGGCGCATGGCGCGGCGGATCGCGGCCGATCTGGCCGGGTCGCTGGCCGCGGAGGCGCCGCGCCCGGCGCTCGCGCCCGGGCCGGGGCTGCGCTATGTCGTGCCGCAGGCGCTGGTGCCGGGCCGCGCGGTGACGCTCAACCTCCGCGCCGAGGGACGGGTGCGCGGGAGGCTGGTCCTGGCCGGGCCGGAGGGCCGCGAATACGCCGCCGCCAGCGTCAATGCCGCGCCCGAGACGCCGCTGCGCCTCGACGTGCCCGCCCTTGCCGATCTGCCCGCCGAGCTGCATCTTCGGCTCGACAGGGAGGGCTGAGCCTTGCGGATCCTCGCGCTCGACCAGGGCACCACCTCGACCCGCGGCCTCCTGGCCGACGACCGGGGCGGCGCCCGCATCGTCCATGCGCTCCGCCATGCCCAGCATTTCCCCGCCGCCGACCGGGTGGAGCAGGACCCGGCCGAGCTGCTGGGAAACCTGCGCGCGGTGATCGCCGCGGCCGGGCCGATCGATGCCATCGCGCTGGCCAACCAGGGCGAGAGCTGCCTGGCCTGGGACGCGCTGACCGGCGAGGCGCTGTCGCCGGTGCTGGTCTGGCAGGACCGGCGCACCGAGGCGCAGCTGGCCGCCATGAAAGCCTCCGAGGCGCTGGTGCGCGCGCGGGCCGGTCTGCCGCTCGATCCCTATTTCTCCGCCTCGAAGCTCGGCTGGCTGATGGCGCAGTCCGAACCGGTCCGGGCGGCGCATCGCGCCGGGCGGCTGCGGCTCGGCACCACGGATGCCTATTTCCTGCAGAACCTCGCGGGCGTCGCGGCCACCGATATCACCACCGCCTCGCGCACGTCGCTGATGTCGCTGGAGACCGGGCAATGGGACCCGGAGCTCTGCGCCCTTTTCGGCGTGCCCGTCGACTGCCTGCCGGAGATCCGCCCCACCGCCGGAGAATTCGGCCGGATCGGCGGCGTGCCGGTCATGGCGGCGGCGGTGGACCAGCAGGCGGCGCTCTACGGCCATGGCTGCCGCGCGCCGGGCGATGCCAAGATCACCTTCGGCACCGGCGCCTTCGCGCTGGCGCTGACCGCGGGGCGGGGCAGGGTGCCCGAGGGCCTCCTGCCGACCATCGCCTGGCAGATCGGCGCCGAGACCGCCCATGCCGTCGAGGGCGGCGTCCATGCCGCGGGCGCGGCGGTGGAATGGGCGATGCGGATCGGGCTGCTGGACGGTCCCGAGGCGCTTTCGGGCTTCGGGGCGCCGCCCGCGATCGACCGCGGCCTGGCCTTCGTCCCGGCGCTTTCGGGACTGGCCGCGCCCTATTGGGACGGCAGCGCGGCGGGGATGTACCTTGGTATGACCGGCGCGACCAGCCGGGCCGACATGGCGCAGGCGCTGGTCGAGGGGATCGCGCTGCGCGCCGCGCAGATCGTCGCGCGGATGGCCGAGGGGGCGCCGGTCGCGCGGATCTCGGTCGATGGCGGGCTGGCCCGCTCGGGCTATCTCTGCCAGATGCTGGCCGATGCCACCGGCGCGGCGATCCTGCGCCCGGGCCATGACGAACTGACCGCGCTCGGCGCCGCGCAGCTTGCCGCGGCCGCGCTCGGCGCGCCGCTTCCGGCGCTGCCGCCGCGTGACGAAATCGCTCCGCGGGACACGGACCGGGAGGCGCGGATGGCGCGCTTTGCCGATGCCGTGGACCGCGCCCGCGGCTGGCGGAGATGAGCCGCCGCGCCAACCTTCCGCGCCGTTCCGGCGCCGCCCCTGTGGGGCGCCCTGCCTCCATCTGCGGATCCGCGCGCTGCCGGGTCCGCGTCCCTCCATCCGCAAGAAGAAGACGAGTCCGATGAGCCCTGCTGCCCGAAAGCTGCCCTTCACCTGCCGCAAGCTGCCCGCGACCAGTGCCCGCGGCGTCGTGGTGACCAACCATCCGCTCGGCTCCGCGGCCGGGCAGGAGATGCTGGCGCTCGGCGGCAATGCCGTGGACGCGGCGGTCGCGGCGCTGCTGGCGCTGACCGTGGTCGAGCCGATGATGGTCGGCATCGTCGGCGGCGGCGTGGCGCATCTGCGCCTGCCCGACGGGCGGCACACGGTCTATGACTGCCTCTCCCAGGCGCCCGCGGCGGCGCGGCCGGACCAGTTCCGCCCGGTCTCCGACAGCCTGCCCGACTACATGGAGACCGAGGGCCGCCGCAATCTCGTCGGCGCGGCCTCGGTCGCGGTGCCGGGCAACCTGGCGGGCTGGTGCAAGATGCACGAGGCCCATGGCGCGCTGCCCTTCGCCGATGTCATCGCCCCGGCGATCCACCGTGCCGCCGCGGGCTTCCGCGCCACGAACTACCTCAGCGCGAATATCGAGCGCCACGCCGCGGACATGAGCGCCGATCCCGAGATCTCGGCGATCTTCCTGCCCGGCGGCCAGCCGGTGAAAGCCGGGGAGCGGATCGTCCAGGCCGACTATGCCGAGAGCCTGCGGCTGGTCGCGAAGGAGGGCGCCGCGGCGCTGCATGGCGGCGCGCTCGGCCGGGCGCTGGTCGACCGCCTGGCGCGGGACGGCGCGGAAGAGGGGCTGGTGTCGCTCGCCGATCTGGAAGGCTATGTCCCGCGCGAGCGCGAGGCGGTCTTCGGCAGCTATCGCGGCCATGACATCGCCGGGCCGCCGCCGCCCGCCTCCTCCGGGGTGCATGTGGCGCAGATGCTCAACATCCTCGAGGGCTACGACCTGGCGGCGATGGGCTTCGATTCCGCCGAGCGGCTGCATCTTCTGGCCGAGACCATCCGGGTCGGCTTCGAGGACCGCCGCGCCGCCTCGGGCGATCCCGATTTCGTCGACATCCCGGTGGAGAAGCTCATCTCCAAGGACTATGGCGAGGCCTGCCGCGGGCGGCTGCGCGGTGCGGGCGGCCCGGGCGCGGTGCCGCCGGGCTACGAGAGCCGCAACACCACCCATATCACCGTGGCCGATGGGGACGGCATGATCGTCACCGCGACGCACACGATCAACGGGCTCTTCGGCGCGCGCTTCATGGTGCCGGGGACGGGGATGATCCCCAACAACTACATGTACAATTTCGATCCGCATCCCGGGAAGGCGCTGTCGGTCGCGCCGGGCAAGCGGGTGCCGACCTCGATGGCGCCGATGATCGTGCTGAAGGACGGCAGCCCGCGCTTCGCGCTGGGTCTGCCCGGGGCGCTGCGGATCTTCCCCTCGGCGATGCAGGCGATCCTGAATCTGGTCGATCACGGGATGACGGTGCAGGAGGCGGTCGAGGCGCCGCGGATCTGGACCGAGGGCGCGCATGTCGAGCTGGAGCCGGCCCATGCGCACCACGCCGAGGCGCTGCGGGCGAAGGGGCACGAGGTGAAGATCGTGCCGCATATCGGCGGCGGGATGAACGCCATCGCCTTCGGCTCGGGCGGCGCGATGACCGGCGCGGCCTGCTGGCGCGCCGACGGAACGGTCTTCGCGCTTGGCGGCGGCTTCGCCGACGAGGGCGTGGCCTTCCATATCTGAGCGGTTCCGCTGGCGGCAGCCGTGGCCCGACCCGGCTGCCGCCAGCGCCCTTTCCCCGATCGCAGCCGGATCGGGCCAGCCCTCTGCTCTGGCGGGGGCGCTGGCGTCGGAAGGCCGGAGCGCGAGGGTGTCTTGCGGTAGCTTGCCGGGCCGGGGATGGGCAGGTGCGCTGCGCCGCCAGTCCGAACGGCCGCGGTCATGCCGGCTTTTCGCGGAGGCCATCCGTCCTGCGTGAGAGTTCTGCGCAGAGGGCAGCGAGGGCCGGTCGCGTCCGCCGCGGATAGCGCGGCGCTGGCCGGGCTTTGGCCCATGTGGCGCACTGTCTCTTTCCGGGAGCAGGGTCCGTTATGCGCTGCCCGCTGGCGGAGGTCGCGCCACTTGCCGGTCTTCGCGGCGGAGATGGTGGCCTTCACTTGCGATCAGACCTTGCCGGGGAGATCTCTTGTTGCCACCGCCGCGTTTCCGCGCTGGAGGCGCAGGCCGACGGTCCGCAGGATCGGCGGGGCGCGGGCAATGGCGCTGCTCCGGCCGAAGCGGGCTCCCGAGAGGGTCTGTCCCATGTTTCCTTTGTCCATCCGGCTCGGGAGCCCGCTTCGGAGAGGATCGGTTTCCGGGGGCCGGATCAGGCCGGCGGGTCCCGCCCGGGGCAAGGGCCGTTCTGCAGCCCCGGGGCGTGCGCGCGGCCGTCCGGAAAAGCCGGAGGTGCCGCCCCCCCCAGTCCGCAAGGGCGATCCGTGCGCTGAAGCGGCCGGACCGCTCTTGCGGCCCTACCGGTCCGGCAGGAGGGCTGCTATCTGCGGGCCGGACAGCAGGGAACAGGAAAGGATCCATGCGATGATTGAACGTCTCCATACCGGCGCCCGGATGAGCAAGATCGTCAAGCACAACGGCACCGTCTATCTGTGCGGCCAGGTCGGCGCGGGCGAGACCGTGGCCGAGCAGACCGCCGACTGCCTGGCGCGGGTCGACCAGCTGCTGGCCGAGGCCGGCTCGAGCCGGGAGCATATCCTGCAGGCGATCGTCTGGCTCTCGGACATGGCCGATTTCGCCGAGATGAACGCGGTCTGGGATGCCTGGGTGCCGGAAGGACACGCGCCGGCGCGGGCCTGCGGCGAAGCCAAGCTCGCCCGGGACGTGCTGAAGGTCGAGGTAATCGTCACCGCGGCGCTTGCCGAGGGCTGACCGGACCCTCGGAGCTGCCGCCGGCCAGGGCCATCAGCGCAAGCCCGGCGGCGCTCAGCCCGGCCGCCAGGAGGATCGGCAGCGCGTAGCCGCCGCTCCGCTCGGCCAGGAAGGCGGTGACCGGCGGGGCGAGCATCTGGCCGGTGCCGTAGAGCAGGGTCAGCCGGGCCATCGCCTGGCCCGCCGCCTCGGGCTGCTTCAGCCCGGCCAGCAGCAGCGAGGTGGCGACGATTGCCATGAAGCTGGCGCCGAAGAGCATCGCGGCGGCGAAGGAGGCGGCCAGTCCCAGGGGCAGGGCGAAGCCCGCCAGAGACAGGGCCTGCAGCGCCATCGCTGCCAGGAGCACCGGCATCAGCCCGGACCAGCGCGCGCAGGCCGAGGCGATCACCGGCCCGGCCGCGGTGGCGAGCCCGAGGATCACCCAGACCGAGGCCGCGGTGCCGCCGCCATGGCCCGCCGCGGCGAGGATGTCGACGGCGAAGGTTGCGCCTGCGGCATAGCCCCAGCCGGCCGCCAGGTAGCCCGCGCCGAAAAGCGCGAACCAGCGCGTCGCACCGCGGCTGCGCGGGGCGGGGCCGGACCCCGCGGCCTGCGCCGGGGCGGCGGGGGCGGGGCGGGGCACCAGCACCCAGGCCAGCGGCAGGAGGGCCGCGCCGAGCAGCGCGAAGGCGCTCCATTGCCCGGCCCAGCCGAGATGGCCGCCGAGCCCCAGCGTCACCAGCCCGCTGAGGCAGATGCCGAGGCCGAGGCCGGTGAAATGCGGACCCAGATCGGGGCGCGCGCCGCTGCGGCGCAGCCAGCCGAGCAGGAACTCTGCCGCCAGGAGCATGCCGCCCGCGCCGCTGAACCCGCCGAGATAGCGCGACAGCGCCCAGAGCCAGAGCCGGTCCGACAGCGCCATCATCGCCGTGCTGGCCACCGCGAGCACCAGGCAGGCGCGGAACACCGCCAGCCGCCGTGCCGGGTCGCGCAGCGCCGAAAGCAGCAGCACTGCCGAGAGATAGCCCGCATAGATCAGCGCGCCGAGCAGCCCGGCGGCCTGCTGGCCCAGCCCCGCCTCGGCCTGCATCACCGGCAGGAGCGGCGTATAGGCGAAGCGGGCGATGCCGATGGTCAGGAGATGCGCGGCGATGCCGCCGAGAAAGGCGCGGCGGATCTGGCCGCGCGTCGCCCTGGATGCCGTCGCCGTCATGGGCTCTCCTCCGGGCGCCGCCTCCCGGGCGCCTTGGCCCGCCGTCCGGGGCGGGGCAGGGCGACGCTAGCAGCCGGGCGCGGCGCCTGCCCTGCCGCCGCTTGCCGCAGGCGCGGGACCGGCGGGATTGCCGAGCCGGCCCGGCGTGATCTCGCAGGATGCCGAAAAAGTCCGTTTGGCCGAGGAGCTGGGGGCAAGACTGGAACAATCGTCCTGAAAGCGGCTGGACTTGCCCATACCTGAAGAAATCACCTGACCAGGTCGGGAACGAATTCCTCCACGACGAGGCGCTGGATTCCTTTTTCAGCAGCCTGCTAGATGGCGCATCCTGTCCCTGACCGCGGTGGCTGCCGATGACCGACCTGCTGCTCTTCCTGCCTGCGTGCTTCGCGCTGAACCTGGCCTTCGGGCCGAACAACCTGCTGGCGCTGACCCATGGCGCGCAGAACGGCGTCGCCTTCGCGGCGGCCGCCAGCCTGGCGCGCCTGGCTGTCTTCGTGCCGATGATCGCCGCCAGCGCGCTGGGGCTGGGCATGCTGCTCTCGGCTTCGGCGCTGCTCTTCGGCGCGGTCAAGATCGCCGGGGCCGCCTATCTGATCTGGATGGGGATCCGGCTGCTGCGGAGCCGCCCGGCACAGGCCGGCGGTGGCGCGGCGGGAGAGAGGCCGGCCTTCCGCCTGGCCTTCCGCCGCGAGGCGCTGGCCGCGATCGGCAATCCGAAGGCGATCCTGATCTTCGCCGCCTTCTTCCCGCAATTCGTCGACACCTCCGCCTACTGGCAGAGCTACGCGCTGCTCGGGGCGGTCTTCCTCGCGCTCGAGGCCTGCGCGATCCTGATCTATGCCGCGGCGGGCCGCTTCGCCGCCGCCCTCGCCGCCTCGCGGCTGCACTGGTTCCAGCGGGGCTCGGGCGGCGGCATGATCGTCTTCGGCCTGCTCCTCCTCTTCAGCCCGCAGCCCGGGCGCGCCTAGCCGGAGGGCCCCATCCCGTGCTGGCGGGCGAGCTCGTCGAGGAAGGCGGCGACCGGGGCGCCGGGGGCGGCGCGCTTCGGCAGGAGCAGGTAGAGCCGCCGCTCGAGCGCGAGCCCCGCGATCTCGAGCAGGCAGATCCGCGGATCGCCGAAGAGCAGCGCCGCTTCGCGCGGCAGGATCGCGATGCCCGCGCCCGCGCGCACGAGGCAGAGCTGCGCGATGGTCGAATGGCAGCGGACCGGACCGGAGGCCAGCCGCGCGGGCAGGGCGGGGCATTCCGCCAGGAGCCGCGCCGTGCCGGTATCGGCATCGAGATGGATCAGCTCTTCGGCCCGGATCTCCTCCAGCGCGACCGGCCCTCCGCGCTGCGCCAGCGGGTGGTCGCGATGGCAGGCCAGGCCGAAGCGGTCGGCGTCGATCTCGCGCTGCTCCAGGTCGGGAGAGCTGCGCGCCCGCCCGGCGATCGCCAGATCGAGTGCGCCCGAGGCCACCCGCCGGGCCAGCTCCTCGGCGATGTCGTCATGCAGCGTCACCTCGATGGCCGGATGGCGGCGGCGGAAGGCGGCGAGAGCGGGCGCCACCAGCGGCGAGACCGCCGAGGGCGCCGCGCCGATCCGCAGCCGCCCCTCCAGCCCGCGGGCGCGGGCGCGCAGCTGCCGGACGGCGCCGTCGAGCTCGGCCAGCAGCGGGCGGGTCTCCTCGAGGAAGCCCAGCCCCAGCGTGGTCGGCTCGGGCGGGCGGCTGCGGCGGTCGAAGAGCGCGCCCCCGGCCAGTTCCTCGAGCTGGCGGACGGTCTCCGACAGGGCCGAGGGCACCACCCCCAGCCGGTCGGCGGCCCGTGCGAAGCTGCCCTCGGCCCAGATCGCGTGCACGGCGCGCAAATGGCGCAGCGAGAAATTCGTATTCTCCGAATCTGTCTTCATAATTTTCTATTTCAAAGAACCTTTCCGATTGGTCAATATAGGTACGCCAGTAAGGAGTGCCTGCCAGTGACCGTCGATTCACCGGATTTCCGCCAGCCCCTGTCCCGTCTGCCCGCCGCGCTGGAAGCGGCCGGGTTCCGCGGCGGGATCGAGCGCGACAGCGCGCTGCGCGCGGCGATGTCGACGGACAATTCGGTCTACCGCATCCTGCCGGACCTGATCCTGTCGCCGCGCGATGCCGAGGATGTCGT
Organism: Poseidonocella sp. HB161398; assembly: GCF_005870025.1. Taxonomy (GTDB): domain Bacteria; phylum Pseudomonadota; class Alphaproteobacteria; order Rhodobacterales; family Rhodobacteraceae; genus Mangrovicoccus. The sequence goes on from NZ_VATA01000034.1 coordinate 39,206, forward strand.
CACCGCGATGCGCGTGCTGGAGCGTCCGCCCTTCGACGCCGTCCCCGTCACCGCCCGCGGCGGCGGCACCGGCACCAACGGGCAGAGCCTGAACCGCGGCGTGATCCTCGACATGCGGCGCCACATGCACCGGCTGCTGGAACTCGACCCGGCGGGGCAATGGGCGGATGTCGAGCCGGGCATCGTGCTGGACGACCTGAACGCGCAGCTCCGACCGCATGGCGTGTTCTTCGCGCCCGAGACCTCGACCTCGACCCGCTGCGTGCTGGGCGGGATGGTCTCGACCGATGCCTCGGGCAAGGGCTCGCGCATCTACGGCAAGACCTCGGACAACCTCCTGGGCGTCGAGATCGCGCGCGGGCGGGGGCTGGTCTCCAGCCTCGGCCCGGCGCCCGACTGGGCGCAGCCGATGCTGGCGGCGGCGGAGGCGGCGGCGCGCGCCGGTCGGGCGGCCTTCATCGCCCATACCCCGCGGCTGAACCGCCGCTTCACCGGCTACGACCTGGAACGCGCCTGCCCCGAAGAGGGCGGCTTCGACTGGGGCCGGCTCTTCCCCGGCTCGGAGGGCACGCTGGGGCCGATCACCCGCATCCGGGTCAAGCTGCGGCCGCTGGCGAAGGAGAAGCGGCTGGTGGTGGCGGGCTTTGCCAGCTTCCGCGACTCTCTGGCGGCCGGCGTGCCGCTGCTCGCGGACGATCCGACCGCGATCGAGGTGATGGACGAGCGGGTGGCGCAGCTGGCGGGCGATGCCGGGCTGCTCGGCCGCCTGCCCGAAGCGCTGCGCCCCGCCGATGGCGCCGCCCCGGCCTATACCTTCGTGGAGTTCAACGGCGACGATCCCGAAGAGCTGGCCCTTCGGCTCGCCGCCTGCGAGGCGCGGCTGCAGTCGCTGCCCGGCATCCGCGCGGTGCATGTCGCGCGCGATCCGGCCGAGATCCGCGAGCTCTGGGCGATCCGCTCCGCCGGGGTGGGGCTGCTCGGCAAGGTCGAGGGCCGCGCCCGCCCGGTGGCCTTCGTCGAGGATTGCGTTGTCCCGCCCCAGGAACTGCCCGGCTTTCTCGACGGCTTCCTCGGCATCCTGACGCGGCACGGGCTGGGCTTCGGCATCTACGGCCATGTCGATGTCGGCTGCCTGCATATCCGCCCGGCGCTCGATATCGACAGCGAGGCGGACCGCGCGCGGCTGGCGGCGGTCTCGGACGAGATCTTCGCGCTGGTGAACCGCCATGGCGGCATCTTCTGGGGCGAGCACGGCAAGGGCGTGCGCGGCGCCTATCTGGAGGAATGGATCGGCGCCGAGGCCTATCGCGCGCTGCAGGGGGTCAAGGCGGCCTTCGACCCGCAGGGGCGGTTCAACCCGGGCAAGCTGGTCTCGAACGGCGCGCCGGTGATGGGGATCGCGACCACGCCCTTCCGGCCGTTCAACGCGCCCGAGGGCGATCCGCTGGAGAAGGCCTTCCGCTGCAACGGCAATGCGCAGTGCCTCAGCTATGCCGCGGCGACGCCGATGTGCCCCTCCTTCAAGGCGACGGGCGACCTGCGGCATTCGCCGAAGGGCCGCGCCGATGCGCTGCGCGCCTGGCACGAGGACCGGCGGACCGGCATGGCGAGCGTCGACGAGGCAGAGCTGGCGGCGGTGCTCGACACCTGCCTCGGCTGCAAGGCCTGCGCCTCGACCTGCCCGGTGCAGGTCGACATTCCGGCGATGCGCGCGGCCTTCCTCGAGGACTATCACGGCCGCCAGGCGCGGCCGCTGGCGGACCGGCTGTCGATGCTGGCGGAGCGGCTGAGCCCCTGGATGATGCGCGCGCTGCCGGTGATGCGGCCGCTCTGGCCGCTGGCCTCGGGGATCGCGGGCCGGCTGATGGAGATGGAGGATCTGCCCCGCCGCCTGGCCCGGCCGCTGCCGCGGGCGGCGCGGATCCGGGTGGCCGATCTGGGGCGCGGGCCGCTGCCCGGGGGCACGGTGCTGGTCTGGATGGACTGGTTCTCGGCGCTGTTCGACGGCACGGCGCAGCGCGACGTGCGGCGCGGGCTCGAGGCGCTCGGCTACAGGCCGCGCTTCGTCGAGATGCGGCCGGCGGGCAAGCTCTCGGGCGATCTGGGCGACCGGGCGGGATTCGCGAAGATGGCGGACCGGCTGGAGGCGGCGCTGAAGGCCGGGGCGGCCACGGGCGCGCCGATGATCGGGCTCGATCCGGCCTTCGTCATGGCGCTGCGGCAGGACTACCGCAAGGCGGGGCGCGATGTGCCGGCGCTGCTGCTGCCGCAGGAATTCCTGGCGGCCGAGGCGGCGGGCGGGCGGGCCTTCCCGCAGGCGCCGGGCGGGACGGTCGCGGTCTTCGCCCATTGCACCGAGGCGACCGGGGCGCCCGCCGCGCGCAGCGACTGGGCGGCGGTCTTTGCCGCGGTCGGGCTCGAGGCCGGGACGCCGGCGACGGGCTGCTGCGGCATGGCGGGGATGTTCGGCCACAAGGCGCGCCACCAGAAGATGTCGCGGCGGCTCTTCGACCTGTCCTGGACCGGGCCGCTCGCGCAGGCGCGCGAGGCCGCGGCGACCGGCTATTCCTGCCGCTGCCAGGCCGAACGGCTGACGGGGCGCGCGCTGCGCCATCCGCTGGGGATGATCGCCGACCGGCTGGAGGCCGGCGCCGGCTGAGTGCTCACTTCGCCGCCAGGCGCGTCTCCAGCGCCGCCAGGCGCCGCTCCATGTCGTTGAGCCGCCGCTCGGCGCGGCGCAGCTGCACCGACTGGCGGCTGGCGATGTCGAGCAGGCTGCCGATGATCTCGTCCTCGATCACGGCGGGGTCATAGGCGGGCGCGTCCGGGACCGGCGCCGAGAGCAGGTCGATGCCGGTGCGCGCCTCGATCTCGCGCAGCATGGGCGCGTGGCGCTCGATCACCGGGGCGAACTGGCTGTTGTCGAAGAGGAAGCGGAACCGCTCCGACAGTGCCAGCGGCATCCGGCCCCGGCGCTTCTTCGGCAGGAAGGTCGCCTCGGCGAAATCCGGCAGGCAGGGCGCGTCGACCTGGTTGTTGACCGCGGCGCGCAGCATCTGCTCGGAGAGCGGCAGCCGGGCCTGGCGCTCCAGCCCGTCCGAGCCGAGCTTGATGCCGATCAGTTCCGAGAAATCCGCCAGCGGGTCGATGCCGCGCTCGAACAGGCGCAGGGTGACCCGCTCGCCCAGAAGGTCGATCCAGCCGGTGATCGGCGCGTACTGGGCCATCATCCGGTCACCGGCCTCCGCGAGCGATTCCACCGGCCCGGCATTGGTCTTGTGCAGCACCGACCACTGCGCGCAGGCCGAGGGCAGCCAGCTGCCGACCGGGCGGGCATAGGCGACGACGCGCAGGTCGATCCGCTCGGCCAGCCGTTCGAAGAAGGGCCGGAAATTCTCGAGCAGCGGCAGATAGGCCTCGTTGGAGAAGATGAAGCGGGTGGCATCCTCGCGCTCGGCCAGGTCGCCGAGCTGGCGGGCCAGCGTCTCGGCCAGGCGCCGGTGCGACGAGGCGTCCTGGTCGCGGAAGCGGTTGAAGCCGGCGAGCCCCTCGAACGCGGTGTCGAGCTGGCCCATCCACATCCCCATGTAGCGCGCCCGGCCGGCACGCAGCGCCGCCGGGCTGTCGCGCAGGGCGGCCTGGATCGACGAGGTGCCGGTCTTGCCCATGCCGATGTGGAAAATCGCTTCTGCCATCTGTCTCTCCTGCCGTCGCGCCCGGCTGCGGCGCGATCGGGCCGATATGGCCATAAATGCGCCCCGGCCGAAAGGGGCAGCGGCCGCCGCCGGACCCGTCCGGCAAGAAAACGGGCGGCGCCCGGAGGCGCCGCCCTTGGGATTGTTGGGATCGGACGGCTCAGTGGCCGGTATCGGCCTGAGCGGCTGCCGGGGTCGGCGCCTTGCGGCGGGTCAGCCGCGCGACGACCACGAAGAAGACCGGCACGAAGAGCACGCCCAGCACGGTCGCCGAGATCGTCCCGCCGAGCACGCCCGAGCCGATCGCCTGCCGCCCGCCCGAGCCCGCGCCGGTCGACAGGACCAGCGGCAGCACGCCGAGCGAGAAGGCCATCGAGGTCATGATGATCGGACGGAAGCGCTGCCGCGCCGCCTCGCGCACCGCCTCGAGCAGCGGCTCGCCGTGCTGGTAGCGGTCGCGGGCGAATTCCACGATCATGATCGCGTTCTTGCCGGTCAGGCCGATCACGGTGAGCAGGCCCACCTGGAAGAACACGCCGTTCTCGAACCCGCCGACCCAGGCGCCGAGCAGCGCGCCGAGCACCCCGATCGGCATGGCCAGCATCACCGCGAAGGGGATCGACCAGCTTTCGTAGAGCGCGGCGAGCGACAGGAACACGGCGGCCAGCGACAGCGCGTAGAGCATCGGCGCCTGGCTGCCGGATTCCACCTCCTCGAGCGAGAGGCCGGTCCAGGCGAGATTGTAGCCCTCGGGCAGCTGGGTCACCAGCCGCTCCATCTCGGCCATCGCCTCGCCGGTGGTCACGCCCGGCGCGGGCGAGCCCTGGATCTGCATCGACGGCACGCCGTTGTAGCGCACGACGCCCTGCGGCCCGTAGGTCCAGCTGCCCTGCGCGAAGTTCGAGAAGGGCACGAGCCCGCCGGAGTCGTTGCGGACCCGCCATTGCTCGATATCCGAGGGGGTGGCGCGGGATTCCGCCTGGCCCTGGACATAGACCTTCTTGATCCGGCCGTTGTCGATGAAGTCGTTCACGTAGCTGCCGGCCCAGGCGATGTTGAGCAGGTTCCCCACATCCGAGGCCGAGACCCCCATCGCCCCGGCCTTGCGCCAGTCGATGTCGAGGTTGTACTGCGCCGCGTCCTCCAGCCCCGAGGGCCGCACCGAGCCGATCAGCGGGCTCTGCGAGGCCATGCCGAGAAGCTGGTTGCGGGCTTCCAGAAGCTGTTCATGCGTCTGGCTGCCGCGCGCCTGCAGGTAGAAGTCGAAGCCCGAGACGTTGCCCAGTTCGATCACCGAAGGCGGCACGATCGGAAAGACGAAGGCGTCCTGGATGCCCATGAAGGCCGGGAAGGCGCGCCCGGCGATGGCCTGGGCGCTCTGGTCCGGCCGCGGCCGGTCCTCCCAGTCCTTCAGCCGCACGAAGGCGAGGCCCATGTTCTGGCCCTGGCCCGCGAAGGAGAAGCCGACCACGCCGAACATCGCCTGCACGTTCTCGGATTCGACGTCGAGGAAGTGGTTCTCCACCTGCTTGACGACTTCCAGCGTGCGCTCGGCCGTGGCGCCGGTGGGCGCCTGGATCAGGGTGAAGAGGATGCCCTGGTCCTCGTCGGGCAGGAAGCCCGTGGGCGTGCGCTGGAACAGCGTCACCACGCCCGCGCCGATCAGCAGGTAGAGGATCCCGACCCGCAGCGGCCGCCGGACCAGATAGCCGACGAAGCCGCCATAGCCGTGGTTCACCTTGTCGAAGCCGCGGTTGAAGAGGCCGAAGAAGCCGCGCGTCTTGTGCGGGGTGTTCTTCAGGATCGTCGCGCAGAGCGCCGGGGTCAGGGTCAGCGCGACCAGCACCGACAGCGCCATGGCCGAGACGATGGTCACCGAGAACTGCTGGTAGATCACCCCGGTCGAGCCGCCGAAGAAGGCCATCGGGACGAACACCGCCGACAGGACCATGGCGATGCCGATCAGCGCGCCGGTGATCTGGTCCATCGACTTGCGCGTGGCCTCGACCGGCGACAGCCCTTCCTCGTGCATGATCCGCTCGACGTTTTCCACCACCACGATGGCGTCATCGACCAGAAGGCCGATCGCCAGCACCATGGCGAGCATGGTCAGCGTGTTGATCGAGAAGCCGAGCGCCGCCATGATCCCGAATGTGCCCAGCAGCACGACCGGCACGGCGAGGGTGGGGATGATCGTCGCCCGCAGGTTCTGCAGGAAGAGCAGCATCACCAGGAAGACCAGCACGATGGCCTCGAGCAGGGTCTTGATCACCTCGTGGATCGAGATTTCCACGAAGGGCGTGGTGTCGAAGGGGATGACGTATTCCATGCCCTCGGGGAAGAAACGGGCGAATTCCTCGACCCGCTGCTTCACCCGGTGCGCGGTGTCGAGCGCGTTGGCGCCCGGCGCGAGGCTGATCGCCATGCCCGAGGCCGGACCGCGGTTGTAGCGCGCGATGGTCGAGTAGTTCTCGGCGCCGATCTCCACCTTCGCCACGTCGTCGAGCAGGACGAGACCGCCATCGGTCTCGGCGCGCAGGACGATCTGGCGGAAATCCTCCGGCGTCGACAAGAGCGACTGCGCGGTGATCGTGGCGTTGAGCATCTGCCCTTCGGGGGCGGGACGCGAGCCGAAGGCGCCGGCCGAGATCTGGGCGTTCTCCTCGGAGACCGCGGCGACCACGTCCGAGGGCGTCAGCTCGTAGGCGGCCAGCTTGGCCGGATCGAGCCAGATCCGCATCGCGTACTGGCCGCCGAAGACCTGGACATTGCCCACGCCCTCGACCCGGCTGAGATCGTCGAGCAGGTTCGAGACCAGGTAGTCCGACAGGTCGGCCTGCTCGAAGGTGCCGTCGGGCGAGACCAGGCCCACGACCATCAGGAAGCCGGCCGAGCTCTTCTGCACGGTGACGCCCTGGCGCTGCACCGCTTCGGGCAGCAGCGAGGTCGCCTGGCTCAGCTTGTTCTGCACCTGCACCTGGGCGATGTCCGGGTCGGTCCCGGTCTCGAAGGTCAGGGTGATCTGCGCCGAGCCCGCCGAGGTCGAGCTCGAGGACATGTAGCGCATGCCGTCGAGCCCGGTCATCTGCTGCTCGATGACCTGGGTGACGGTATTGGCGACGGTTTCGGCCGAGGCGCCGGGATAGGTTGCGCGGATCTGCACCGAGGGCGGCGCGATCTGCGGATACTGCGACACGGGCAGCGTGAAGATCGAGAGAATCCCGATCCCCATGATGATGATCGAAATCACCCAGGCGAAGATCGGGCGATCGATGAAGAAGCGGGCCATGGGGGTACTCCGGGGAACAGGGGGTCAGAACAAGCCGGGGACGCGGCTCATTCCGTCATGGCATCGGTGGCGGCTTCGCGCTCCTGCGGCACGACGGTCGCGCCGGGAGCGGTCTTCTGCAGGCCCGCGACGATGATGCGGTCGCCGGGATTGAAGCCGGAATCGACGACCCAGGCGTTGCCGCGGTCCTCGATGATCTCGAGCGGGCGCATCTCGACGACATTGTCGGCATTCACGACCAGCGCGGTGGGATTGCCGCGGCGGTCGCGGGTCACGCCCTCCTGCGGGACGACATAGACATTGTCGACCGTGGCGGTCGGCATCTGCACCTGGACATACATGCCCGGCAGCAGCAGCTTGTCGGGATTGTCGAAGGTCAGGCGCAGCACGACCACGCCGGTCTGCTCGTCGACATGCGGCTCGGCGGCGGTCAGCATCCCGGTCTGCTCGTAGATGGTGCCGTCGGCCAGGCGCAGCTGCACCGTCTGGTCCTCGACGCCGGGCTCGGTGGCGCTGCCGCGGCGGCGCCAGCGCAGCACGTCGGCGGCCGACTGGGTGACGTCGACATAGACCGTGTCGATATTGCGGATCACCGCCAGCGCGCTGGTCTGTCCGGTGGTCACCAGCGCGCCCGAGGACACGTCCGAGCGGCCGATCTCGCCCGAGAGCCTTGCATGGATCGAGGTGCGGTCCAGCTCGATCTGCGCCGAGGTCAGCTGCGCCTGCGCCACGAGAACCTGCGCCTGCGCCTGCTCGCGCGCGGTGCGGGCGTCGTCGACGGCCTGCTGGGTGCCGACGCGGCGGTCGAGCAGCTCGGTCACGCGCTTCTCGTCGCGCTCGGCCGCGGCAAGCTGCGCCTGGGCGGCGGCGACGGAGGCATTCGCCTGCTGCACCGCAGCGTCATAGGTCGCCGGGTCGATCGTGTAGAGCAGGTCGCCCTGCTCGACATGGCTGCCCTCGGCGAAGTGGCGTTCGGTGATGATCCCGGCCACCTGCGGGCGCACCTCGGCCACGGCCGAGGCGACGACGCGCCCGGGCAGGGTCGAGGTCAGGGTGATGGTCTGCGGCTCGAGGGTGACGACGGTCACCGGGCTCGGCGGCTGTCCGCCGCCCTGCTGCGCCACGGCAGGCTGGGCGAGCATGCCGGCGGCAAGCGCAAGGGCCAGGAACTGGCGGGAAAATCGGGTGGAACACATTGCTGTCACTCCGCGTGGGGGGACCCTTGCCCGGCCCCGGGACTTGAATTACGAAACTCCGGGGTTTCATAAATGCGGAATCCCCCGCTTGGCAAGTCCGGGAACGATGATGCAGGTGCAGCGTTGACGGTCACGTTGCCGTGATGACGCGGGGAAGCGCAGAAGGGGTGCAGATGTGATGGAGACCGGGATCCGGCGGCGGGGACGTCCTGCAGCGCTCGACCAGGACGAGCGCCGCGCGCTCGTGCTCGATGCGCTCGACCTGGCCTATCAGGAAGGCGGCGCCGCCGGGCTGACCATGCAGGCGGTGGCGCGGCGCGCGGGCATGTCCAAGCGCACGCTCTACAGCATCTTCGAGGATCGCGGCGCGCTCTTCAGCGCGTATTTCGACCGGGTCGGCTGCAACTTCATCCGCGACCTGCCGCCCTGCGCCGCCACCCGCCCGCTGGCCGAGCGGCTGACCTTGGTGATCGAGCCGCGCGAGGAATGCCCGACCGCGCTGCCGCTGGAGATCTTCCGCTGCATCATCGCCGAGGCGCCCCTGCGGCCGGAGATGGCGCGCGAATTCACCCGCAAGCTGCGCCAGAGGGCGCTGGGGATCATGCAGGCCGAGCTGGGACGGGCGGTCATGCTGGGCGAGATCCGCGCGGTCGATACCGGGCTGGTCGCGGAGATCCTGCTGGACATGATGCACCAGAACCTGGTCGTCCAGCTGATGGACCCGTCGGCGGCGCAGAGCCTCGAAGACCGGCAGCGCCGCTTCCAGACGGCGCTGCGGATCGCGCTGGACGGGCTCGGGCGCTGAGCCCGCCCAGCCGGGGGGATCACACCAGAAGCGTCAGGTGGTCCCCGTCCCAGGAGAGCTGGTCGAGCCCGATCTCGCTGCGCCAGAGAACGATCTCGCCCTTCCAGCCGTCCTCGGCATCGGCGAAGCGCAGGATCGAATTGCCGTCCGCGACGCGCAGGCCGAGGAAATCCGCCGCCTCCGCCGCGACCGCGACCAGGTCGCCTTCGCCCAGATGGTTCAGGTGCCGGCGGCCGAGCCCGGCGCCGTCGGCGGCGAAGTCGAACGCATCCGCCCCCGCCGTGCCGGATTGCAGCGCCTTGGCCGCCTCCGCGCTTTCCGCCGCGGCCTGGCTGGCCGCGATGATGCATGTCGTGCCGTCCCATGAGATCTCGGATGGGTCCAGCGAATAGCCCTTGATGGTGATCTCGCTATTTCTTGCGGTGCCGAATTTCAGGATCGTGTCGCGTCCGGCAAGCACGATCTCCAGCGGCGTGTCGGCGCCGGTTTCGGTGGCGACCTCGATCCGGTCGCCCAGATCGAAGCCGCGGATCTCGTCGCGGCCGAAGCCCAGCTCCAGGACGGCGACATGGGTGCCCACGGCCGGGGAGAGCAGGCTCTCCGGCGTCGGCGCGGTGCTCTCCCCGGTATCGCCGGGCGCCTCGCCCGGCGTGTAGCCGAACACCGCCTCGATCGAGCTTGCGGCGGAGGCCGCGAAATCCAGCGCCGCGCGGCCGAGCGCGCCGGTCATCTTCAGGATGTCGGTGCCGCGCAGCCCGTCGACATAGACGAGGAGCGTGTCGGCCGCGTCCTGCGGGATCTCCATGCGCAGCCCGTAGTCGTTCCAGGCGCCGTCGAGCCCGCCGGCCTTCGCCAGCGCGATCAGGCCCTTCATCTCGTCCGAGAGCCCGCCCGCATCGTCCCAGACGTCGATTTCATTGAGCTCGCCGCGGCGCTCCACCGGGGCGGCCAGCGCGGCGACCGCATGCAGGCCCCAGCCGTCCTCGATATTCTCCTGCAGGCTCTGCGCCAGGAAACCGCCATCGGCGGTGCTGCGGATGTCGGTCAGCCGCCCGCGGATGCAGATCGTCTCGACGGTCTCGTCGAAGACATAGGTCCGCGCCGCGTCGGTGACCGAGAAGGCGAACTTGTCGCGGGTGATCTGGTGGCGGAAGCGGAACGGATCGAAAAGCGTCGAGGGCGTGAAGTCCTGGATCAGCCCGCGCAGCCCGTCGAGCCGCGCCTGCAGCTCGTCGAGCACCGCGCCGTCCTCGGTGGCCAGATAGGCGGCGGCCTCGCGCGCGATCCCGCCTTCCAGCCGGATCACGTCGGTCTGGCGGGTGCCGTCGACCAGGATCTCCAGCCAGCCCGTGCCCGAGAGGTCGCTTTCGCCCAGCCGCAGCCCGGTATCGCCGGAGGAGCCGACCGCGCCGCCATCGGCCGCGATCGAGAGCAGCGCCTTCATCTCGTCGCTCAGCTCGCCATCCGCCTCATGGATGCGGATCGCGCGGGTCTTGTCGCGGGCGCCGTTGTCCATGTCGGCCAGCGCGGCGACATGGATGCCGAAGCCCTGGGCGATGTTCTCCGCCAGGCTCTGCCCGGCAAAGCCCGCCAGGTCGGCGGTATCCGCCAGCCGCCCGGTCAGGCCGATCTTGGTCACGCTGTCATCGACGATCACGGTCGTCGCCTGGTTCGACAGGTTCAGGCTCTGCTGCGGGCGCCGCACCTCGTAGATGCGCAGCGTCGGGTCATAGCCGTCGCCGAGCTCGAAATTCAGGTATTTCAGCGCATCGCCCGCCAGAACCGGCGCGGCCGGGGCGGCGGCCTGCGGGAAGAGCAGGTCGAGATCGTTGGCCGCCGAGCCGAGATAGCCGAGCGCCTGCGCCGCCCGCGTGCCGGTGAGGGTCAGGATGTCGGTGGTCTCGAGCCCGTCGATGAAGATGTCGAGCGTGGCATCCCCGGCGCTCCAGTCGCCCAGGCGCAGGTTCAGGTCGCGGGCGCTGCCCGCGTCGCCGCCGGCATCGGCGATGCTCAGCAGCGCGCGGAACTCGGCGGAGAGCCCGCCGGCGCCGTCGCCGATCATCAGCTCGCGCGCCGCGGCAACGGTGTCGCCGGGCAGGAGCCCCGCCGCGACGTGCAACCCGTAGCCCGCCTCGATCGCCGCCCGGGCGCCGAGCGCGGCATAGCCGGCCGCGGAGACATCCGTCGCGTCATAGAGCGTGCCGCCGACGCGGAACCAGTCGGTGGCCTCGCCCAGCTCGTAGGCGCGCCCGGCATCCAGCAGCCCGAGCGAGAAATAGGGGCGGGTGACGGCCAGCGCATTGGCATAGGGGTCGCTGCGCGTGGCCGGGCGGAAATCCTCGATCAGCGCGCCGAGCCGGTCGAGCTCGGCCTGGTACTCGGCAAAGACCGTGTCCGCGGCGGTATTGGCGATCCCGACATGGGCGAAGGCCGTCTTGGCGATCTCGCCCTCGAAGCGCAGGATGTCGGTATGGCTGCGGCCGTCGACCAGCACTTCGAGAAGCCCGTCGCCGGTCATGTCGAAGGCGCCGAGGCGCAGGCCGTAATCCGTGGCCGAGCCGACCGCGCCGCCGCCCGCCGCGATCGAGAGCAGCACCTTCATCCCGGCGGAGAGATCGCCCTCGGCGTCGAGCAGCTGGATCAGGCTGCCCTTGCCGCGGCCGGTCGCGGTCAGGTCGGCATAGGCCGCGAGATGGATGCCGAGCTTGGCGGCGATGTTCTCGCCCAGGCTCTGCGCGTGGAAGCTGCCCGCGCCGGTGGCGGTCAGCGAGGTCAGCGTGCCCGAGACCTTCAGCGTCGCGATGCTGTCGTCGATCAGGACGGTGGAGGCGGTCGAGGCGACATTGACCGAGACCTGGATCTGCCCTTCCTCGATGCCGTAGATCCGGTCGAGCGGGTCGTAGCCGCTGCCGAGGCCGAAATTCAGGTAGGCCTCGGAAGGGTCGGCGAAGAAGGTGCCGCTGTCGGGCAGGGCGGCGCTGCCGCCGCCGCCGGTGATGGCGGGCACGTCGAAGAGGTAGAGGTCGTTGCCGCCATTGCCGATCAGCAGGTCGTTGCCGCCGAGCCCGGTCAGCACGTCGTCGCCCGCGGTGCCGGTCAGCGTGTCGCTGCCCGCGGTGCCGGTGAACTCGGTCGTGGGCTCCGGCACCGGCACCGGCGCGGGCTCCGGATCGGGATCGGGCGAGGGATCGGGGGTCGGCGCCGGGCTGCTGCCGGTCGCGTCATAGCGGATCAGCCCGCTGCCGAAGCTCAGCGCATCGGCGTCCCAGGCCGTGCCGACGAGGCAGACCGAGGCGGCGCCGCTGGCGGAGGAGAGGAAATCGAGGAAGAGGTCCGCGCCGACCTGGCGGTACCCGGCATAGCAGGAGGCCGCGTCCTCGGCGCCGGTCAGCACTTCCAGCCGGTCGCCGAGCGAGAAGTCCAGTACCGTGTCGGTGCCGCCCTCGCCGGCCGAGAGGTCGAGCCGGAAGAGGTCGTCGCCGCTGCCGCCCGAGAGCGTGTCGTTCCCGGCCCCGCCGGCCAGCGTGTCGTCGCCCGCTCCGCCGGAGATCGCGTCATGGCCCGCGCCGCTGGCCAGCAGGTTGGCAAGCGCATTGCCGGTGATCGTGTCATTGCCCGCGCCGGTGACGGCATTCTCGATATCCGAGAAGGTGTCGATCACCAGGTTGCCGCGCCGCCCGCCGATATCCGAGACGCCGCCGCGCGCCAGGTTGATCCGGCTCGCCCCGGCCTGGTCGCTGACATCCAGCGTGTCGGTGCCCTCGCTGTCGTAGATCGTCGCCGCCCAGCCCGAGCCGAGCTTGGACGACAGCTGCGCCAGCGTGCCGGTGACATTGGTATTGGCGCCATAGGTCGAGTCGCCGGCATTCACTGTGACATTGGCGCCGTAGATGTTGCGGATCGCGATGATGTCCGCGGCCATCAGCGTCGCGGCATAGGCGCGGTCGGCATTGACATCCGGGTTCTCGACCTGGTCGAAATAGGACATGACCGTCGCCTGCCAGCTGTCATTGGCGAAGACGCGGTCGGAAAGCTGCGCCGAGCCGTTGTAGCGCCCGGCATGGCCGAGCCCGAGCGAATGGCCGATCTCGTGCAGGAAGGTCTGGTAGGTATAGGCGTCGCCGCAGATATCGTCCCAGTCGGCGCCGATATTGATGCTCATCTGGGTGACGACGCCGTTGCCGTCCCAGCTGCCCGAGGCATAGGCGCTGCCGGCGACTGCGTCGTCCATGATGATATTCGCGGCGGTGCTGCTGGTGGTCTCCTGGAAGGTGATGCCCGAGACCTCGCTCCAGGCTTTCAGCGCGTCGCGGGCGAAGACCTTGAACTTGGAGTTCAGCCCCGAGAGCTTCACCATCAGCGTGCCGCCGGCGACGGTGTCGAAGTTGTGCGCGGAATAGCCGTTCGACTGCCAGTAGCCGCTCTCGAGGAAGTCGGCGACCTGCGACGGGCTGTAGGTCGGCAGCGCCGCCGAGAGGGTCATTGCGCCGCCGGTGCCCGCCGCGGATACCTCGGACTGGGCGCCGGCATCGGCACCGTCGAAGCTGCAATCGCCTGCCACGACCCGGACCGAGCTGCAGATATCGCACATGGCAGAGACCTCCGCGTTGCGGCCCGGACCGTCCGGGGCCGTTCGGCCGCCCGGTGCCCCCGGTGCGGCTTGCGCAGAAGCTAGAAAACGCAGGCGGCTTAACCAACGAAAGCGTGTCTTGCATTGTCAACGGGCGCTGGCGGAAGGGTTTTCTCGGGTTCCGCCGAAGGCTGGTCCGGGGCGGTTTTTACCCTGCCTTTCTTCCGCCGCAATTGCGCCCGAATCGCGGCCGGTTTTGCCATGATCCTGCCGCATCTTCTCCCGGAAAAAGGCGGATTTGCAGAGGCTTGGAAGGCGGTCCGGGGCAGGGGACGCGGCCCCCGCCGGTGGCGGAAAGACCGGGTCGGGGCGGGAAATGGCGCGGGGGCGTCCCCGGGAAATGCAGCTGCGCCATTTCCCGGATACGGGGCGGGCGAAACGGTTTCTAGGGGCTGCGCAGCCAGCCGCCCGCAGCGGCGACGCCGGAGCGGATGAACTCCACCACCGCCTGCACCCGGTGGATGGCGCGCTGGCTCTCGTGATAGGCCAGCCAGTAGGAGCGGGTGACGGTCAGCTCCGGCAGGACCCGCGCCAGCGCCGGGTCGCCGCCGACGACGAAGTCATGCAGGACGCCGATCCCGGCGCCGCCGCGCACCGCCTCGAGCTGGCCGAAGGCGGTGGAGATCGCGATGGTCGGCCGGGTTTCGCCGAAGAACTCGGTGACGTAGTCGAGCCCCGGCGCCGAGACCAGATCCTCCACATTGCCGACCAGCCGGTGGCCGCGCAGCGCCTCGCGCGTGGCGGGCGTTCCGGCGGCGGCCAGGTAGCGGTGCGAGGCGTAGAGCCCCAGCGTGTAGTCGGTGAGCTTCGCGGCGACCGCGCGGCCGCGCTCGGGCCGGCCGACGAGGATGGCGACATCCGCCTCGCGCTGCGACAGCGAGAAGGCGCGCGGGACCGGCACCAGCTCAACCCGCAATTCCGGATGGCGCCGCGCCAGGATGCCCAGCCGCGGGGCGAGGAACTGCACCCCGAACCCGTCCGGCGCGCCGATCCGGACCGTGCCCGAGAGCTTCGCCTCGCGGCCGCGGAACAGCGCCTCGCCCTCCTGCATCGCGGTCTCGGCCCGCTCCAGCCGCGCCATCAGCGACTGGCCCTCCTCGGTCAGCGCGCAGCCCTGCGGCCCGCGCAGCATCAGCGTCGCCTGCAGGTCGCGCTCCAGATGCGTCAGCCGCCGCGACAGCGTCGCCTGGTTCACCCCCAGCCGCTTCGCCGCCCCCAGAAGCTGCCCCTCCCGCGCCACGGTCAGGAACATCCGCGCGTCTTCCCAGTCCATCCGGCCCTCCATTATGCAAATATGCATAACCGTTTTCCGATCTTTGCCGTTTCCTTTGCGGATATGCAAACGTAGATCCGGGGCAGCCTCGCAAGAGACACGACAGACACAGGAAGGGAGTGAGCTCATGACCGAGATTGCACACTATATCGACGGCGCCAAATCCGCCTCCACCTCCGGCAAGAGCCAGCCGGTCTTCAACCCCGCCACCGGCGAAGCGGAAAAGACCGTCGCGCTGGCCTCGGTCGAGGAAGTGAACGCGGCCGTCGCCTCGGCCCATGCCGCTTTCCCGGCCTGGTCGAAGACCCCGGCCCTGCGCCGCGCGCGGATCCTCGACAAGTTCAAGAACATCCTGTGGGAGCGCGGCGACCAGCTGGCCGAAGCGATCTCGGCCGAGCACGGCAAGACCCATGACGACGCCCTGGGCGAAGTGACCCGCGGCCTCGAGGTCGTGGAATTCGCCATCGGCGTGCCGAGCCACCTGAAGGGCGACTTCTCCGAGAATGTCGGCACCGGGGTCGACAGCTACAACATCCGCCAGGCGCTTGGCGTCGTCGCGGGCATCACCCCGTTCAACTTCCCGGCCATGGTGCCGATGTGGATGTTCCCGGTGGCGCTGGCCTGCGGCAACACCTTCGTGCTGAAACCCTCCGAGCGCGACCCCTCCGCCTCGCTGCTGATCGCCGAATGGCTGACCGAAGCCGGCCTGCCCGCAGGCGTCTTCAACGTGGTCCAGGGCGACAAGCTGGCCGTGGACACGCTGCTGGAGCATCCGGACGTCAAGGCGATCTCCTTCGTCGGCTCGACCCCGATCGCGCAGTACATCCACGCCAAGGGCTGCGCCAACGGCAAGCGCGTCCAGGCGCTCGGCGGCGCGAAGAACCACGCGATCATCATGCCCGACGCGGATATCGACATGGCGGTCAACGCGCTGATGGGCGCCGCCTACGGCTCGGCCGGCGAGCGCTGCATGGCGATCTCGGTCGCGGTTCCGGTAACGGACGCCGTCGCTGACGCGATGATCGAGAAGCTGATCCCGAAGATCCAGGCGCTGAAGATCGGTCCGGCGGCCGACAAGGAATCGGAAATGGGCCCGATCGTGACCCAGGCCTCGATGGAGCGGATCAAGGGCTATGTCGACAGCGCCGAAGCCGAGGGCGCCAAGATCGTCGTCGACGGCCGCGACTTCAAGCAGGCCAAGCAGGGCTATGAAAACGGCTTCTACGTGGGCGGCACGCTGATCGACAACGTGACCACCGACATGAAGGTCTGGAAGGAAGAGATCTTCGGCCCGGTCCTCTCGGTCGTCCGCAAGAACTCCTACCAGGAAGCCGTGGACCTGATCGGCGAGTGCGAATTCGCCAACGGCACCGCGATCTTCACCCGCGACGGCGACACCGCGCGCAACTTCGCGCAGGATATCGAAGTCGGCATGATCGGCGTGAACGTTCCGATCCCGGTGCCGATGGCCTTCCACAGCTTCGGCGGCTGGAAAGCCTCGCTCTTCGGCGACCACTCGATGCACGGGATGGAAGGCATCCGCTTCTACACCCGCATCAAGACGACCACGATGCGCTGGCCGACCGGCATCCGCACCGATGCGGAATTCACCATGCCGACGCTGGGCTGACCCCGACTCTCCCTTCGCCGGGCGCACCTCCTCCCTAGCGCGCGGCGGATAACTCGGCGCCGTTCCCCTCCCCGGGAACGGCGCCTTTTTGCGGCCGGGGCAGGGGGGCAGGCTGCCAGCCTTCCGCGGCCTGCCGCCAGTCCGAGCGCCCGACCGGCGCGAAGCCGCCCCGCTGCGCCGCCCAGGTGATGACCGAGAGCCGCCCGCCGGCATGCTCGATCTGGTTGAAGGTGTTGGGTTCGTCATGCCTGAGCCGCGTCGAGAGCACGGTTCCGGCCTGCACGAAGAGCAGCCCCGGCGCCGCGCGGAACGGCTCGGCCGAGGCCATGTGGAGATGCCCCGACAGCACCAGATCCGCGCCCGAGCGCGCCAGCGCGTCCAGCGTCTCGTCGGCGCCGCGCATCAGCCGCTTCTCTGTTTCCGGCCCGTGCTGCAGCGGATGGTGCAGCACCGCGACCTTGAGCGCGCTGTCATCGCCGGCCAGCCGCGCCGACAGCCGCCGCAGCCGCGTCTCGCCGATCCGTCCGCGCTGCCAGGAGAAGCGGTTGACCGTGTTCACCCCGGCCACCACCAGCCCGGGCGCGCGGTGGACCGGCTCCAGATCGTGGCAGATATGGCGGCGGTAGCGGCCGAAGGGGCGCAGGAAGCGCACCCAGAGATTGTCGAGTGGCGTGTCGTGATTGCCCGGCACGCAGAGCTGCGGCCCCGGCAGATGGTCGAGGAAGGCGCGGGCGGCGCGGAACTGGCCATGGCGCGCGCGCTGGGTCAGGTCGCCCGAGACGACCAGCAGATCGGGCGCCAGCGCATGGATCGCGCGCGCCAGGGGCGCCTCCAGCCCGGGATCGACGCGTCCGTAGTGGAGATCGGAGATATGGACGATCCGGGTCATGCGTCCCCGGTCTGCGGCAGCCGGATCGTCAGGGGCGCCTCGGACATGCGGAATTCGAAGGGCGAGGGGGCCAGCCCCTTCTCGCCGTCATAGGCCAGCAGCGTCTTCTTCTTGGCCGCGTTCACGGTCAGGCTTTCCGCCGCGATGAAGTCGTAGTCGCGCCCCTCCACAGCCGTCTGGGTGCAGAGCCGGAAGGCGGTGCGGAACAGGTCCGCCCGCGTCCGTCCGCGCCCGATCAGCACCGCGAAGGCGTCCCGGCTGATCGCCTCCGCGCCTTCCAGCCCGAAGGTCTCCAGCTGGTAGGCCGAGCGCGAGACGAAAAGCAGCGGCGTGCGCGCCTCGAATTGCGTGCCGTCGGCGTCGATCTGCAGATGCATCGGCCGCTGGAATTTCAGGAAGGTCCGCGCCAGCGACCAGTGCGCCATGATCCGGCGGCGGCCGTAGCGGGCATAGACGCTCTCGCGCTGCTTCAGCACGGCCGGGTAGATGCCCAGCGAGGCGTTGTTGAGGAAGACCGTGCCATTGACCTGTCCGACCCGGATCGGATGCGGGCGGGCGTCGAGGATGCCCTGCGCCGCTCCGGCCGGATCCTCGTCGAGCCCCAGCCCGCGGGCGAAGTAGTTGAACGTTCCGAGCGGCAGCACCGAGAAGGCCGCGGGCTTTCCCAGCATGGCCCCCGCCACCGCCATCGCCGTGCCGTCGCCGCCGGCCGCCACCACCGTGTCGGCGCCGTCGGACAGCGCCTGCTCCACCACGTCGGAAACCGGCTGATTCTTCTTCGGCGCCCAGTGGTAGAGCTGGGCGCGGTCGCGGCCGAACACCTCCATGGCGCGGGTCACCGCCTCGCGGTCGCGGACATTGGTGCCGGATTTTCGGTTCATCACCACCGCGATGCGCTGCGGCTCTGCCGCGCCCGCCGGGATCGGCTCTTCGAGGGCCAGGGTCTGGTCGGTCATCGCATGCCTCGCGGTTTGCTGTCCGCCCGACAACGCGCCATGGCGCGGAATCGTTTCCACGCAGGCGCGATTTCTTTCCCGGCTCAGCCCTGCAGCAGCGGGCGGTGCCGGTCGTAGATGCGCTGGATGTAGAGACCGGCGGGCCGCTGGCGCAGCCGGGCATAGATCTCCTGCATGTCCACGGGACAGCGCGCCTGGTTCGGCAGCATGCCGTGATAGCCCTGGGCCAGCACCATCGGCGCCAGCGAGGCCGAGACCGCCAGGTCGGCGAAGGTCAGCCGTCCGCCCGCCAGGTAGTCCCGCCCGTCGGCGAGCAGCGCGTCGAGCCGGTCGAACCCCGCCTCGATCTCGGCCAGCGCGCGGTCCGCCGCCGCCTGGTCGAGCTTCAGCCCCTTGTACATCGCCGCCCGGATCAGCCGGAACCCGACCAGCAGGAAGCCGTATTCCCACCAGGGCACGCCGGTGGCGATCGACGGCCAGACCACGGATTTGTGCTTCAGGAAGTTCCAGTAGGACCAGTTCACGACGGCCCCGCCGGTCACCCAGCGGGCCTCGTGCTGGAGCGTGTCGACCTGCTTGGCCAGCTCCGGCTCGGCGGCCTTGTCGGGCAGCAGCCGCAGCTCGGGCGGGGCCTCGGCATCGAGCTTGGCCACGAGCTTCTCGATCGTGCCGGTCTTCTCGCGGCGGTCGGCGGAGACCAGCAGCGGATAGTCGTCCTTGCCCATGCCCCACCATTTCAGCGCGAGGATGTGGAAGACCGGCGCATGCGGCCGCTCGGCATAGGGCAGCTGGTAATGCGCCATCAGCCAGCGGCCCAGATCGACATCGGTGGAGGGAAGCAGGGTGACGAGGATCGGCGTGCCCATCTTGGCCTCAGACATCGAATTCGAGGTGGAAATGCTGCGGATGGGGCGTGCCGCCGGTGTCGATCTGCCCCTCGGCGCCGGGTGCGCGGCGCAGGTTCTTCTGCGCCAGGACCGGCGTCAGGATCGCCGGGATCACCGCCGCGTTGATCGCCGCGCCGAAGCATTCATGCATGCCGTAGCCCCAGATGATGTAGTCCTCCCAGGGCCGGTCGGCGCGGAAGGCGTTCGGCTCGGCAATCGCATGGCGGTCGAACATCGCCGAGAGCGTCGCGGCGAAGACCATCTGTCCCTCGGGGATACGGCATTGCCGCGCCGTGCCCTTCGCCACCCAGGTGTCGCGGGTCGCGCGGCGGTAGACGACCGGGTTGTGCGGGTTGAAGCGCAGCGCCTCCCAGAGGAAGGGCGCGACATCGGCATGGTCGCCGCCAAGCGCCGCGCGATGCGCCCCGGCCAGCGCCTCGGGCCGGTTCAGCAGTTCGTCCATCGCCAGGCAGCAGGCCTTGGAGATCGTCGGGATGGCGCCGATCAGCAGGCCCAGCAGGTTGTTGCGGATGCCGATATCGCTCATCCCCGGCGTGCCCGAGGATTGCAGCGCCAGGCAGCGGTCGAGGATCGTGTCGCCCAGATGCCCGCCCTCGGCCTTGCGCGCCGCGATCGCCCCGTCGAGATAGTCGCGCAGCGCCCCGGCATCCTTCATCGCCCGCGAGTCCAGCGCCGGATCCGCGCCGAGATCCTCGAAGAGGTACCAGAAGAGCGTGGTCGTCCAGCTTTCCATCAGCTCGCGCTGCCCGCCCGTGCCGAAATAGCGGACGGTCATGTCCCAGGGCACCTCCAGCGACAGATCCGCGGGCAGGTCGATGCGCCCGGGCGCGGCTGCGACGATCTCGTCCGACAGCGCCTGGGCCCGCGGCGTGACGATCCCGGCCACGTCCGTGCGCCGCGCCGCCAGCCGCATCGCCGAGGTGTCGCGGGTATAGTCCCAGCCGGGCTGCATCCCCAGGAAGAAGTTGTCGCCGCCGGTCAGCTTGCGCATGCGCGGCCCGTAGACCACCTCGAAATCGGCATCGCGGCTGAGCACGTCGCGCACGTCCTCGCGCCGGGTGACCACCGCCGTGCCGGTATTGCCGTAGGATTTCACCAGGCTGCGCCCGAGGCTGAGATTGGGCAGGACCGCGCGCAGGATGGCGAAGATGCGGATCTGGGTCGCGGGCGCCTCGAAGAAGGCCGCCAGCCCGGCCTTGCCCTCGCGGCCGAGGATGCCCGCGGTCTTCGCCGCCAGCCAGCCCGCCGCCGCCAGTGCCTCGCCGAGGATCGCGAGCCAGACGAGGAGCGCGCAGAGGATGGCCTTCAGTCTCTGGATCATCGCGGCGCTCCTTCAGGTCGGGTCGACGATGCCCATGGCGATCATGCGCAGGCCGGTCATCGAGGGGATGAAGAAATAGTCGCCGCCGCGGCATTCCACGAAGGTCTTCAGCGTCGACATGACATAAGGCGGCTTACCGGAAGACGGGTCCGAGGCGATCGGGTGCAGCTTGTGGGTGCCGTGATTGCCCAGCAGCGGACAGGTGTTGTTGCCCTCGTTGAAGTCGAGCCCGTACTGTATCCACTGCTGCTGGACGAATTCGAACTGCCGGAAGAGGTTGGCGCCGAGGATCATCATCACCACGCCCTGCTCGGTCTCGTCGGTGCCGGTGCCGAGCTTGGGCCCGCCATAGGGCAGCCCGCGGCGCAGGATGCGGCGGCGGTTGTTCAGCGCCGAGGTGGCGGCCGGGTTCTCCGGCTGGGCGCCGGTCTCGGGGTCGATGCCCGCCTGGTTCATCGGGTCGAGCATGTCGCGGGTATTGACCCGCCGCAGATGCGCCCCGACCGGGCATTTCAGCCCGGCCATGTCGTCGGCATAGCGGAAATCCGCGGCCTCGGACGAGCCGATATAGGCCAGGTTCGCGCGGAAGCCCGCAAGCGTCCCCGCCTTGTCTCCCCCCCAGCCCTCGGCGACCTGGAAGGCGCGCCATTCGCCGTAGGTCGGCACCTTGGACAGCGGCACCCCGTCCGACCAGCGGCCGCACATCTTGGCCAGGACCGTCTCGCGCGCCTCCGCGGGCGGGACCTCCATCACCCGGGCGAAGCGCGCCGCTTCGCCGTCGACCACCTCGCGGAAGCTCGAGACGTTCTCGTGCAGCTTGCGGTAGGCCATGAAGGTGCCGTTATGCATGAATTCCGGCGGGGTCGAGGTCGGCGGCAGCTCCTGGCTCTCGTCCGGGTGGCCGAGCAGGAACTCGCCCGTGGCCAGCGGCTGCCACTCGATCCGGCCGTCCTTGCCCTTGACCAGCTTGCCGTTGCCGATCACCGGCATCGCGTCCGGATCCGAGCCGTACTGGCCCTCGAAGACCGGGTTGCCGATCCCGTCGGTGAAGCCGAAATGCTCCTTCGGGGTGGGCAGCATCATGCCCTCGACCTCCTGGAACACCGCCGAGCCCGACTGGTAGGGCTGGTCGCCGGTCTTGCCGTTCTTCGCGATCAGGGTGACGCCGCCGCCGATCGCCTCGGGCAGGCCCATGAGCCAGTCGGTGCGGGCCTGGAGCTCGGGATGCGGATTGGTCAGGTCGGAGGCCGAGGCGGCCTGCGCGTTCAGCGACACCCAGATATGGACATCGCCCTCGCCCTTGCCGCCGGGACGGCGGTTCTCCTGCCAGATCGGATCCCAGTGGCGGCACCAGTCGGCCTGGCGCGCCTCGTCCTCCGTCAGGGTCTGGTCGCGGTCGCCCAGGATGAAGGCGCGGGCCTTCATGCCCTCGGCGAATTCCTCGGGCATGCCCTGCAATGTGCGCACCGGCAGCTCCAGCATCCAGAGCCCCATGAAGGTGAAGGCGATATTGGTGGTGCAGTCGGGCTTGGCGCCCTTGGCCCAGGGGGTGGCGGTGGTGACGCGGCGGCGCACCGCCTCGACGAATTTGCGGCCCTGCGCGGGACGCTCGATGCGGAAGAAGAAGTAGCGCGCGAAGGGAAAGGAGTAGCGGCCATAGGCGCGCGGCACGTTGCCCTGGATATCGGCGAGGTTGAGATCGGTCGTCATGGCCTGTCCTGTCCCGTCTTCATGCCGTCGCGGTCTTCTGTGCATGGGCGAAGGAGATCACGCCCGGCGGCTGGGTCGGCCCGGCGGTGTCGCCCGGCGCGTGCTGGTCGAGGAACCGCCCGAAGGCGGCGTGCAGCTCCTCCGGCGAGGCGCCCTGGGTCTCCACCGCGAATTTCGAGAAGGCCTGCTGCAGGTAGAGAGATTTCAGCACCGAGGGCAGGTCGTCCGCGGTTCCGGAGGGCGGCAGCGGCCGCGCGCCATTGGCCAGGGTGAAGCGCAAGGCGGCGAGCCCCGCCACCCCGGTCAGCACCAGCGCGATCGCGAAGAGGAGCAGCAGGTCGATGCCGAAAAGCGACCCCATCCCGAGGAGCCGCAGCACCAGCGCCAGGAGCGCCACCGCCCCCGGCACCGCGACGGCGGCGATCAGCGCCTTGAGCGGCAGGACGTTGAAGGCCGGCAGGCTCAGGTAGTAGTCGTGGAACGGCATGGTCGTCTCGACATGGCAGCGCTCCAGATAGGCGGCGAATTGCGGCGCCGTCTCGACCATCCCCTCGAATTCCCTGCAATTGTTGAAGATCTTCCGCAGATCGGGCTCCATCGTCTCCCACAGGAGATGGGCATAGGCGGCCCGGACCGCGGCCTGCTCGGGCTCGGAGAGCGTCGCGGGCAAGGGCGCGCCATCCTCGGCGACCGCGTCGATATCGGCGGTGAAGACCAGGTAGCGGCAGTTCAGCCGGTCGACCGGCAGCGGGTTGATCGTGTCGACGTCCCGCACCGTCGAGACCAGCGCGTCCTCGCCGTTGCGGCCGTTATAGACGACATCCTCCAGCACGAACATCCGCACGAAATGGTTGCGCAGATTGGCGGCGAAGGGGCTCTGCTGCTCCGCCTTCTCGGTGGCCGGCGACTGCCGCGCCGTGGGCAGCATCGACAGCGCGATCCGCAGCCGCTGCTCGTAGCTGACGACGTGGTTGCCCGCCTCCACTTCGGCCTGGCCGAGCTTGGGCCCGCCCGGCAGCACGGGCACGAGAAAGGTCAGGAACAGATGTCCCGTATCGAGATCCGGCATGGTATCCTCCCCCGGGGATCGGGTCAGCCGGCCGCGGCGCGGCGCAGCTCTTCGCGGTTCAGATCGGCGCGCTCGGTGGCGAGGCTGGCCACCGGGCCGAAGCCGGGATCTCCGAGATCTCCCTGCAGCTCCAGGAAGGCGGCGCGCCAGGTGCGGGCGAAGCTCTGCGGATCCTGGCTGCGATGGGCCTCCTCCAGCCCGGCCAGCGCCTTTCGCACCCGCAGCGCCGCCTTGACGTCGCGCTGCGCGGCGCCGGGCGTGGCGTTGTAGTAGTAGTCGGTGCCGATCTGGTTGAAGGTGATGTAGGTCTTGAAGGGCGTGACCGGGATCGACAGCGGGTATTTCGTGGCGCTGTACCAGAACAGGTTCAGCCCGTTCGGGATCCCGTCGGAAAAGGCGTCGATATACTGGTCCCAGGTGCCGTTGAAATTCGAGCAGAACAGCATGTAGTCGTTGTCCAGCCGCTGCGGCCCCTGCCCCAGATCGGGCCACTGGTCCCGCTTGATGATGACCCAGCGGGCGAAATGGATCAGCGACAGGCCGAGAAGACCCAGGAGTTTGTCCGGCAGGCCCCGCGCCGCCATGAAGATTGTCCGGTTGATCCAGGTGACGCGCGGCTTGCTCGGCGTCACCACGTTCATCGCATAGGCCTTGCCCGCGACGTTCGACATAAGCCCCTCCCCTGGCTATTTCGCGCCGCGGCTCTTGGTCTCTCTGGCGGAGGCTGCGGCATTTTCACGAAGCCATGAAACTGACTTTGCGTCAAAGCCTTTCTCGGTTTTTTTAATGTGTTAAGGGCGCCGAGTCTGGTCTGTGCGCGGCGGACCGGCGGGAAACCGGTTGGCGCGACGCTTTCTCCCCGCGAAGCGCGCACCTCCCTGTGCTAGCGTCCTGATGCGGTGCGGCGATCCGGAACGGTTTGCCGTGCTGCATGTGCATTAACCATTTGCGAGGCCTCATGGTTTCCGCCGAGGCCATGGAAGAGCAGGAATGTCTATGAAAGTGCTTGTCATTGGGGGCTGCGGGTTCATCGGTTCGCATATCGTCGACAGTCTCCAGGCTGCCGGCGCTGCGGTGCGGGTCCTGGACAGGCGGCCCGAAGCATTCCGGGAGCAGCTTCCCGATGTCGAATACAACTTCGGCGATTTCTCCGATCCCTTCCAGCTGCTGGAGGCGCTCGAAGGCGTCGATGCGGTCATGCACTGCGCCAGCACGACCGTGCCCTCGACCTCGAATGTCGATCCGGTGGCGGACATCACCGGCAACCTGATTTCCACCGTGCGGCTGCTGAAGCTGCTGCGGCAGATGAACATCAAGAAGCTGGTCTATCTCTCCTCCGGCGGCACGGTCTACGGCATCCCGCAGGTCGATCCGGTGTCCGAGGACCATCCGCAGAACCCGATCAGCTCCTACGGGATCGTGAAATCCGCGATCGAGAAGTACATCTACATGGAGGAGCAGCTGCACGGGCTCAACGCCGTCGTGCTGCGCGCCTCGAACCCCTACGGGCCGCGCCAGGGCCATACCGGGATCCAGGGGATCATCGGCACCTACCTGTGGAAGCTCTCGCGCGGCGAGAATCTCGAGGTCTGGGGCGACGGCAGCGTGGTGCGCGACTTCATCTACGTGAAGGACATGGCGGATATCTGCGTCGCGGCGCTGCATTCCGAGAAGAGAGGCTGCTTCAATGCGGGCGCCGGCGAAGGCGCCTCGGTCAACGAGATCGTCGAGGCGGTGCGGGTCGCGACCGGGATCGACTTCCAGCCGACCTACAAGGCCTCGCGCGCCTATGACGTGCCGCGGATCGTGCTGGACATCGACCGCGCCAAGGATGCCTTCGGCTGGGCGCCGAAAGTGTCGCTGGTCGAGGGCGTCGCCGAAAGCTGGAAATGGGTGCAGTCGCAGAGCCGCGCCGCCCGCTGATCTAGCCTTCACCGAACGGAAACGGCCTCCGGAGCAACTCCGGAGGCCGTTCGCATTCGTCCGGCGGTGCCGCGCGGCGGGTCAGGCCACCGCGCGCAGCGGGCCGGTCCCGGCCTTGCCGCCTTCGACATATTCGCGGTGCAGCGCCTTGATGACCGGCTTGAGATCCTCGCGCTCGAGGATGAACTGGACATCGACATTGCGCGGCCCCTGCGCGGCGCCGAGCGCCTCGTGCCCGGCCGCGGCGATCGCCTGCAGCCCGCGGGTCAGCACCGACAGCCCGTTCAGGTCGCGCCCGATCGCCGAGGCGAGGCTGAGCGGCCGCACCGAGACGCCAGCATTCGGGTAGAGCTTCGACAGGTCGTTCTCCACCCGCCGCATCACCTTCATCGGCGCGTCGACGAAATGGGTGATCGTGTTGGCGTTCGTCACCTTCGAGATGATCCGCACGTCATGGCGGGTCAGGGTCTCGAGGATGGCGGCGTCATAGCCCTTCACCCCGACCATGTCCTGCTCGAACACCTCGAGCGACAGGATGTCGAGACCGGTGACGATCTCCACCTCGGCGCTCTCGGCCGGCTGGTCGTCGATCAGCGTGCCCGGATCCTCGGGTTCGAAGGCGTTGGTGACGCGCAGCGGAACGCCCGCCTGGCGCAGCGTCTTCGCCGCCTTCGGGTGGATCGCCTCCATCCCCATGTTCGACAGCTGGTCGGCCACGTCGTAATTGGTCCGCCCGAGCTTGCGCACGGCCTCCTGCCCGACCAGGTTGGGGTCGGCGGAGCTGAGATGGAATTCCTTGTGGATGATCGCCTCGCGCGCGCCCGTCAGGGCGGCGAGCCGCGAGAAGGTCACCTCGGAATAGCCGCGGTCGAATTCGCGCATCAGCCCTTCGGCGCATTGCGCGTAGCCGGTGACGATCGGCATCTCGCTGCCGGGGTCGATCGCCTCCATCGCGCCTTCGATGCGCTCGTCGAGGCTGAGACCGCCCTTGTCATGCCAGCCCGAGAGGTCGACGAAGCGGGCATTGATCCCGGCGCGGCGCAGCATCAGCGAAGTGGCAAAGGCCGAATGCGCCTCGCCGATCCCCGAGAGCAGCTCGCGCGTCTGCATCATGTGCTCGGCCAGGCTGAAATGCGCGTAGGTGCACAGCCGCTGCAGGTCGATCAGGCAGTTGCGCGCGCTCTCGATCCGTTCCGAGACGAAGGCGTCGGCCTGCTCGATATCGGCCGGATGCTCCAGCACGGCGGCATGCGCCTCGTGCATCGCGCCGGCGACGCGGGTCAGCGCATCGTGCCAGCCATGGCCGGTATCCTGGTTGGCGAATTGGGCGTAGACGCCCGGCTCGCCGGATTTCTTGTGCTCGAGCAGCAGGTTGGTGATGCCGCCGAAGGCCGAGACGACGAAGATCCGGCCGTAGAGCGCATCGCCCTCGCGACCGCCGGTGAACAGCGTGTCGCGGAGCTCGTTGACGCGGGACATCGACGTCCCGCCGATTTTCTCGACAGTATGGGTCATGCTCAGTCCGCAAGTTCCTCCGCCGGGGCATAGGAGCCGTCCTCGCGATGGACTTCCTTGCCCGTGACCGGCGGGTTGAAGCAGCAGGCCATGACCAGCTTCTCTTCTGCCCGCAGGATGTGGCGGTCGTGAAGGTTCAGCGCGTACATGACGCCGGGGCGGATCTGGTGGGTTTCCCCGGTGCCCAGATCGGTGATCGAGCCCTTGCCGGACATGCAGTACACGCTCTCGAAGTGGTGCTTGTACTCGAAGATGTGCTCCGACCCCGCATCCAGCTCGGTGATGTGGAAGGAGAAACCCATCCCGTCATCGGCCAGCAGCATCCGGGTGGAGGTCCACTGGGCGTCCGAGACGGCGCGGTCGGTTTTCTTCAGCTCGTTGAAATCACGCACGATCATGTCGATTACTCCGCGGCCAGCTTGGCCGGCTTGATGATGTCGCGAACGGCTTCGGCCAGGATGGCGTAGCCTTCGCGGAAGGTTTCGTTCGGGGTGGTCAGCGGCGCCAGCACCTTGACCACTTCGTCATTGGGGCCCGAGGTCTCGATGATCAGGCCCAGCTCGAAGGCGCGGGCGCAGATCTCGCCTGCCAGCTCGCCCGAGCCGACATCGATGCCCTGCATCAGGCCGCGGCCCTTCAGGCGCGAATTCGGGATCATCTCGGCGATTTCCGACAGCGCGGTGGTCATCATCACCGCCTTGCCCGCCAGCTCGCGCTGGAAGGCGCCGTCGCGCCAGAACTTCTCGATCGCCACGCGGGCGGTGACGAAGGCATGGGTGTTGCCGCGGAAGGTGCCGTTATGCTCGGCCGGGCCGAAGATGTCGTGCTGGGGACGGATCAGCACCATCGCGAAGGGAAGGCCGAAGCCCGAGGCCGATTTCGCCATGGTGACGATGTCGGGCTGCACGTCCATCTCCTCGAAGGAGAAGAAGGTCCCGGTGCGGCCGCAGCCGGCCTGGATGTCGTCGACGATGAAGAGCGCGCCGTTGTCATGGGCGATCTTGGCGATGCGCTCGACGAATTCGCGCGACGCGGCGTTGAGCCCGCCCTCGCCCTGCACGGTCTCCATCATGATGGCAGCGGGCGCGTCGATGCCGCCCGACGGGTCGGCGAGCATCTGCTCGAGCAGAGCCGCGCTGTCCACGCCCTCGGCGTAGCTGTCATAGGGCATGCGGGTGACGCCCTGCTTGTCGAGCCCGGCGCCGCCGCGGTGGTAGCCGTTGCCGGTCGCCGCCAGCGCGCCCATGGTCACGCCATGGAAGCCGTTGGTGAAGCTGATGATATTGGTGCGGCCGGTGACCTTGCGGGCGAGCTTCATCGCCGCCTCGACGGCGTTGGCGCCGGTCGGGCCGGTGAACATCACCTTGTGGTCCATGCCGCGCGGGGCGAGGATGTGCTCCTCGAACGCGGACAGGAAGCCGCCCTTGGCGTCGGTATGCAGGTCGAGCCCGTGGGCGATGCCGTCGCCGGCGATATGCTCGATCAGCGCGGCCTTCATGTCCGGGTCGTTATGGCCGTAGTTCAGCGAGGAGCAGCCGGCCAGGAAGTCGATGTAGCGGTTGCCGTCGACATCGAACATCTCGCTGCCGCGGGCCTCGGTGAAGAGCTTCGGGAAGCCGCGGCAATAGGAGCGGGCCTCGCTCTCGCGGCGTTTGAAGACGGAAATCGGCTGTGCCATGTCTTTGGGCATGGGGGTCACTCCTTTCGGGAGGGAATTCTGGAAGGATTTGAGGACGAGCGGAGGCTCAGGCGGCTGCGTCGAGCGCCGCGTCTTCCGCCTCGTTCTTCAGCGTGATCGTCACCATGTGCTCGGTGTCGTGCGCGCCGTCGAAGTGGTCGTCCTCGAGGAAATGGGGCTCGTCGTCCAGCTCGCCGCCGATCTCGCGCGCGAAGCTGCGGAACAGGCCCCAGGAGGCGTCATTGTCCTCGGTGATCGTCGTCTTCAGGACCTCGGCCTCGTCGAGTTCCTCGCGCTCGGTCAGGTGGCGCAGCATGCGCTTGCCGAGGCCGAGCCCGCGCGCGGCGGGGCTGACAGCGACCTGCCAGACGAAGAAGGCGTCCTGCGCCGGGATGAGATGTCCTGAAATCCAACCCAGGATCTGCCCGTCCTCTTCCGCCACGACGCAGGTGTCGCGGAAATGATCGGCCTGGATCAGGTTACAATACATCGAATTTTCGTCGAGCGGCTTGCACGCGCGCACCAGCTCCCAGATGGCGGCGCCATCGGTGCTCTCGGGCTTGCGCATGGTGACCAGACGCGATCGGGCCATCTGGCGGGTGTCGCTGGCGATGTCCTTGGGCATGAGTCTCTCCCTCGCTGTTTCGTTCGAATGACTAACTAATGGATCCGCCGGAAAGTTTCAAGAACGATGAAAAAAATCGCCGAGAATGTATGTTGAAGGGGAATTCCCAATGAAATAGGGGAAAATAAGCACAGACGGGCTAAGGATATATCCATAGCCATCCTAAGGAGTAGCCGTGATACTTAGTCAATTGAAGCATCCCGCCGGATATGGCAGATTCCCGCCCATGTCCGGACAAGATCTGAACCGCACTGATGCCAGCCTGATCGCGCTGCGCCGAATCCTCCGTGCCACGGAGCTGTATTCGCGCGACCTGGCGCATGCTGCGGGGCTGACGCCCGCGCAGCTGAGGGTGCTGCAGATCACGGTGATGAAGGGCGGCTCCACCACGCCGAAGGCGCTGGCCACCCAGATGGGGGTCAGCCAGGCGACGGTGACGGCGCTGGTCGACCGGCTGGTGGCGCGGGGCATGGTGGCGCGGGAGCGGTCGGAGACCGACCGGCGGCAGACCAATGTGGTGATTTCCGAACGCGGGCGCGGCGCGGTGGAAGAGGCGCCGGACGCGCTGCAGCAGCGCTATGTGCGGGCCTTCGAGGAGCTGAAGGACTGGGAGCAGGCGCAGCTGCTGGCCTCGCTCGAGCGGGTGGCGGACATGCTCGACGCCGCGGAGATCGATGCCTCGCCGGTGCTGACGACCGGCGAGATCAAGGGCCAGTGGCGCAGCGCGGGAAGCTGAGCGACGGCGGGGCCCCGGCTCGGGGCCGGGGCGGGACAGGTCAGGAGGCCTGCCGCGGGGCGTGAAGCACCACCGACATGCCGGGAGAGAGCCGGTCGGCGCCGGGCTGGTCCGGGTCGATCTCGATCCTCACCGGCAGGCGCTGCGCGATCTTGGTGAAATTGCCGGTCGCGGTCGAGGTGCCGAGCACGCTGTATTCCGAGGCGGTGGCCGGCGAGAAGACCGAGACATGGCCGGTGAAGGCGCGGTCATGCAGCGCGTCGACGGTGAAGCGGACCTTCTGCCCCTGCGCCATGTCGGCGAGCTCGCGTTCCTTCACATTGGCGATCACCCAGACCTGCGGCGCGACATGCGACATCAGCGAGGTGCCGGCGGTGACGTACTGGCCGGGCTTGACCCCGATCTGGCCGAGCTGGCCGTCGCGGGGCGCGCGGATCACGGTATGCTCCAGATCGATCTTCGCCAGCTCGACGGCGGCCTGCGCGCTGGCCAGCTGCGCCTTCAGCGTGTCGGTCTGCACCTTGGCGGAGGCCACGTCCTCGCGGGCGACATCGACATTGCTCTGCGCCTCGGTCAGTGCGGCCTGGGCCTGCTGCAGGCTCAGCGCGCTGTCATCGGCATCGGATTGCGACAGGAAGCCCTTGGCCTTCAGCTTGTCCTGCCGGCCCCAGGCGGCCTGGGCGGTGTCGAGCGCGGCCTTGGCGGCCTGGGCCGCGGCCTTGCGGGATTCCAGCACGGCCTCGGCCGAGCGGATGTCCTGGGCATTCGCGGTCAGCGCGGCGCCGGCGCTTTCGGCCGAGGCTTCGGCCTGGGCGAGCGTCTGCGTGGCGGTGCGGTCGTCGAGCTTCACCAGCACCTCGCCCTTGGCGACCGTCTGGAAGTCGGAGACCGGCACGTCGGTGACATAGCCGGCGATCTGCGGCGAGATGGTGGTGACGGAGCCGCGGACATAGGCGTTCTCGGTGCGGATCTCTGCGCCGCCGAAGGGCGGCAGCTGCCAGGCATAGAGCACGGTGCCGATGCCCAGCAGGCCGATCAGCAGGATCACGGCGGTCGGAATATGGTGTTTCAGGACTTTCATCGGGGGTTCCTCATTCTGCGGCCGGGACCGGCGGGGCCATGCGGGCACGCAGGGCGTTCAGCGCGACATGCAGGACCAGCACGGCGAGCGCGCCGAGGGCCAGGGCCGCGGTCAGGGCGAAGACATCGTTATAGGCGGCCACCGTCGCCTGCCGGGTGACGCTGCTGCCGAGGCTGGCAAGCGCCTCGGCCTTGCGGGCGGCGGGGTCGGTGACAGTGGAAGACAGGCTGGCGGCCAGATCGGTGATCCGGGCGCCGACCATCGCGTCGCCGGCCAGGAGCTGGTCCTTCAGCGCAGCGGCATGGGCGGAGATCCGGGCGGCGGTGAAGGTCCGGAACAGGCCGGAGCCGATCGTGCCGCCGAGGATCTGGCTCGACAGGAAGACGATGATGAAGCTCAGCAGGTATTGCGGACCCTTGCGCAGGGCCGTGACCAGCCCGGTCGCCATGGCCGGCGGCAGGAAGAGCGCAGCGGCGAAGCCGATGATGGCCTGGCTGAGGATCATCTGGTCCGGCACGATGTCGAGCGCGCTCTGGGCGTCCATCCAGGCCCCGCCGGCGATCATCAGCAGCGCGACCATGTGGATATAGGGCACCCGCTCGGGCTTCAGCACGAAGCAGCAGACAATGCCCCCGGCCAGCGTCGCGGCCGAGATCGTCCAGAAGAGCGGGGCCATCTGCTCGTTGGCGAAGCCGAGCGCCTGGAACAGTCCCGGCGCGCCGGTGGCCTGCTCCGACAGGATGATGCGGAAGATGAGCAGCGCGGCGGTCAGGTGCAGCATGGCCGGGGTGGTCAGCCAGCGCACGTCGAGCAGCGGCTCCTTGCGGTGCAGCTCGATCACCAGGGCCAGCACCAGCGCGCCGATCGAACAGGCCAGCACCTGCCCCATCCAGGGCGCGGCGGTCCACCAGTAGGTGTAGCCGGTGGTGAAGCAGGCCACGAGCCCGGCGAAGGCGCCGGCGATCAGCGAGAAGCTGACCAGGTCGAGCCCCTTGATGACCTTGACCCTGGGCGCGCTGACCAAGGGCAGGCGGTAGACGAGGTAGAGCGAGACCATCGCCATGCCGAGCTTCAGCAGGAGGATGTTGAACCAGCCGCCATCGGCCATCAGGTAGGGGCTGATCGCCCGCGCCAGCGGCGTGCCGAGCGAGATGAAGGTCAGCGCCAGAGGCAGCCCGATGGCGAGCTTGCGCTCCTGCGGCAGCGGTTCCAGCATGTAGAGGAAGGCCAGGGTCGAGAGCGGCGCGGCCGAGATGCCCGAGAGCAGCTCCACCACCATGGCCGAGTGCAGATCCGCGGTCCAGAGGCTGAGGAAGGCCACGCCCATGTAGATCGCGATCGAGACCTCGGCGAAGCGGCGCAGCCCGTACTGGGTGCGGATCTTGATCAGCATCAGCGGCAGCGAGGCGCGCGGCGCGATGAAGGCGACCGTCAGCCAGGTCGTGTCGGTGACAGAGGCGCCGAGCTCGCCGGCCAGCTGCCGGATATTCGCGGTCAGGAAGCCCTGCCCCAGCGACTGCGACAGCGCGATGAAGACCGCGGCCATCATGTAGCCCATCGCCTCGAGCGGCGGCTTCGCCAGCAGGGGCGGCCGCGCGGGCGCCGCGGGCGCGGGCTGCGCCTCGGGCCTGTCTTCCGCTGCGGCGGGCAAGGGCTGCGATCCGTCGGCCATTATTCCAGTCCGTCCAGGTTCTTCTGGATGCGCCGGATGACCTCCAGCGTGCGTTCCAGGTCTTCGGGGGAGATGCCGCGATAGACCTCGCGGCGCAGATCTTCGGTGAAATCGACGACCTGCTCGGCCTGGGCGCGCGCCTTCGGCGTCAGGAACAGCCGGCGGATGCGCTTGTCGGCCTCGCAGGAGCGGCGCTCGATCAGCCCCTGCTCCTCCAGATGGTCGAGGGTGCGGTTCATCGAGGGCGTGCGGATGTCCAGCCGCTCGGCCAGCTCCGCCTGGGTGAGCCCCTCGCGCACCGAGATGCTCATCAGCGCCTGGGCGCGGGAATAGGTCATGTCGAGCGCGACGGCGCGGGCGTTGAAGCGCTTGCGGATGCCGCGCACCAGCCCGAACACCTCGGGCAGGAACTCCTTGTGGACCGGCAATGTCATCTCGTCCGCCTTTCGTTACCCTGCTAATTATTAGCTAGGTATCATTCTCGGCGGGAAGATCAAGACCCGAGCTCCGGCGCCGGCTGCATGGCGGGAATGCGGGAACTGGCTCAGCCTGCCGGGACGGGGGTGACCTCGGGCGCCGGGGCGATGGTCTCGGTGCCCAGATCGACCAGCCAGGCAAAGCGGGTCTGGTAGCGGATGACGACCGTGTAGTCCCGGCCCAGCACGTCGAGCGCGACCTGCCGGAAGGGCGTGTCGCGCAGGCGGCGCGGCAGCAGCTCGGCGGCGGTGGCCAGCCGGTCCTGCGCCTCGGCGGGCAGGTCGACCACCGCCCAGATCTCGGCGGTCTTCGCCTCGGCATCGACATCGACGCGCAGGATCTCCAGCGAGACCGGCCCGGCCCATTTCGCCGCCGCCTCTGCGAGCGCGGTCTCGGTGCCGGTTTCGGCATAGCGGAACAGCGTGGCGCTGAAGAGCGGCAGGAAGACCGCGGCGAGGAAGGCCACCGTGGCGCCGATGCCGAAGCCGAAGCGCAGCCGCCGCCGCTCGGAGCGGATCAGCGCGCGCGCCGCGCCCGAGGCGAGATAGACGATGCAGGCGGAGAAGATGATCGCCCCGAAATTGGTGGCGAAGAGCAGCACCGCCTCGGTGGCGGCATGGTACTGGCCGAAATAGAGCAGGATGCCCGCGGCCGAGAGCGGCGGCACCAGCGAGACGCCGATGGCGGCGCCGGGCAGCAGGCTGGCCTCGGAGCGGTTGATCTGCACATAGGCTCCGGCGATCCCGGCGGCCAGCGCGATGACCAGATCCTCGGCGCCGGGATCGGTGCGGCTGAGCACCTCGTGCGGCAGCAGGATGCCGCGCGGCACGTCGGAGAGGAAGACGATCAGCCAGGCGATGCCGACCGAGGCGGCGGCGGCGCTCCAGACGATCAGCAGCAGCCACCCTGCCCGGCCGACCCAGCCCATGACGATGGCGGCGGCGATGCCGAGGATCGGGGTCATCAGCGGGGCGACCAGCATGGCGGCGATGATCACCGCGCCGGAATCGCGCAGCAGCCCCATCGTCGCGATGACCGTGGCCAGCGACAGGAGCATCGCGAAGCGCTGCCAGTAGGAGCGGTCGCCGCCCCCCTCGAAGCGGAGGATGTCGCGCGTGATGGAGAAGCTCGAAGACGCCATGGCCCGCACTCCGTGGGGCCCGGACGGGCCCGTGCGGAATGACGATCTGCCGGAAATGGCGTTGCGTCAATCGGCGATCGGCACAGCGGCCCGGCAGATCTGCCGGGCGCCGGCCGCGCCGGTCAGCTTCCCGCCTTCAGCTTCAGGTTGGACGGGCCCGGGATCTCTATATTGATCTCCAGCGCCGAGATGTCCTTGTCGCGGTCTATCTTGACCTCGACCTGCTCCTGGTTGACCGACAGGTGCCGCTGGACGACCTCGAGGATCTCCTTCTGGAGCATCGGCAGGTAGTCCGGGCTGCCCCCGTCCGCCCGCTCATGAGCCAGAAGGATCTGCAGCCGCTCCTTGGCGGTTTCCGCGGATTTGGGCCGTCTTGGTCTGAGCGAAAAGCTGAACATGGCTTACCCCGTTTTCCCCAGGAGGCGCTGGAAGAAGCCCGGCTTCTCCTCTCCGTCATAGCGCATGTCGCGCTCTTCCCCGTCGAGCCGGGCGACGGCATCCTCATAGGCCTTCCCGGCGGCGGACCTGTCGTCCATCACCACCGGCATGCCGACGTTCGAGGCTTTCAGCACGGTCTGGCTTTCCGGGATGATCCCGATCAGCGGGATCGCGAGGATTTCCAGCACGTCGTCGACATTCAGCATCTCGCCGCGGGCGACGCGCTCCTTGTCGTAGCGGGTCAGCAGCAGGTGGGTCTTCACCTCCTCGCCCTCTTCGGCATGGCGGGTCTTGGACTGCAGCAGGCCCAGAACGCGGTCGCTGTCGCGGACCGAGGAGACCTCGGGGTTGGTCACCACGATCGCCTCGTCGGCGAAGTACATCGCCAGATGCGCGCCGCGCTCGATCCCGGCGGGGCTGTCGCAGACGATGTAGTCGAACTCGTCCTTCAGCTCGGTGAGCACCTTCTCGACGCCCTCGATGGTCAGCGCGTCCTTGTCGCGCGTCTGCGAGGTCGGCAGGACATAGAGTTTCTCCAGGCGCTTGTCCTTGATCAGCGCCTGCTTCAGCTTGGCATCGCCCTGGATGACATTGATGAAGTCGAAGACCACGCGGCGCTCGCAGCCCATGATCATGTCAAGGTTCCGCAGGCCCACGTCGAAATCGATCACGACGGTCTTGTAGCCGCGGAGTGCCAGCCCCGCGCCGATGGCGGCCGAGGAGGTGGTCTTGCCCACACCGCCCTTGCCGGAGGTGACAACGATGATCTTGGCCACGGATGATCCCTTT
>NZ_VATA01000035.1 GCF_005870025.1 Poseidonocella sp. HB161398
GACGACGGAACCGCGGGTCATCGGCATCGATGACCGGGCCTGGCGGAAGGGGCAGCGCTATGGGACGCTGATCTGCGATCTGGAGCGGCACCGGGTCATTGACCTTCTGCCTGACCGCGAACCGGCAACGGTCGAAGCCTGGCTGAAGGATCACCCCGGCATCGGGATCGTCGCGCGCGACCGCCATGGCGGCCATGCGGGCGCGGTCTCGCGGGCCCTGCCGGACGCGATCCCTCCTCTCGCGGTTTGCGCGCAAACCGCTGCCGGACAACGGGTCGCCGATCGCTGGCATCTGCCCGACTGCGCAGGGAACCGTCGCGCCAGTGGCGCGGCGAAAGTCCCGCAGCAGGCGAGCGAAGCCTTCCTGCTGGCTGTGAAGAGGAGCATGCCCGCGATCCGCAAGGCGGTCGGTGGCCGTACGGTGGACCCCAAGATGCTGACGGCGGTGGAAAAATTGCAGTATGAGGGCTTTCTGCGGCGCCAGCAGACCAACCGCGTGCTGCGGGGCTTTCGCCTCGCCACTGACGCGACGGTCCCCTGCGCACTCCGCCAGCTGGCCGATGGCGGCATGGCCTGACCGGCGGATCATGCGCCAGACCGGCCGCAGCCGCAAACTTGTCGGGCAGGTCCTTCGCGGCGAGCGCGAGGACGTCTTCCGCATCCGCGAGAGCAGCCTGACACCGTGGCTGCCCGAGCTGGAACGCGAATGGTCCGGCGGCTGCCGGAACGGCGCCGAGCTCTGGCGCCGCCTGCGCTCCAATGGCTTCAGAGGCAGCCTCAGGGTTCTGCGACTTCGATCGATCCCCCGGATCGATCGACCTGCTTCGCAGACCGTATTGAACTCGGAGAGTGGGCCACCCGCCAGCGCCGTGCCGAGCAGGCAGTTCTCGCGAGAACGGGAAAAACGCCGCCCGCCCGCAAGATCGCGCGGCTGCTGACGCGGGACCGGGAGAATTTGAGCAAGGAAGACGCGCTTACGGTGGCCCGCGTCGAGGCAGCGCTGCCGGCCCTGGCGACCGCCAGAGCGCTGGCGGACAGCTTCACTGAAATGGTCCGCAACGGCACGGAAGACGCGCTGGCTCCCTGGCTGGATGAGGCCGGGGACAGCATGCTGGGCGCCTTTGCCCGCGGCCTCCGGAAAGATTTCGACGCGGTGGCCGCAGCCCTGACCGAGCCATGGTCCAATGGCCAGACCGAGGGACAAATCAACCGCCTGAAGATGCTGAAGCGGCAGATGTATGGCCGCGCGGGTGTTGCAACGCCGAAGGCGAGGTTGACCGCGATGCCATAGACAAAGCCCTGCATCAAAATCGAGTCAGACCCATTTTTCGGTGCCGATTGACAACCGGCGCAATGCCCTGGCCCAAGCTGGCGCGTGGTCCCGGCCTTCGTCGCCACCGTCTTCGCCCGGCCGGACCATGCGGCGGCAAACGCGCAACGGCGCCAAGTCGCTGACCAGATGCGCCCGAAACTGCCCAAGCCCGCGGCCCTCAGGGAATGAGCCATCGCGGTGCCATCGGTTCGAGCCCGATGGCGAATGCGGAGGAGGACGTTCCGGCCTGCATGACCGTTCCCCAGCAGCACGGGACCCAAGATCCAGCACCCATCCGATCGAGCGCCTGAACGGCGGGATCAAGCGCCGCACCGACGTCGTTGGCGGTCGGGCATTTCTTCGGACCGGTGGCAGTCATGCCCTCGCTTCCCGACGAAGCCTCGATCCGCCGTCTCGTCGGCGCGATCCTGATGGAGCAGACCGGGGAATTGACGGTTCAGCGCGCCAGGAACATGACGCTTCCGTCTTGGGGTCCCGGCCGTCAATCCTGATTCTGCGCGACAAGGCTGCCGCAATTGCCGGGCTGGCTGCGGAACGCGAGGCGCGGGCGGCGCGGAGACATCAAACATCGGAGCACCGCCGGCGCCGACAGCCGCGTTGGTCCTGTTCAGGGCCATGTGCTCCTTCCGCAGCGCCATCGCTTCCACTCCCAGTCCCAGGCCGGTGTCATGCTTCCGTCCGTGGCCGACGCGCAGGCCGCCTACATGATGTCGGTGAGATCGGTTCCCGGGCGCCCATCTGGAAAACGCGCTCGGACGGATGTCCGGCGGCAGCGTCATGTCCGGCGTCGCCGGGAACCGCGTCCCGGTGGGGATTACGTCGTGGCGGGACGGATCCTGCCAGGAGCTCGCCTTCTCCCTTTTCCCTTTGGCGGCGGAAGTCTCAGGCGGCAGGCGGGACCGGATCGCGCTGCAGGCGGAACTCGGTGCCGTCCGGCCACATGCGATGAAGCAGTGAGGGCGACCGTGGCCCCTGCGGGGCCGCGAAAGCGCCTGAACGCCGATCCCGCCGTGCGACGACGACCGTGACGCGCTTCGAGCCGCGGCGCCTGGCAACCTGCACAGTCCCCATGCCTTGAGCCAGCAGGGCCTCGCATGATGCATCGTCGCGGTGGCCCTGTTGAAAAGCGCCGTCCGCAATCCGGCATCCGCTGCCTTGGTGATCCTGGCGGTGACATCGCGCTCGCCGGACTGTTCCCGCCGCGGCGTCAGACCGACGAATGGCCCCAAGTCGCGCGACGACCGGAACCGCGCCGGGTCGCCGAACGCACAGTCAATGCGACCACGGCACCGACGCCCGGCATCGTCATCATCAGGCGGCAGGCGTCGTCCTGCCGGGCAAGTTCGAGCACCCTGCGGTCCAGCTTCGACAGCTTGTCGCGCAGCATCGCCCGGGCATCCCTACTGCCTCCAGCGCGGTATTTCTGACAACCAGCTCGCGGACCCGTGCCGCGTAGCGTCCCTTGCCCTTGCCGGCAGGACCGAGCTTCATCCCGAAATTGCGCAGGACGCCGCGCAGCGACTGCTCGCTGGCATGTGCCGCCTTCTGGACCGCCTTGCGCGCGCTGAGCAGGGCGCGCATCTCCTGGGCGGACACCGACAATGACCAGGCCTGAACCAGCCCATGCGCAGCAGCCGGGCAATGCCCTCGGCGTCCCGGCGGCCGGTCTTGACGGGCATGGCCTTCAGGACCGCCTTGTCCTGCCGCGTCTCCATCAGGACCAGGTCGAAGCCGGCTTCGCCCAGGCCGCGGTGGAGCCACTGCGACAGCGGACCTGCCTCCGGCCCGATTGTCTCGATGGTCAAGGGCAGATCCCGCAGGAAGGCGATGAACGCCTCGGGTTCGCTGTCGATCTGCGCCCGCTTCGCGACCTGCCCATCTTCGTCGAGCACGCAGACTGCGGAGCTCGCGAGCGAAACGTCGATGCCGATGAAGGTCTTCATGCCGTCCTCCTCTGGGATGTGGAAGCGCCAGCCTATCCGGTCCTGGCCGCCCCATGACGACATCTGGTAACCCTCGCGCCGGTCCGCGATGATGTTGCCGTCAGCCTGCCCGCAGAACGGCGAGACTGACCAGCTCGGCCCGCCAGTGAGCGCGCGGCATATCGACAGCCACACCACCAGCCGGGACACGAGCAGCGCCTCACCCCGAGTGGTGATTTTGAAAATGTGGCGCGGCCCAGCGAGCTCCGGTCGAGGCAGGGCCTGAAACTTCGGTGGGGGATTGTTCAGGCATATGATCCATCTTCCGCATCGGGGGCGATGGATGGCGCGTTCCGGTATTGATGATGCCGACTCGGATCTGATCAAGCCTCTGCTCGCGATAGGCCGCACGGCGTCACGCGAAGGGATGACCGTCAGGTGCCGAGCGGCAATATCCGGGTCTTGCCGATGAGTGCGCCCCGCCGGCTTCTGCCCAAACGGTGCGGCCCGCATGCCGCCTTCTGCAATCGTTCCGCCCGCTTGGTCAAGTCCGGATCCAGGTGCGTCGCGTCGGGGCTTGGCAGGAGAATGGCTGCCTGCGGAAAGGCTGATCCCCCGAGCTTTCGGGCAGGATGCGAGCGGGCAAGGACCGCGAGTGTCGTTCTCTTGGCCGCTCGAGCCTCACGATCTTCGCGATGGCCGTTGGACGGGCTCTGTCGGCGGCAGTCAAGCGGCCGCGGGTTGCGGACCCTGGATAAGACGGGGCGCGCCTCGGGCGCCATTTGAGGTTCCAGGCGAAGGGATTCCCATGGCGGAGACGATGACGGCGCCGTCCTTGATGTGTCTTCCGCCCTTGGCGGCCGAAACCGTCTTCCGGGCTGACGTGACCGGAAGGGCCCGCGGTCCGTCGGGGGGCGCCTCGACCGGTCGCGCAATCCGCTCGAGCGGCTCTCCAACAGGCCTCAATGCTCCGGGACGGTCGCGGCGTGGTGCGGGAAACGTCGAGGAGCAGCCTCGCAGTTGATCTTGTCGCATCGTCAGACCCCAGCGGTTTCATGTGCCTGCCTCCTGCCGGCGCGCGGCCGGTCTGCGCGGCTGGGTCTGAATCTCGCCGCCCTCTAATCGGAAAGCGAGAGCGGCACCGTCCGGATGTCGATCACGGCACCGTCGCGGCGCCATTCGAGCCGCGCATGGTAGTCTCCGGCGGGCCAGCCATCGGGCGGGGTGCGGCGGCCGAAGGCGCGGAAGACCTGGGCCTGCGGCTTCTCCAGGAGCTCGGTGCGGTCGAAGACTTCGCCGTCCGGTCCCTCCAGCACGAAGCGGATCGCGTCGCCCGCGCGCGCGCCGTAGCCGAATCCCCAGAGCACGAGGGCCGGGGCGCGGCGCGTAGCCTCCGGGCGGGGCGGCAGGCCGCGGCGCACCTCCGCATAGTCCGGGATCCGCTCCAGCGTGCCCGCGGCCAGGAAGCCGCCGGGCCGGTAGGCGGGCGTTTCGCGCCAGAGCGCCCCCGTGGCGTCGCCGCAGTCCGTCTCTGCTGCCGGGGCGAAGGGATCGACGGTCTTGCCGTCGCGGCGCAGGCTGAAATGCAGATGCGGGAATTCCGTCGCGCCGCTTTCGCCCATGCGGCCGAGCGGGTCGCCCTCGGCCAGCTCGTCGCCCGGCGCCACGGAGATCGAGCCGCGCGCCATGTGGCAGTACTGGGTCTCCCATCCGTCCTCGTGGCGGATCACCACGCCATTGCCGCATTCGCGCCCGGCAATCTGGTCGCGGGGCAGGGCGCCGGGCTGGCCGATCAGCGCGTCCGGCATCTCGTCGCGGATCGCGGTGACCGTGCCCGCAGCCGCGGCGCGGACAAGGGGCGGGGCGCGGTGCAGATCGGCCTCGGTCGCGACGCGGATATCGGTGCCCCTGTGACCGTCATAGGTCAGGCCGTGGCAGGCATAGTCGCGGGCGCCCGGGCCGGGATCGCGGTCGACATAGTGCTGGATGACGCAGCTTTCGCCGGGCACGCAGTCGAGGGGCCATCCAAGCTGAAACGCCCCCGCACCGGCAGGTGCGAGGGCGGCGATCAGGAGCGCGGCACTGCGCAGCGGATCAGTCCGCTGTGAGCAGCGGCGGCTTGTTGCCGGAGAGCCGCGGGTTCTGCGGCGGGATGCTCTCCAGCTCGATCTTGTCGTCCTTGACGGCCACCCGCACCGTGCCGCCTTTGGCGAGCTTGCCGAAGAGCAGCTCCTCCGCCAGCGGCTTCTTGATGTGCTCCTGGATCACGCGGCCCAGCGGGCGCGCGCCCATGCGGTCGTCATAGCCCTTGTCGGCCAGCCAGGCGGCAGCCTCGGGGGTCAGCTCGATCGACACGCCGCGATCCATCAGCTGGGCTTCCAGCTGCAGGACGAACTTGTCGACCACCTGCAGGATGACCTCGCGCGGCAGCGGGCCGAAGCTGATGACGGCATCGAGGCGGTTGCGGAACTCGGGCGTGAAGGTCCGCTCGATCGCGGCCGTGTCCTCGCCCTCGCGCCGGTCGCGGCCGAAGCCGATCGCAGCCTTGGCCTGTTCCGCGGCGCCCGCATTCGAGGTCATGATCAGCACGACATTGCGGAAATCCACCTGGCGGCCGTTATGGTCCGTCAGCTTGCCGTGATCCATGACCTGCAGCAGGATGTTGTAGACATCCGGATGCGCCTTTTCGATCTCGTCGAGCAGCAGCACGCAATGCGGGTGCTGGTCGACGCCGTCGGTCAGCATGCCGCCCTGGTCGAAGCCGACATAGCCCGGAGGCGCGCCGATCAGGCGGGAGACCGCGTGCTTCTCCATGTATTCCGACATGTCGAAGCGCAGGAGCTCCACCCCCAGCGTGTCGGCGAGCTGCTTGGCGACCTCGGTCTTGCCGACGCCGGTCGGGCCCGCGAAGAGGTAGTTGCCGATCGGCTTCTCGGGCTCGCGCAGCCCGGCCCGGGCCAGCTTGATCGCCGAGGCGAGGGCCTCGATCGCGCTGTCCTGGCCGAAGACGACGCGCTTCAGCGTGGCTTCGAGATCCTTCAGCACCTCTGCATCGTCCTTGGAGACGTTCTTCGGCGGGATGCGGGCGATCTTGGCGACGACGGCCTCGATCTCCTTGGCGCTGATGGTCTTGCGGCGGCGGCTGTCGGGCAGCAGGTGCTGCGCAGCGCCGGCCTCGTCGATCA
Organism: Poseidonocella sp. HB161398; assembly: GCF_005870025.1. Taxonomy (GTDB): domain Bacteria; phylum Pseudomonadota; class Alphaproteobacteria; order Rhodobacterales; family Rhodobacteraceae; genus Mangrovicoccus. Next base: position 6,441 of record NZ_VATA01000035.1, read on the forward strand.
CGTCGATCGCCTTGTCCGGCAGCTTCCGGTCGTTGATGTAGCGCGCCGACAGCTCGACCGCGGTCTTGATCGCGTCGGCGGTGTACTTGATGTCGTGATGCTCCTCGAAATAGGGCTTGAGGCCCTTGAGGATCTTCACGGCGTCATCCACCGAGGGCTCGTTGACGTCGATCTTCTGGAACCGGCGGCTGAGCGCGCGGTCCTTCTCGAAATGCTGGCGGAACTCCTTGTAGGTGGTGGAGCCCATGCAGCGCAGCTTGCCGCCCTGGAGCGCGGGCTTCAGCAGGTTGGAGGCGTCCATCGCCCCGCCCGAGGTGGCGCCCGCGCCGATCACCGTGTGGATCTCGTCGATGAAGAGGATGGCGTCGGGATGCGCCTCCAGCTCGGTGACGACGGCTTTCAGCCGTTCCTCGAAATCGCCGCGGTAGCGGGTGCCGGCCAGCAGCGCGCCCATGTCGAGCGAGTAGATCGTGGCCGAGGCCAGGACCTCGGGCGTCTCGCCATTGACGATCTTGCGCGCCAGCCCTTCCGCGATCGCGGTCTTGCCGACGCCGGGATCGCCGACCAGCAGCGGGTTGTTCTTGCGCCGCCGGCACAGGACCTGGATGCAGCGCTCCACTTCGGCGTCGCGGCCGATCAGCGGATCGACATCGCCCTTGCGCGACTTGGCGTTGAGATCGACGCAATACTTTGCCAAGGCCGATTCCTTGTTCTCGGCGGTTTCCTGGGTCGTCTGGGATTCTTCCTCGTAGTCGCTGGCGCCCGAGACCGGACGCGACTCGCCGAAGGACGGGTCCTTGGCGACGCCATGGGCGATGAAATTGACCGCGTCGTAGCGGGTCATGTCCTGGTCCTGCAGGAAATACGCCGCGTTCGACTCGCGCTCGGCGAAGATGGCGACCAGGACATTGGCGCCGGTGACCTCGGTGCGGCCCGAGGACTGGACGTGGATCGCGGCACGCTGGATCACGCGCTGGAAGGCGGCTGTCGGCACCGCTTCGGACCCCTCGACATCCGTTTCCAGCGTCGAGAGCTCTTCGTCGATGAATTCGATCAGGGTCTTTCGCAGTGCCTCGAGATCCACCCCGCAGGCCTGCATGACCTTGGCCGCGTTCGGTTCGTCGATGAGCGCGAGGAGAAGATGCTCCAGCGTGGCCAGTTCATGACGGCGGCTGTTGGCCTGGGCCAGAGCCGCGTGGATTGCCTGTTCGAGGGTAGTCGAGAATGAAGGCACGCTCCGTGCTCCTTATAGTAAGGGTCGGATGGGACCGGGGGCCCCAGCCGAACGGTGACCTCGTATGTTTAAAGTTCGGTTTTCTTGGCTCCGCTTCAAGTGGCAATTTCGCCTATTCCGAGCTTGGCATGGCCGACGCATGGCACATACGGTTCTCCTGATTAAATAGACGCCGTTTGGCTTATTTCTAGTCAAAAGGAGTCCTTTCTTCGCCGGATTTCGCCGAAAACTTCCGGATCCGGAGCGCCTGCCATGCCGAGATCGGCCTTCAGCGCCGGGAGATCCGCCCTCAGGAAAGGGTTGGTTTCTTTCTCCAAGGTTAACGGGACGGGCACGGTGGCCTCTCCGGCCTCCCGCGCAGAGTCGATTTCGGCGGCGCGGGCGGCCAGCGCGGCGTTGCCGGGCTCGATCGTGACGGCGAAACGGGCATTCGACTGGCTGTATTCATGGCCCGAGCAGATCAGAGTCGCGCCGGGCAGGGCGCGCAGCCGCAGGAGGCTCTCCCACATCATCTCGGGCGTGCCCTCGAAGAGCCGCCCGCAGCCGAGCCCCATCAGGCTGTCGCCGGTGAAGGCCAGGGCCGAGCCGGGCAGCACATAGGCGATGTGGCCGACCGTATGGCCCGAGACGTCGAGCACTTCGGCGGTCTCGCCGCCGAATTCGAAGCTGTCGCCGGGCGCGACCGCGGCATCGAGCCGGGGCAGGCGGTGCAGGTCGGCCCGGGCGCCGGTCACCCGCGCGCCGGTGGCGTTGCGCAGCGCGTCGACGCCCCCCACATGGTCATGATGGTGATGGGTGATCCAGATGTCGCTCAGCGTCCAGCCGCGCGCCGCCAGCGCCGCTTCGACGGGTCCGGCCTCGGGAACGTCGACGACTGCGGTGGCGCCGGAGGCGGGATCGTGGACGAGATAGGCGTAATTGTCGCTGAGGCAGGGGATGGTGACGAGGGTCAGGGGCATGGAAAGGCTCACGGATGTCGCTATGGTGCCCCGAGGGTCACCGATCTGAGGACTTGGCGCAATGCACCTTGATGTGCTCGATCTGCGGAATTTCTACTACCGGACGAGCCTGGGCCGCGCCGCGCAGAAGGCGATCCGCGGCCAGGTGCAGCGGCTCTGGCCCGAGGCGCAGGGCCAGATGGTGGCCGGATTCGGCTTCGCGGTGCCGCTGCTGCGGCCCTATCTGTCGGATGCGCGGCGGGTGGTCGGGCTGATGCCCTCGGCCCAGGGGGTGATGCCCTGGCCCGCGGCGATGCCCAATGTCTCCGTGCTCTGCGAGGAAACCGCCTGGCCGGTCTCGACCGGCGCGGTCGACAAGCTGGTGGTGATGCACGGGCTGGAAACCACCGAGAATCCGGCGGCGCTCCTCGAGGAATGCCATCGCGTGCTGGGGCCGGGCGGGCGGATCCTCTTCATCGTGCCGAACCGCGCCGGGCTCTGGGCGCGCTCGGACCAGACACCCTTCGGCTTCGGCCGCCCCTACAGCCTGGGCCAGCTAGAGGCGCAGATCCGGCCCTTCGGCTTCGTTCCCGAGGCGCATACCGTGACGCTGTTCCAGCCGCCCTCGCACCGCCGCTTCTGGCTGAGGACCGGGGCGATGTGGAACCAGATCGGCCGCAGCCTCTCCAGCCGCTATGCCGGGGGGGTGCTGATGCTCGAGGCCTCGAAGCGGGTCTTCGCGCCGCGCGGCACGCCGGTGCGCGACGATCTCCGCCGCCCTCTGAAGATTCTCGACGCGCTGCCGAAGCCGGTCGCCGGGCCGCTGCCGAACCGCCGGTGCGGTGATTCCCAACTGCCGCAACGGCAGGCGGTTTCACAACTCAACCGCGACCTCATATCTGAACCATCAGGCTCCGGACAGCGCTAACACGGCTTCGTGATAGCTTAACCTTTTGGTTTCCTTTGCCTGTCCATAGGGTCGCACCCTAGGCTAAGTTCCTGTCGTTCAATGCATTCATGCACCGTACCACCATTTTGATCGGTTGCCTGCACGGGCCGGCTTTGATAACTCCCCCCTTAATTTTGGCGGTCCCGCGCTTGGTGGGGGCCTAAGACCGCCCCGGGTTTCGCCAAATGCCCCGGGGCCTTCATGCGGAAGGGTGGACGTGTCCGAACCAGCAGCGATCTCCTCTGGCATTGCCGAGCGCTATGCCACGGCCGTGTTTGACCTGGCCAAGGAAGCCGGGCAGATCCCGAACCTCGAATCCGACCTGGACGCGCTCGAAGCGGCCCTGGAGGACAGCGCCGATCTTTCGGCGATGGTCTCCTCGCCGCTCTATACCCGTGCCGACCAGGGCAATGCGATCATGGCAGTGGCCCGCAAGATGGGCCTGTCGGATACCATCGCGAACACGCTGGGCCTGATGGCCTCCAAGCGCCGACTCTTCGTGCTGCCGCAGTTCGTCGCGCAGCTGAAGGGGATGATCGCGGACGAGAAGGGCGAAGTCACCGCAGAGGTGATCAGCGCGACCGAACTCAGCGACGCCCAGATCGATACGCTGGCCTTCGCCATCCACGAGAAGATCGGCAAGCTCGTCAAAGTGAACATGACCGTCGACCAGACCCTGATCGGCGGTCTCATCGTCAAGGTGGGCTCGAAGATGATCGACACCTCGATCCGCTCGAAGCTCGCTCACCTCCAGAATGCAATGAAAGAGGTCGGATAATGGGAATCCAGGCAGCGGAAATTTCTGCGATCCTCAAGGAGCAGATCCAGAACTTCGGACAGGAGGCGGAAGTCACCGAGGTCGGCCGCGTGCTGTCCGTCGGTGACGGCATCGCCCGCGTCTATGGCCTCGACAACATCCAGGCCGGCGAGATGGTCGAGTTCCCTGGCGGGATCATGGGCATGGCGCTGAACCTCGAAGCCGACAATGTCGGCATCGTGATCTTCGGCACCGACCAGGACATCAAGGAAGGCGACACCGTCAAGCGCACCAACGAGATCGTTGACGTGCCGGCCGGCGAAGCGCTGCTGGGCCGCGTCGTCGACGCGCTCGGCAACCCGCTCGACGGCAAGGGCCCGATCGACGCCTCCGAGAAGCGCATCGCCGACGTCAAGGCGCCGGGCATCATCCCGCGGAAATCGGTGCACGAGCCGATGGCGACCGGCCTGAAGGCCGTCGACGCGATGATCCCGATCGGCCGCGGCCAGCGCGAGCTGATCATCGGCGACCGCCAGACCGGCAAGACCGCCGTGGCGCTCGACGCGATCCTGAACCAGAAGGCCTATAACGACGCGGCGGGCGGCGACGAGCACAAGAAGCTCTACTGCATCTACGTCGCCGTCGGCCAGAAGCGCTCCACCGTGGCGCAGCTGGTGCAGCGCCTCGAGGCCACCGGTGCCATCGAGTACTCGATCGTCGTGGCGGCCACCGCCTCCGACCCGGCGCCGATGCAGTACCTCGCGCCCTACACCGCGACCGCGATGGCGGAATACTTCCGCGACAACGGCCGCCACGCGCTGATCATCTACGACGACCTCTCCAAGCAGGCCGTCGCCTACCGCCAGATGTCGCTGCTGCTGCGCCGTCCGCCGGGCCGCGAAGCCTATCCGGGCGACGTCTTCTACCTGCACTCCCGCCTGCTCGAGCGTTCGGCGAAGCTGAACGAGGACCACGGTTCGGGCTCGCTGACCGCGCTGCCGATCATCGAGACCCAGGCCGGCGACGTGTCCGCCTACATCCCGACCAACGTGATCTCGATCACCGACGGCCAGATCTTCCTGGAAACCGAGCTGTTCTACCAGGGCATCCGCCCGGCCGTGAACACCGGTCTGTCGGTGTCGCGCGTGGGCTCCTCGGCCCAGACCAACTCGATGAAGTCGGTCGCCGGCCCGATCAAGCTGTCGCTCGCCCAGTACCGCGAGATGGCCGCCTTCGCGCAGTTCGGTTCCGACCTCGACGCCGCGACCCAGCGCCTGCTGAACCGCGGTGCGCGCCTGACCGAGCTGATGAAGCAGCCGCAATACGCGCCGCTGACCAATGCCGAGATCGTCTGCGTCATCTGCGCGGGCACGATGGGCTATCTCGACAGCGTCCCGGTGGGCGATGTCGGCCGCTTCGAGGCAGGGCTGCTGGCCTTCCTGCGCAACCAGCACAAGGACCTGCTCGACTGGATCACCACCGAGGATCCCAAGATCAAGGGTGACGCGGAAGCCAAGATCAAGGCGGTGCTCGACGAATACGCAGCGACCTTTTCCTGAGGCTAGGAGGGGACAGGACCCATGCCAAGTCTCAAGGACCTAAAGAACCGGATCTCCTCGGTCAAATCGACCCGGAAGATCACGAAGGCCATGCAGATGGTGGCCGCGGCGAAGCTTCGCCGCGCCCAGGAGAGCGCCGAGGCGGCCCGCCCCTACACGGAGCGGTTCAACGCGGTGCTCGGCCAGCTGGCAGCATCGGTGGGCAGCGCGGATTCCGCGCCGCTCCTGCTCAAGGGCACCGGCAAGGACGACGTGCAGCTGCTCGTCGTCATGACCTCGGAGCGCGGGCTCTGCGGCGGCTTCAACTCGTCGATCGTGAAGCTCGTGCGCAGCCGCATCGAGGCGCTGAAGCTCCAGGGCAAGACGGTGAAGATCATCACCGTCGGCAAGAAGGGCCGCGAGCAGCTGCGCCGTGACTACGGCCAGCTGATGATCGGCCATGTCGACATGGCAGAGGTGAAGAAGGTCGGCTACGCCAATGCCGCCGACATCGCCAAGAGCCTGCTCGAGCGCTTCGATGCGGGCGAGTTCGATGTCGCGACCATCTTCTATGCCAAGTTCCAGAGCGTGATCAGCCAGAAGCCGACCGCGCAGCAGATCATCCCGGCGAGCTACGACGCTCCGGAGGATGGCGGCGCCTCGACGGTCTACGACTACGAGCCCAGCGAGGAGTCGATCCTGGCCGAACTGCTGCCCCGCGGCGTTGCGACCCAGATCTTCGCGGCCCTGCTGGAAAACGCGGCTTCGGAACAGGGCGCGCGGATGTCCGCCATGGACAACGCCACGCGCAATGCCGGCGACATGATCGACAAGCTGTCGGTCGAATACAACCGCACCCGTCAGGCCGTCATCACCAGCGAGCTGATCGAAATCATTTCGGGCGCCGAGGCGCTCTAACGGAACGAACCGGAGACACAACACAATGGCAATTGGCAAAGTGATCCAGGTCATCGGCGCCGTGGTCGACGTTCAGTTCGACGACCACCTGCCCGCGATCCTGAATGCCGTCACCACCGAGAACAACGGCAAGAAGCTGGTTCTCGAGGTCGCCCAGCACCTGGGCGAAGGCACCGTGCGCTGCATCGCCATGGACGCGACCGAAGGTCTGGTCCGCGGCCAGAAGGTGGAAGACAGCGGCAGCCCGATCTCCGTGCCGGTCGGCACTGCGACCCTGGGCCGGATCCTGAACGTCATCGGCGAGCCGGTCGACGAGAAGGGCCCGGTCGAGGCCGAGGAATTCCGCCCGATCCACGCAAGCGCGCCGGACTTCGCCGAGCAGGCGACCGAAGCGCAGATCCTCGTCACCGGCATCAAGGTCATCGACCTGCTGGCCCCCTACTCCAAGGGCGGCAAGATCGGCCTCTTCGGCGGCGCGGGCGTGGGCAAGACGGTTCTGATCCAGGAACTGATCAACAACATCGCGAAAGTGCACTCGGGCCTGTCGGTCTTCGCCGGCGTCGGCGAGCGGACCCGCGAAGGCAACGACCTCTATCACGAGATGATCGAGTCGGGCGTTCTGACCCCGGACAACCTGCCGGACTCCAAGATCGCGCTGGTCTACGGCCAGATGAACGAGCCGCCGGGCGCCCGTGCCCGCATCGCGCTGACCGGCCTGACCCTGGCCGAGCAGTTCCGCGACGCGACCGGCACCGACGTGCTGTTCTTCGTCGACAACATCTTCCGCTTCACCCAGGCGGGTTCGGAAATGTCGGCGCTTCTGGGCCGCATCCCCTCCGCCGTGGGCTACCAGCCGACGCTGGCCACCGACATGGGCGCCATGCAGGAGCGGATCACCTCGACCAAGCACGGCTCGATCACCTCGATCCAGGCCGTCTACGTTCCGGCGGACGACCTTACCGACCCGGCACCGGCCACGACCTTCGCGCACCTCGACGCGACGACGGTTCTCAACCGCGCCATCTCGGAGCTCGGCATCTACCCGGCCGTGGACCCGCTCGACTCCACCTCGCGCCTGATGGACCCGCTGATCATCGGCGAGGAGCACTACCAGGTCGCGCGTGACGTGCAGGGCATCCTCCAGCGCTACAAGTCGCTGCAGGACATCATCGCGATCCTCGGCATGGACGAGCTGAGCGAAGAGGACAAGCTGACCGTGGCCCGCGCCCGGAAGATCCAGCGCTTCCTGTCGCAGCCCTTCGACGTGGCGAAGGTCTTCACCGGCGCCGACGGCAAGCAGGTCCCGCTCGAGGACACGATCAAGTCGTTCAAGGCGGTTGTTGCCGGCGAGTACGACCATCTTCCGGAATCCGCCTTCTACATGGTCGGCGGCATCGAAGAGGTGATCGCCAAGGCCGAGAAACTCGCCGCGGAAGCGGCGTAAGGACCGGTCCCGATGGCAAACACCATGCAATTCGATCTGGTCTCGCCCGAGCGGAGCCTCGCTTCGCTCAAGGTGACCGCGGTCCAGTTGCCGGGATCGGAAGGCCAGCTGACCGCAATGCCCGGTCACTGGCCGATGATCACGACGCTGAAGCCCGGGATGCTGACCGTCACGGCGGACGGCAAGACGCTTGAATTCGCGGTGACCGGCGGCTTCGCCGATATCTCCGCGGAAGGCGCGACGGTCCTGGCCGAGCGCGCCTTCGAGAAGGGCCCGGAAGGCCGTGCCGCCCTCGAGGCGGAGCTGGAGCAGGCCCGCAAGGCCGCCGAGGCAGCCAAGGGCCCCGAGCGCGACGTCGCGACCGAGCTGGTCTACGACTTCGTGCATCTGCTCGAGAACATGCAGTAAGCGCCTTTGCGCCCGCTGCAGGACATCAGGCCCCGCCGCAAGGCGGGGCCTTTGCCGTTCCGGGCCCTAGCCTCCGGCGCGGAGCCGCGCCGCCGCCGCTTCTCGAAGACGGGCGCGATGGCGGCCCGCATCTCGTCCACCAGCCGGGGATCGGCGCTGCGCGGCGCGCCGCCGGGGCAGGGCGGGTCGGGCAGCGATCCGGGCCTCGCTGGCCGTCCCTGAAAGCTGCGCGCCGCGGCGCCGGGCAGGCAGGCCGCAACCTGCCGCGCCTTCGTAAAACGGCAACCCTTGGCTGCTAGTGTCGGGGCCAAGGACTTTTCATAAAAGAAGGCCCCGCTCCCTTCCGGGATGCGGGGCCATTTCATGTCCGGGTCGCGGCCGGGCGCAAGGGCCCGGGCCGGAGGCGAGCTCAGTGCTGGCCGTAGAGCCCTTCGTAGATCGGGCCCAGCGTCTTGACGTCGATCAGCGAGGAGATCGAGGTGCCGTTCCAGGTGTTCAGGATCGCCTGGGCGAAGAGCGGCGCGGTCGGCACGATGCGGATATTCGGCGTGTTCAGCACGGCCTGGGTCGGCTCGATCGAGTCGGTGATGACCAGGCTCTTCAGCTTGGAATTGGTCACGCGCTCCACGGCCGGGCCCGAGAGGACGCCATGCGAGGTATAGGCGTGGACTTCCTTCGCGCCCGCTTCCAGCAGCACCTCGGCCGCCTTGCAGAGCGTCCCGGCGGTGTCGCACATGTCATCCACGATGATGCAGATCTGGTCCTCGACCTCGCCGATCACGGTCATCTCTGCGACTTCCCCGGCCTTCTCGCGGCGCTTGTCGACGATCGACAGCGGCGCGCCGATGCGGGTCGCCAGCTCGCGCGCGCGGGCCACGCCGCCGACATCCGGCGAAACCACGGTGATGCCGTCGAGGCTGTCCTTGAAGTTCTCCATGATGTCGAGCGCGAAGAGCGGCGCGGCATAGAGGTTGTCCACCGGGATGTCGAAGAAGCCCTGGATCTGCGCGGCATGCAGATCCATGGTCACGATGCGCGAGACGCCGGCCTCGGTCAGCATGTTGGCAACGAGCTTCGCGGAGATCGGGGTGCGCGACTTGGTGCGGCGGTCCTGGCGGGCATAGCCGAAATAGGGAATCACCGCGGTGATGCGCGCCGCAGAGGAGCGGCGCAGCGCGTCGGCGATGATCAGCAGCTCCATCAGGTTGTCATTCGCCGGGCGCGAGGTCGGCTGCAGGATGTAGACATCCTCGCCGCGGACATTCTCGAAGACTTCGACGAAGATCTCGCCGTCGTTGAAGCGTTCCACCCGCGCATCGACCAGGTCGACATTCATGCCGCGATGCATGGACATGCGGCGCGCCACGGCATTGGCCAGCCGCTTGTTGGCGTTGCCTGCGATGATTTTCGGTTCGTTGCTGATCGGCATGGGAGGGTCCTTGGCAGTCGGGACGAGACGGATTCGGAAGTCGCGCGTGGGTTATCACTGCGCCGGGCAAAGTCAAAGCCGACACGGTCGCCCGGGCCGGATTGCAACATGTTTTTCCGCCCGGGCGCCGCGTCAGAAGAGCGCGAGGAAACGGTCGGTATCGGCGGGGTCCGCGCTCCAGTCGCAGACCAGCCGCGCGGCGAGCATTTCGCCCGGATCTCCGGTCTCCAGCGTGCCGGAGACATGGTATTCGGCGCCGCCCGCCTTCAGCTTGCGGTGGAGCGCGCGGGGCATCCCGGCGAAGATCATGTTGGCCTCGCGCGGATGGAGGAGCCGCACCTGGCCGGTCGCGGCCAGCCCCTCTTCGAGGCGGCGGGCGGCGGCATTGGCGGCCCCGGCCATCTCCAGCCAGAGCCCGTCTTCGAGCGCCGCGCCGATCTGGGCGGCGAGATAGCGGTGCTTGGAGAAGAGATGCGCGCCGCGCTTGCGGCGGAAGGCGAAGTCGCGGGCCAGGGCGGGGTCGAAGAACACGGCCGCCTCCGCGCCCATCAGCCCGTTCTTGGTGCCGCCGAAGCTCAGCGCGTCCACCCCGGCCTGCCAGCTTGCCTCGGCCGGCGTGCAGCCGAGCGCGGCCACCGCATTGGCGAAGCGCGCCCCGTCCATATGGACCTTGCGGCCGAAGCGGTGGGCGATGGCGCAGAGCTCGCGCAGCTCGGCCAGAGAGTAGAGCGTGCCCTTCTCGGTGACCTGGGTGAGGCTGACCGGCCCGGGCTGGACCTGGTGCACGCCGTGGCCCTGATGGGCCTCCAGCACGGCTTCCAGGGCCTCGGGGGCGATCTTGCCGTCCGGCCCGTCGATCAGGGTCAGCTTGGCGCCGGCCGAGAAGAATTCCGGCGCCCCGCATTCGTCCTCCTCGATATGGGCGGTGCGGGCGCAGAACACGGTTTCCCAGGGCGCGGCCATCGCGGCGAGGATCAGCGCATTCGCCGCCGTGCCGGTGCCGACCAGGAAGGCCGCGGCACCGGGAGCCTCCAGCGCGGCAAGAAGCGCGCCGGTCGCGGCGGCGGTCAGATCGTCGGCGCCGTAGCTCGGCGCATGGCCCTGATTGGCGCGGATCAGCGCCTCCATCACCTTTGGATGGACCGGACCGGCATTGTCGGAGGCGAAATGCATCTCAGAGATCCTCGATGATGTAGTCTTCCCAGTCGTCTTCATCGACTTCGTATTCCGGCACGGTCCAGCCCTGGACGGACATGCCCTCCTGGTGGACGGTGTCGCGCGAGCCCGAGACCAGGTAGTGCCAGTCGGGCAGGGGGCGGCCGAGATGGACCAGCCGGTAGGCGCAGGTCGAGGGCAGCCAGTAGGCCACGTCCTTCAGCGCGCTCGGGGTCAGCACCACGCATTCCGGCACGATCTGCTTGCGGATCTCGTATTTCGAGCAGAGGCAGGTCTCGTCGTCGAGCAGGCGGCAGGCGACGCGGGTGAAGGCGACCTCGCCGGTATCGGCATCCTCGAGCTTGTTCAGGCAGCACTTGCCGCAGCCGTCGCAGAGCGCTTCCCACTCCTCGCGGGTCATCTTCGCGGGCGGGACGGTCTTCCAGAAATTGGGTCGCATCCCGTGTCTCCCGGTTGCGTGAGTGGGGTCAGAGCGCCGCAAGGATGCCGCGGGCGGTGTCGCTGTCGCGGTCCATCTGGGCGATGAGGGCGTCGAGCCCGTCGAATTTCTGCTCGCTTCTGAGCCAGGAAACCAGCGCCACCGACACGTGGCGGCCGTAGAGGTCGCCGGAGAAGTCGAAGATATGGGTCTCCAGATTGGCCTTGTTCTCGCCGAACATCGGCCGCACGCCAAGGCTGGCCACGCCGCGATAGGTGCCGCGGTCGGGGCCCGAGAGCACGTCGACCAGCACGGCATAGACGCCGAAGCGCGGCAGGTGCAGCCCGTCGAGCGACATGTTCGCGGTGCGGTAGCCCAGTTCGCGGCCGCGCTTCTCGCCATGGATCACCGGCCCCTCGATGCGGTGCCAGTGGCCCAGCATGGCGCGGGCCTCCTCGGTGCGGCCCTGCTCCAGCGCGATGCGGATCGCCGTGGAGGAGACCGAGCGCGACTCTGCCGCCAGGAGCGGCGCGACGGTGGTGCCGTAGCCGAAGCGGCGGCCGAATTCCTCCAGCATCGCGACATTGCCCTCGCGGCCATGGCCGAAGCGGAAATCGGCGCCGACCACGACATGGCGCAGCCCGAGCCCGCGCGCCAGCACGTCGCGGGCGAAATCCTCGGCCGAGAGCGCGGCCAGCTCCTTCGAGAAGGGCAGCTGGTAGAGCCGCTCCACCCCGATCTTGGCCAGGCGGTTGGCCTTGGCCTCGGCATTCATCAGCCGGAAGGGCGGGGCGTCGGGGGCGAAGACCTCGCGCGGATGCGGCTCGAAGGTGACGATGCCCAGGGGCGCGCCGAGCGAGCGGGCGGCCTCGCGGGCCAGGCCGATCACCTTCTGGTGGCCCAGATGGACGCCGTCGAAATTGCCGATCGCAGCGCTCGCGCCGCGATCGTCTCCGCTCAGGTCTTGGAATTGCTGCAGGATCCGCATGCCGGTCGCTTACCCCCGGCGCGGGGGCGTTTCAAGCGGCAGGCGGCCGCGGCCGCCGCGCGGACGCAGATGTGACCGCAAGGCGTCAGCCGCGGGCCGGGGCCAGCACGGTTGCCTCTCCGCTGATCACCTTCTGATCGCCGACCACGGCCTCGCAGGAGAGGATCACGCGCTTTTTCTCGGGCACGATCTCCTTGACGGTGACCGTGGCGGTGACCTCCTCGCCGATCTTGACCGGGGCGAGGAATTTCAGCGTCTGGCCGAGATAGATCGTGCCATGGCCGGGCAGGCGCTCGCCCAGAAGCGCCGAGAACAGGCTGGCCGACAGCATGCCATGGGCGATGCACTGGCCGAAGATCGAGGCCTTGCCCGCCGCTTCGTCGAGATGGATCGGATTGCGGTCCTCGGAGACATCTGCGAATTTCTGCACCAGCTCCGGGGTGACGAGCTTGGTCAGGCTGCGGCTGTCGCCGATCTTCAGGTCTTCCAGATACACGGTGCCGACTTCGGTCATGGCGTCCTCGTCCTTTCCTGTCTGCTGCGGGCTGGTTAGGCCGGGGCGGGCCCCGGCGCAACGGCCCGCCCTAGCGGAGCCGACCAATGGCGTAGGTCGGGCTCATCTCGATCTCGCCCAGATAGGCCTCGAGCTTCTCCGGGTCGGGATGCTCTGCCGTGCCGGTCTGCGCCGCGGCCAGCCCGCCGGTGACGAAGAGCGTGTCGTAGTCCTCGGCGATCCCGCCCTTCACGTCGGTCGCGGGGCCGTCGCCGATCACCAGAACGCGGTCGTCGGAAATGCGCCCCAGCCCGGTCAGGCGGCGCCGCGCCAGGTCGTAGATCGGCGGATGCGGCTTGCCGAAATAGTAGGAGCGCCCGCCCAGCTCGGTATAGAGCTCGGCAATTGCGCCCGCGCAGAAGATCCGCGTCTCGCCGCGGTCGACCACCACGTCGGGATTGGCGCATAGAAGCGGCAGCCCGGCCTGCTTGGCGAGCATCAGCCGCGCCTTGTAGTCCTCGGGCGTCTCGGTGTCGTCATTGTCGAGCCCGGTGCAGACGATCCCCTCGGCCTCGTCGAGCGGCACGCGGCGGATCTCCGTCTCGCCCTGGATGTCGGGCTCCATGTCGGTGAAGAAGGGCAGGTCGCGCTCGGGGCCGATATGGTGGACCCTGGTGCCGAACTGGCCGGCGGTCATCGCGGCCTGGGCGGCATCGCCCGAGGTCGCGACCTCGTCCCAGGCGTCGCGCGGCACGCCGAGCTCGTCGAGCTGCAGGATCACCTGCGATTTCGGCCGCGGCGAATTGGTCAGCAGAAGCACCTTGCCGCCCTGGGCGCGGTAGGCCTGCAGCGCGGCGACGGCCTCGGGGAAGGCGGTGACGCCGTTATGCAGGCAGCCCCAGAGATCGCAGAGCACGGCGTCGTAGGAGGCGCCGATCTCGGCGAGGGCACGGATGATCTGGCTCATGGTCGGTTCCCGCATTTGCCTCGGTTGCGTCCCGTGCCTATGCGAATTCCGCCCCGGAGGACAGCGGGCTTTGCCCCGCAAAGGGTCGCAGATCCGGCCGGGCCCGCAAAAGGAAAGGGGGCCGGTCGATGCCGGCCCCCTCGGAATTCGGTCCCTGCGGCAGCGCTCAGAGCGCCAGCGACGGGATGATCTGCTTCTTGCGGGACATGATGCCCGGCAGCACGACGCTGTCGCCCTCGACGGTCGCGCCGAAGCTCTTCTCGGCGACGGTCTTGACGGTGTCGTTCGGCACCAGCAGCGTGGCCTCTTCCTTCAGGATGTCGACGATGAACAGCAGCACTTCGTCGACGCCGTCTTCCTTGGCGACATCGGGCATCGAGGCCATCAGCGACGCCTTGCGGCCCAGCGGGATCTCCGGCGCGGTGGTTTCCAGCACGGAGACGCGGAAATTGGTGCCCGCGACCTCGTATTTCTTCGAGTCCATGCGGATCAGCTCGGCATCGGAGAAGGCGGAGACGTCGGATTTCGCGGCGAACATCTCGGCGGCATAGCTGCCGATGGCGATGTTCAGCTCGGAGGCCAGCTTCTCGGCCAGCGCCTTGTCGGTCTCGGTGGTGGTCGGGCTGCGGAATTCCAGCGTGTCCGACAGGATGCAGCTGAGCATCGCGCCCTTGATGTTGTCGGGCATCTTGGCCGCGTCATCGCCCATCAGGTCGTACATGATGGTCGCGGTGCAGGCCAGCGGACGGATGGTGATGTCGATCGGGCCCTTGGTCTCGATGCCGCCGACCAGCTTGTGGTGGTCGATGATCGCCAGGATGTCGGTCCCGTTGATGCCCTCGGGCAGCTCGGCGGGGTTGTTGGTGTCGACGATCACGACCGGCTCGCCCTCGGCGACGGTGTCGATGATCTCCGGCTTCTCGAAGCCCCATTTCTCCAGCACGAAGGCGGCTTCGGTATTCGGTTCGCCGAGCAGCTTGGCTTCGGCCGGGGTGCCCTTCACGTCCGACAGGTACCAGGCCCAGATCAGCGGCGATCCGGTGGAGTCGGTGTCGGGGGCCTGATGGCCGAAAACTTTGATGGTCATCTTGTCCTGTCCTTGAATCGGAGGTGCCTGGCGGCGCTTTTACACTGCGGGACGGGGCCGTAAACAGGGGGGCAGGTCGCCGCAGTGGCCTTTGGGCAAATGCCGGCCGCGGGAGGCCGGGTTCGGGGGTTCCTCTCGGGGCGAAGCTTCACTACTCTCGGGGTCCTGTTTTGTCCTGCGAACCGGTGGAAGAGGCGAAAATGCACGCGCAATTGCATGTCCAGGTCATCAATCTGGAGGGCAGCCGGGACCGCCTGGCGGCCGCCTCGGCGCATCTGGAGGCCGCGGGACTCGAATTCGAGCGCTGCCCGGCCTTCGACGGCCGCGGGAAGGCGCCGCGCGAGCTGCCGGGCTACTACCCGCCGCTCGACACGCTGTGGAACGGCACGCGGCTTTCCGGCGGCGAGGTCGGCTGCTACCTGTCGCATCTCGACGCCGCGCGCCGCTTTCTCGAGAGCGGCAAGTCCTACGGGCTGGTCTTCGAGGACGACATGCACCTGACCCCGGCCTTTCCGGCCGTGCTGGAGGCGCTCCTGTCCGAGCTCGATGCCGGACGGCTGCCCGGCTGGCGGCTGATCAATCTCGGCGCCACGGTGAAGCCGAATTTCCGCCGCAGCAAATGGCCGCTGGCCACGGAGGACGGGATCGAGCTCTGCGACTGCTTCGACTTCCCGCTCTTCATGCACGGGCTCCTGTGGTCGCGGGAGGGTGCGGAGCGCTTCCTGCGGCGCGGATCGCTGATCCTCGGCACGGTCGACAACTGGACGCGGACGGATTGCGCGATCCACGGCCATGGCTACTGCCTGTCCGTGCCGATCGTGCTGCAGCAATCCACCGCGGGCAGCATCATCGAGACCCAGCCGGAGCGCATCGCGCTGTGGCAGCAGGGCGGCAAGAGCGGCTGGTGGAAGTTCCGCAGCACCTGGCGGTCGAGATGGCGCCGCTACTGGGGCATGCGCCGGAGCCGCCAGCGGGCATCCTGACCGGGACCGCCTGGTCCGGGCTGCCGTGCCCGGTCCCATTCGGGGCCGTCCCGCCGTCCTGGGCGCGCTTCCGCGGTGCTGCAATGCCAGGAACGCGACCGGGCCCGCGGCGTCGGGCTAGCCGCCGTTCTCCGGCGCGCCCTGCCGCGACCAGTTCCTGTCCCGCCAGTCCTGCGCGGAGCTGCCCCCCTGGCGATCGCGCCAGTTCCCGCCCTGCCAGCGTCCGTCCGTCCTGCCCGTGTCCCGGTCGTCGGGCGGATGGCCATGGCCGTTCTGCCCGCCCTGGCCCTGCCGGAACCGGGTCCCGTCCGGATCGAGGTAGTAGCGGCGATAGTCCCGTCCTGCCGGAGCGGCGCCATCCCTGCCATTCCCGGGACGCTGATAGCCGGGCTGTGATCCGCCGTCCCGCGGCCGGGGCGAATAGCGGCGATAGTCCCTTCCGTCCGGGATAGCGCCGTCCCTGCCATTCCCGGGGTTCTGAGTGCCTGGCCAGTCCCGCCGGGAGCCGCGGTCCTCCGGCCGGGGCGCGTACCAACCGTCCGGCGCCTGGCCGTATCCGCGGCCATCCTGCCCGCCATTGCGGGGCCGGTCCTGACCGGAGCGATTCCGGTCGGGCCAGTGCTGATCGGGCTGTTCCTGATTGGGCCGTTCCTGATTGGGCCAGCTCCGTTCAGGCCGGTCCTGCGGCGGCCAGTCCCGGCCGGACCAGTCCCGCGGAGGCCTGTCGCGATCCGGGGGCCAGCGCGGGGGCGGCGGCCAGCGCGGCGGGGGCGGGGGGCGGTCCTCGGGGCCGATCTCCTCGGCGAAGGCGGAATTGAGCCAGCCCTCCGTCCAGCGGCCGTCGCGGCGCAGCGCGACCTTCACCCAGTTGCCGCGGCGCTCCAGCACCGGCAGCTCCTCGCCCTTGTAGGCGGTCTCGGCCGCCGGGAATGCCGTGCCGGGCCCTTCGCGCAGCACGATCTGGACGGGGCGGATCCGCAGCATCTCGCCCCCGCCGCCGGGGAAGGCGGCGGCCGGCAGGAGGCAGGCCAGGAACAGGGCGAGGCAGAGGCGGATCATGCCCTCCGGCCTAGGCCGCCGGAGTTAAGAATCCACTAGCGGAAGCCGGGCTCAGCCCATCCGCTCGGAGGCGTAGCCGCCCGGCGAGGCGGGGAAGACGACCGTCTTCGATCCGTTGAGGAAGACCCGGTGGTTGATATGGGCATGCACGGCGCGGGCCAGCACCTGGCTTTCCACGTCGCGGCCGAGGCTGACATAGTCGGCCGGGCTCTGGGCATGGCTCACCCGCACGGTGTCCTGTTCGATGATCGGGCCCTCGTCGAGCACGGCGGTGACGTAATGCGCGGTCGCGCCGATCAGCTTCACCCCGCGCTGATAGGCCTGCTTGTAGGGATTGGCGCCCTTGAAGCTCGGCAGGAAGGAATGGTGGATGTTGATGATCCGCCCCGACATCTTGGTGCACATCTCGTCCGAGAGGATCTGCATGTAGCGGGCCAGCACCACCAGGTCAGTGTCCGAGCGCTCGATGATGCGCATGATCTGCGCCTCGGCCTGGGGCTTGTTCTCCTTCGTCACCTCGACATGGTGGAAGGGGATGTCGTGGTTCACGACCAGCTTCTGGTAGTCCATGTGGTTCGAGATCACGCCGCAGATGTTCACCGGCAGCCCGCCGATCCGCCAGCGGTAGAGCAGGTCGTTCAGGCAGTGGCCGAAGCGGCTGACCATGATCAGCACGTTGGGACGCTCGTCGCCGTCGAAGAACTCGGCCGCCATGCCGAACTCGGCGGCCACGGCGGCGAAGGCGTCGCGCAGGGCGGGCAGTCCGGCGCCGGTTTCGGAGGCGAAGCTCACGCGCATGAAGAACCGCCCGGTTTCGGGATCGTCGAACTGGGCCGAGTCGGTGATGTTGCAGCCATGCTCGGCCAGGAAGGTGGCGATGGCGGCGACGATCCCGCGGCGGGACGGGCAGGTGACGGTGACGACATAGTCGGACATGGGCGGGTCTCCGGCAGGTAGCTGCCACCGCCTAGCGCGATCGGGCCCGGGCTGCCATAGCCAATCGGCCCGCCGGGCGGGGGCCGGACGGAAATCCCCACTGGCCAGGCCGGGGTCGCCGGGCCCAGGATCGTCCCGAGAAACCAAGGGGGGCGACATGGCCACATTCTATCTTTTCGGAAGCTCGCAGGCGCAGCGCACGCTGAATGCGGGGGAGGTCGGCTTCGTCGCCGAGGGCGCCAGCCTGGCGCTGCAGGACGATGCCGTCGTGGTGAACGGCAATGCCGATCTGGCGATCTTCGGGACGGTCTTCAGCGGCGACGACAACGGCATCAACCAGCAGTCGGCGCAGTTCCGGCTGAGTGTCGGCGCCACCGGCCAGCTGGTGTCGCAGTCGCTCTACGGGCTCTATTCGCGCTTCACCTCCCTGCTGACGGTGGAGAATGCGGGCTACGTCTCGGGCTACTACTACGGTCTCTACGGTCGGGTGACCGACGGGTTCGGCAATGCCTATGTGTCGAATTCCGGCATGATCACCTCGGTCGTCGGCTCCGCGGTGTGGCTGCAGCCGGGCACGGGCAGCGCCTATCTGACCAATAGCGGCACGATCCAGGGCTATGCCGGCGTCCAGATCGTCGGCGACGTGTCGCAGATCACCAATAGCGGCACGATCGCGGCGCTCGGCGCGCCGTGCGGCTTCGGCTGGGCGATCTCGGGCGGGTCGGAGCGCGACGCGATCGACAATTCCGGGACGATCCTCGGGCGGGTCGACACGCAGAGCGGAGACGACGAGATCTGGAACACCGGCAGCATGCAGCAGCTCCAGACGGGCGCGGGCAGCGACGTTGTCATGAGCGTCGGCGGGACCATGGGCGATGTCGCGATGGGCGATGATGACGACCGGTTCCGCAATGCCGGCGCGGCGGGGCGCGTGGATCTCGACGCGGGGAACGATGTCTATGACGGGCGCGGGGGCAAGGCCGAGTCTGTCTCGGGCGGCGACGGCGACGACACCCTGACCGGCGGGGATGGCGACGACCTTCTGGCCGGCGGGGCCGGCGGCGACGACCTGCGGGGCGGGGACGGCGACGACACGCTGGATGGCGGGCTCAACAGCGACTTGCTGGTCGGTGGGCGCGGCAACGACGAGATTGGCGGTGGTCTGGGCTTCGACGTGCTGCGGGGATTCGCGGGCGACGACACGCTGCGCGGCGGTGGCGGCAGCGACATCCTGGAGGGCAACAAGGGCGACGACATGCTCGACGGCGGCGGCGGCGCCGATACCTTCGTCTTCTCGGCCGGCGACGGCTTCGACACGGTGGCCGATTTCCAGGACGGCACCGACCTGATCGACCTCACGGCGCTGGCCCTCACCGGCTACGGAGCGAGCCTGTCCGCCCATGCCGTTGAGACGGCGGGCGGCGTGCTGATCGATCTTTCGGAGACCTACGGCCTTTCGATCCTGCTCCGGGGCGTGGCCGAGGCGGATCTGTCCAACGCCGACTTCCTGTTCTAGGGCGTCCCGGGCAGGGAATCGCCGGTCCTCCGCCGCCCGGGTTGCAGCCGCGGCGGGGGCTGACTACCTGCTGGGCGGGGGAGGTGCCCCAGGGCGGCGGCGCGGAAATCGCGGGCCCCGCAGGCAGATGGGCGGGGCGCAGGACGATGCAGCGGATTTTGCCCGCCGGCGGACTTGACATGCGGGGGAGGTCGTGACTACCTCTCGCCGTGTTGGCACTCACCGGAGGCGAGTGCTAAAAGCGTCATAAACTCTGAGACAGGAGAGTCAGAGATGGCATTCACGCCGCTGCATGACCGTGTTCTCGTCAAGCGTGTCGAGAGCGAAGAGAAAACCAAAGGTGGCCTGATCATCCCCGACAGCGCGAAAGAAAAGCCGGCCGAAGGCCTGGTTGTCGCCTGCGGCGAAGGCGCACGCAAGGATTCCGGCGAGCTGATCGCCATGTCCGTGAAAACCGGCGACAAGGTGCTGTTCGGCAAGTGGTCCGGCACCGAAGTCACGATCGACGGCGAAGAGCTGCTGATCATGAAGGAAAGCGACATTCTCGGCATCACCGAAGCTGCGTAAGCGGCCGGCTGCCTGAGACCTTTCCAATCAACCTAGACCAACCGAACGGAGTGAGCTCCAATGGCTGCTAAAGACGTCAAGTTCAACACCGACGCCCGCAACCGCATGCTCAAGGGCGTGAACATCCTTGCAGACGCGGTGAAAGTGACCCTCGGCCCGAAAGGCCGCAACGTGGTCCTCGACAAATCCTTCGGCGCACCGCGCATCACCAAGGACGGCGTGTCCGTGGCGAAGGAAATCGAACTGGAAGACAAGTTCGAGAACATGGGCGCCCAGATGGTCCGCGAAGTCGCTTCGCGCACCAATGACGAAGCAGGCGACGGCACCACCACCGCCACCGTCCTGGCCCAGGCCATCGTCAAGGAAGGCATGAAATCGGTCGCAGCGGGCATGAACCCGATGGACCTGAAGCGCGGCATCGACCTGGCCACGCTGAAAGTCGTCGAGGCCATCAAGGCTGCCGCACGCGACGTGACCGACAGCGACGAAGTCGCCCAGGTCGGCACCATCTCCGCCAATGGCGAAGTCGAAATCGGCCGCCAGATCGCGGACGCGATGCAGAAAGTCGGCAATGACGGCGTCATCACCGTCGAAGAGAACAAAGGCCTCATCACCGAGACCGATGTCGTCGAAGGCATGCAGTTCGACCGCGGCTACCTGTCGCCGTACTTCGTGACCAACGCCGACAAGATGATCGCGGAACTCGACGACTGCATCATCCTGCTGCACGAGAAGAAGCTGTCCTCGCTGCAGCCGATGGTTCCGCTGCTCGAGTCGGTCATCCAGTCCGGCAAGCCGCTGCTGATCATCGCGGAAGACGTCGAAGGCGAAGCGCTGGCGACCCTCGTGGTCAACAAGCTGCGCGGCGGCCTGAAGATCGCAGCCGTGAAAGCACCGGGCTTCGGCGACCGCCGCAAGGCCATGCTGCAGGACATCGCGATCCTGACCGGCGGCCAGGTGATCTCGGAAGACCTCGGCATGAAGCTGGAGAATGTCACCATCGACATGCTCGGCACCGCCAAGAAAGTCTCCATCACCAAGGACGAGACCACCATCGTCGACGGTGCTGGCGAGAAGGCCGAGATCGAGGCACGCGTTGCCCAGATCCGCGCCCAGATCGAAGAGACCACCTCTGACTACGACCGCGAGAAGCTGCAGGAGCGCGTTGCGAAACTCGCAGGCGGCGTCGCAGTCATCCGCGTCGGCGGCATGACCGAAGTCGAAGTGAAAGAGCGCAAGGACCGCGTCGACGACGCTCTGAACGCGACCCGCGCAGCCGTGCAGGAAGGCGTTGTCGTCGGCGGCGGCGTTGCCCTGGTCCAGGGCGGCAAGGCTCTCGAGGGTGTCGAAGGCGCGAACGCAGACCAGAATGCCGGCATCGCCATCGTGCGCCGCGCTCTGGAAGCACCGCTGCGCCAGATCGCCGAGAACGCAGGCGTCGACGGCGCCGTCGTTGCAGGCAAGGTCCGCGAGTCCTCCGACCTGACCTTCGGCTTCAACGCGCAGACCGAAGAGTACGGCGACATGTTCAAGTTCGGCGTCATCGACCCGGCGAAAGTCGTCCGCACCGCGCTGGAAGACGCAGCCTCGGTCGCAGGCCTGCTGATCACCACCGAAGCCATGGTCGCAGACAAGCCGCAGAAGGACGCTCCGGCGGCCGGCGGCATGCCCGACATGGGCGGCATGGGCGGCATGATGTAAGACCGGGCTCCTTCGGGAAACCGGTCCGGCAACCGGCGGTTGCCTCCGCAAGGGGGCAGTCCTCCGGGCGCTAGCCGCATCGATCCGGAAAGGGTCGCCCTCGGGCGGCCCTTTCTGCATTTGCGCCGCACTGCGCCGGGCAGGGGGCGCGGCCGGGCCGGGCAAGCGCGTCCTGCGGCATCACTATCCCGCAAGGGGCCGAATTCGCCGCTTGAAACTTGGACTCCGGCCCCTTTAGCTGTGGGCGACCCGGACAGACTTTCCCGAACGGAGGCCTCCATGACGCGAATCCGACCCGATGCTGCCGCCGCCCTGCCTGCAAGAGAGCGGGGGCGCAGGACTGGCCGGATCCTCGGGGCCTCGGCGCTGGCGCTGATCGCCGCCGGCCCGCTGGCGGCGCAGGAGGACCAGGAGGTCACCGAGAGCTACGGCTATTCCAGCTTCGGCGAGCTGAAGTACCCGGCGGATTTCGACCATCTCGACTATGTCAATCCGGACGCGCCGAAGGGCGGCGAGATCTCGATCTGGGCGCAGGGCAGCTTCGACAGCTTCAACCAGTACGCGATCGCGGGCGTGCCGGCGGCGCTGAACACGATCGGCTCGGAACGGATCATGACCTCCTTCGCGGATGATCCCTACGGGCTCTACTGCCTGATGTGCACCTCGCTGGAATACCCCGCGGACCTCAGCTGGGTGATCTTCCATCTGCGCGACGACGTCACCTTCCAGGACGGCACGCCGATGACGGCCGAGGACATCGCCTTCACCTCGAACCTGTTCATGACCCAGGGCATCCCGGAATACCGCCGCATCGTGGAGAACTTCTACGACAAGGTGGAGGTGATCGACCCCTACACGATCAAGTTCACCTTCAATCCCGAAAGCTCGGTGCGCGACCGGATCGGCCTGGCGGGCTCGACCCCGGCCTTCTCGAAGAAATGGTTCGAGGAGCGCGGCCAGCGGCTCGACGAGTCGACGCTGGAGCCGTTCATGTCGACCGGCGCCTACATGCTCGACAGCTACGACTTCAACCGCCGCGTGGTCTACAAGCGCAATCCCGACTACTGGGCCGAGGATCTGCCGGTCTCCAAGGGGCGCAACAATTTCGACCGCATCCGCGTCGAGTACTTCGCCGACACCTCTGCCGCCTTCGAGGGGTTCAAGTCGGGCGAGTACACCTTCCGGATCGAGGACAAGGCGCAGAACTGGGCCGAGAGCTACAATTTCCCCAATGTCCAGAACGGCGCCGTGAAGCAGGAAGAGATCGCCGACGGCAATGTCGGCTACCACCTGGCCTGGGTGTTCAATCTCGACCGTCCGAAATGGCAGGACAAGCGGGTCCGCGAAGCGATCAGCCTCGCCTTCAACTTCGAATGGACCAACCGGACGATCTTCTACGATCTCTACAAGCAGCCGGTGTCGTTCTGGGACGGCACCGACCTGGCCGCGACCGGTACGCCCTCGGAGGGCGAGGCCGCGCTCCTGCAGCCGCTGGTCGAGGAGGGGCTCTTCGGCGAGGACATCCTGACCGGCGAGGCAGTGGCCCCCGCCGCGCATGAGCCCGACAGCAACCGGCTGTCGCGCCGGACGCTGCGCGAGGCCGGGAACCTGCTGGAGGAGGCGGGCTGGAAGATCGGCGATGACGGCATCCGCCGCAATGCCGAGGGCCAGCCGCTGGAGCTGGTCATCATCCAGACCAACCCGACCTATGACCGCATGGTGAACCCGTTCCTGCAGAACCTGCAGCTGATGGGCATCCAGGGCCGGCTGGAGCGGGTCGACACCTCGCAATATGTCGAGCGCCGCCGCTCGGGCAATTTCGACCTCGCCAACCAGGGCTTCACGATGGATTTCGAGCCGTCGCTGGGCCTCTACCAGTGGTTCGGCTCGCAGACCGCCGACAACAGCTCGCGCAACCTGATGCGGCTGCGCGACGAGGGCGTCGACCGGCTGATCGCCACGGCGGTCGGCGCGACATCGCTCGAGGATCTGAAGACCGCGACGCGGGCGCTCGACCGGGCGCTGCGCTACACCCGCTTCGACATCCCGCTGTGGTACAACGACAAGAGCTTCGTGGCCTATTACGACATCTACGGCCATCCCGGCACCATGCCGCCGCTCGATCTCGGCCAGTTCGATTTCTGGTGGTACGACCAGGAGAAGGCCGATGCCCTCAAAGCCAAGGGGGTCCTGAGGTAGGCCGGCCATGGGAAGCTACATCCTGCGGCGCCTGGCGCTGATCATCCCGACCCTGATCGGGATCATGCTGATCAATTTCGTCCTGACCCAGTTCGTCCCCGGCGGACCGGTGGAGCAGATCATCGCCCGCATCGAAGGGCAGGGGGACGCCTTCTCGGCGATCTCCGGCTCGGGCGACATGGGCACCCAGATGACCCCGGAGGCCGGCGGCGGCAGCGACAAGTACCTTGGCGCCCGCGGCCTGCCGCCGGATTTCATCGAGGAGCTGGAAAAGCAGTTCGGCTTCGACAAGCCCGCCTGGCAGCGCTTCCTGACCATGCTGTGGAACTACGCCCAGTTCGATTTCGGCGAGAGCTACTTCCGCTCGATCTCGGTGGTGGACCTGGTGCTGGAGAAGATGCCGGTGTCGATCTCGCTGGGGCTCTGGTCGACGCTGATCGCCTACCTGATCTCGATCCCGCTGGGCATCCGCAAGGCGGTGCAGGACGGGTCGCGCTTCGACACCTGGACGAGCGGCGCGATCATCGTCGGCTACGCGATCCCGGGCTTCCTCTTCGCGATCCTGCTGCTGGTGCTCTTCGCGGGGGGCAGCTACTTCCAGTGGTTCCCGCTGCGCGGCCTGCATTCCGACGGCTGGGAGCAGATGAGCTTCCCCCGCCAGGTGGCCGACTACTTCTGGCATATCGCGCTGCCGGTGCTGGCCTCGACCATCGCCTCCTTCGCGACGCTGACGCTGCTGACCAAGAACAGCTTCCTCGACGAGATCAAGAAGCAGTACGTGGTCACCGCCCGCGCCAAGGGGCTGGACGAAAGCCGCGTGCTCTACGGCCATGTCTTCCGCAACGCGATGCTGATCGTGATCGCGGGCTTCCCGGGGCTCTTCGTCTCGGTCTTCTTCGGTTCCTCGCTGATCATCGAGACGATCTTCTCGCTCGACGGGCTGGGGAGGCTGGGCTACGAGGCGGCGATCAGCCGGGACTATCCGGTGATCTTCGGGACGCTCTACGTCTTCGGCCTGATCGGTCTGGTGGTGACGCTGCTTTCGGACCTGATGTATGTCTGGATCGATCCCAGGATCGATTTCGAAAGCCGGGAGACCTGAGATGGCCGCCACCGACATGGAGATCCCGCGCCAGGGCCGGATCTCGCCGCTCAACCGGCGCCGGCTGCGGAACTTCCGCGCCAATTCCCGGGCCTTCTGGTCGCTCGTGATCTTCAGCGTGCTGTTCTTCGTCTCGCTCTTCGCCGAGTTCCTGGCGAACGACAAGCCGATCCTGGTACGCTTCGAGGGCGCCTTCTACACGCCGATCTTCAACTTCTACCCCGAGACGGCCTTCGGCGGCGACTTCCGCACCGAGGCGGTCTACCGCGACATCGAGGTGCAGTGCCTGATCATCGCGGCGGGCTCGGAGGCGTGCTGGGACGATCCCGAGGGCGTCATCGAGGAGGTCCGCAGCGACGGCACCGTGCTCGGCGAGCCGGTGCAGCGCGGCTGGCTGCTGTGGCCGCTGATCCCCTACAGCTACAACACCGTCAACGACATCTCGGGCACCGCGCCCTCGCCGCCGGACGCGCAGCACTGGCTGGGCACCGATGACACCGCACGCGACGTGCTGGCGCGGGTGATCTACGGCTTCCGGCTGTCGGTGCTCTTCGCGCTGGCGGTGACGGCCCTGACCTCGGTCATCGGCGTCGCGGCCGGGGCGGTGCAGGGCTTCTTCGGCGGCTGGACCGACCTGATCTTCCAGCGGGTGATCGAGATCTGGGGGGCGACCCCGCAGCTCTACATCATCATCATCGTGGCGGCGATCTTCCAGATGAACTTCTGGCTTCTTGTCGTGCTGATGACGCTCTTCGGCTGGACGGCACTGGTCGGCGTGGTCCGGGCCGAGTTCCTGCGCGCGCGGAATTTCGAGTATGTCCGCGCGGCACGGGCGCTCGGCGTGTCGAACCTGACGATCATGTTCCGCCATGTTTTGCCCAATGCCATGGTGGCGACGCTGACCATGCTGCCCTTCGTCATCACCTCGACGCTCGGCGGGCTCGCCACGCTCGACTTCCTCGGCTTCGGCCTGCCGTCCTCGGCGCCCTCGCTGGGCGAGCTGACGCTGCAGGCCAAGCAGAACCTGCAGGCCTACTGGCTCGGCTTCACCGCCTTCTTCACCTTCGCGATCATGCTGTCGCTGCTGGTCTTCGTCTTCGAGGGGGTCCGCGACGCCTTCGACCCGCGGAAGACCTTCGCATGACCGGGGCGGTGCACGGGCGCATGGCGGCAATGGCCGCCTGGTACGGGTCGCTGACCATCATCGGCGGCTGCCTGGCCATCGCGGTGAGCGAGCTGCGCGCCAGCATGGCGGATGCGCCGCCGGACTGGGTCGACGAGGCGATCGCCTCGGCCGGGCTCCTGCTGCCGGTGCTCTGCGCGGGGATCGGGCTCCGGCTGCATCTGCGGCTCGGCCGCCTGCCGGGGCCGGTCGTGCAGACCGCCGTCTGGGCGCTTGCCGCCTGCATTTTCCTTCTGACATGGGTGCTGATCGGCCAATGACGCGCGACACGATCCTCAAGGTCAGCGACCTCCGGGTCGCCTTCTCGCAGGACGGCAAGCTGCATGACGCCGTCAAGGGCGTGGGCTTCGACGTCGCCAAGGGCGAGACCGTCGCGCTGGTCGGCGAAAGCGGCTCGGGCAAGTCGGTGACGGCGCTCTCGACGGTGTCGCTCCTGGGCGACAACGCCCGCGTCTCGGGCTCGATCACCTACAAGGGCCGCGAGATGGTCGGCGCCGGCAAGGCGTCGCTGCGCGAGATCCGCGGCAACGACATCAGCTTCATCTTCCAGGAGCCGATGACCTCGCTCAACCCGCTGCACACGCTGGAGAAGCAGATCGCCGAGAGCCTGGCGCTGCACCAGGGGCTGACCGGGGCCAAGGCGCGGGAGCGGATCCTCGAGCTGCTCGACAAGGTGGGGATCGTCGACCCGGCCTCGCGGCTCTCGGCCTATCCCCACCAGCTGTCCGGCGGGCAGCGGCAGCGGGTGATGATCGCCATGGCGCTGGCCAACCGGCCGGAACTGCTGATCGCCGACGAGCCGACCACCGCGCTCGACGTGACGATCCAGGCGCAGATCCTCGACCTGCTGGCCGAGCTGAAGCGCGAGGAGGGGCTTTCCATGCTCTTCATCACCCATGACCTCGGCATCGTGCGCCGCTTCGCCGACCGGGTCTGCGTGATGAAGGACGGCGAGATCGTCGAGACCGGCCGGACCGCCGAGATCTTCGCCGATCCGCAGCACCCCTATACCCGCAAGCTGCTGGCGGCGGAGCCCGCGGGCCTGCCCGATCCGGTGCCCGCCGATGCCGCGGAGGTGGTGAAGACCGACCATCTGCGGGTCTGGTTCCCGATCACCGCGGGCTTCATGCGCAAGACCATCGGCCATGTGAAGGCCGTCAATGCCGCCGCGCTGTCGGTGCGCCAGGGCGAGACCGTCGGCATCGTCGGCGAATCCGGCTCGGGCAAGACCACGCTGGCGCTGGCGCTGATGCGGCTGGTCGGCTCCGAGGGCCGCATCCTCTTCGAGGGCACCGACATCCAGGGCTGGAAGTCGAAGCAGCTGCGCCCGGTCCGGCGCGACATGCAGATCGTCTTCCAGGATCCTTTCGGATCGCTGAGCCCGCGGATGAATATCGGCCAGATCATCGGCGAGGGGCTGGGCGTGCACGGCACCGAGAAGGGCCGCCGGGCCGAGGATGTCGTCGCCGAGATGCTGACCGAGGTCGGTCTCTCGCCCGCGATGATGCACCGCTATCCGCATGAATTCTCGGGCGGGCAGCGCCAGCGCATCGCCATCGCCCGGGCCATGGTGCTGAAGCCCAAGCTCGTCGTGCTCGACGAGCCGACTTCGGCGCTCGACATGACGGTGCAGGTGCAGATCGTCGAGCTGCTGCGGCGGCTGCAGGCCAAGTACCGGCTGGGCTACCTGTTCATCAGCCACGACCTGCGGGTGGTGCGGGCGCTGAGCCACAAGGTCATCGTGATGAAGCGCGGCGACATCGTCGAGGCGGGCGACAGCGCGGCGGTCTTCGACCGTCCCGAGAGCGCCTATACCAGGGAATTGATGGCCGCGGCTTTCGCCAAGAGCGAGGCCGCGGCCGTGACGGCCTAGGGGGCCGGGCCCTCAGACCGCGGTCGAGTGGCCCGTCTTGCTCATCTCGTAGGCGTCGAAGGCCCGGGCCACCATCCGCGCCAGCGGACGCCCCTCGCGGGTGATGGCGAAACGGTCATCCTCCAGCCGGGCGAAGCCGTCGAACTGCGCGGCCGCCTGCGCCATCCATCCGCGGACCTCCTCGGCGGAGGGGCCGTCCTCGACCAGCACCTGGCCGAGCTCGAAGGCGAAGTTGCACATCAGAAGCTCGATGATCCGGGCGCGGACCTTGTCCTCGGCGGTGAAGGCATGGCCGCGCATCGTCGGGGTCCGCCCGGCGCGCACCAGCGCGGTATAGTCCGAGGTCGAGGCGGCGTTCTGCGCATAGCCCTGCGGGAAGCGCGAGATCGAGGAGGCGCCGAGCCCGATCAGCACCTCGGTGGGGTCCTCGGTATAGCCCTGGAAGTTCCGCCGCAGCCGGCCCTCGCGCAGCGCCACGGCCATGCTGTCCGAGGGGCGGGCGAAATGGTCGATGCCGATCTCCTCGTAGCCGTCCCACAGGAACAGCCGCCGCGCCGCCTCGAAGAGCTTCAGCCGCTCCTCGGGGGTGGGCAGCAGCTCGGAGGGGATCATCGACTGGCGCCGCGCCATCCAGGGGACATGGGCATAGCCGTAGAGCGCCACCCGGTCGGGGGCGAGGCTCAGGAGCTTCTGCACTGATTCGGCGATTCTCTGCGGCGACTGGTCGGGCAGGCCGAAGAGGATGTCGGCATTCAGGCTCTTCACCCCGGCCGCGCGCAGCATGCGCACGGCGCGTTCTGTCACCTCATAGCTCTGGATCCGGCCGATGGTCTTCTGGATCTCGGGGTCGAAATCCTGCACGCCGATCGAGGCGCGGTTCATCCCGGCGGCCGCCAGCGCGTCCAGGCGCTCTTCGTCGATCTCGTTCGGGTCGATCTCCACCGAGAATTCCGCCCCCGGCGCGAAGGGCGCGACCCGGGCGATCTCGGCAGCCAGGGCGGTGATCATCCCGGCATCGAGCATGGTCGGCGTGCCGCCGCCCCAATGCAGCCGCGACAGGGTCACGCCCTGTGGCAAGTGGCTTTGCAGCTGGCGGATTTCCGTCAGCAGCGTGTCCAGGTAGGCCCGCACCGTGTCGAGCTTCTGGGTGCCCTGCGTGCGGCAGGCGCAGAACCAGCAGAGATGCCGGCAGAAGGGCACATGGACATAGAGCGAAATCTCGGAGCCGGGCGCAATCGCGCTAATCCAGCGCCGGTTCAGCCCTGCATCCACGTTGTTCGAAAATTGCGGCGCCGTCGGATAGCTTGTGTAGCGCGGAACCCGCGCGTCAAATAATCCGAGCCGAGAGAGTTGTGTCATCAGTCCCATTCGCCTAGATTTCCTCAACCCTGCCCCTGTGACCTTGATCGAGGTCAAGTAATGACGACAGCCGTGAAACACAGCCTGCCAGACCATCATCACGTTCCGGACTGCCGCGACTGCCCGATCCGGCATCGTGCCGTCTGCGCGCGCTGCGAGGCCGACGAGCTCGAGCAGCTCGAGGAGATCAAGTACTACCGCAGCTACCCGGCCGGGCAGACCGTGGTCTGGGCCGGGGACCGGATGGACTTCGTCGCCTCGGTGGTCTCGGGCATCGCGACCCTGTCGCAGACGATGGAGGACGGGCGCACCCAGATGGTGGGGCTGCTGCTGCCGTCGGATTTCATCGGCCGTCCGGGCCGGGACGATGCCGCCTATGACGTGGTGGCGACGACCGACCTGATCATCTGCTGCTTCCGCAAGCGGCCCTTCGAATCGCTGATGGCCCGCACGCCGCATATCGGCCAGCGCCTGCTGGAGATGACGCTGGACGAGCTCGACGCCGCGCGGGAATGGATGCTGCTACTCGGCCGCAAGACCGCGCGCGAGAAGATCGCCAGCCTGATCGCCATCATCGCCCGCCGCGACGCCTCGCTGAATCTCAAGGCCAACGACAAGATCATGGCCTTCGACCTGCCGCTGACGCGCGAGGCGATGGCCGACTACCTGGGCCTGACGCTGGAGACGGTGAGCCGCCAGATCACCGCGCTCCGCAAGGACGGGGTGATCCTGCTCGAGGGCAAGCGCCACGTCACCATCCCGGATTTCGAGCGGCTGCTCGGCGAGACCGGCGACGACAGCGACGGCGGCTACCTGATCTGAGCCGCAGGCTCCTTCGCCAGAACGCACAGCGCCCCGGCCGCAAGGACCGGGGCGCTTTGCTTCAGGAGAAAGGGGAGGGGCCGCCCCTGCGGGGGGGCGGTCGTCTTGTCCGGCGCGGGCCCGGAAGGCCCGGAGCGCGGGGGTCCGTCCTGCCGCGGCCCGGCTCAGCGGGCCATCAGCACCGGCACGGGAGCTTCGGCCAGCATGTCGCGGGTCGGTCCGCCGAGCACGGCCTCGCGCAGCCGCGAATGCCCGTAGGCGCCCATGATGACCAGGTCGGCCTTGCGGTCCTGGACATGCCGGACCAGCACGTCGGAGATGCGCGGCATCGTGCGGGCGAGGATCGACACCTCGGCGCGGACGCCGTGGCGGGCCAGCATCATCGACAGCGCGCCGCCCGGATCCGAGCGTTCCGGCCCGTGGCGGGGCGGATCGACGATGGCGATATTGGCCTGTCCGACCTGTTCCAGCCCCGGCATCGCGGCGCGCACGGCGGCGATTGCCTCGGGGCCCTGGTTGGTGGCGATCACCGGATCGACCGGCGCGTCATTCGCCCAGCCCGGCGGCACGGTCAGCACCGGCGTCGGGCCGAGGAACAGCGCGGCCTCGGTGATGGCCTCGTCCTCGGGGCCGCGGATGTCGCCATAGGGCCGCGGCAGGATGACCAGGTCGGTATAGCGCGCCGCCTGCTCGATGGCCGGGCCGATGGCGCCCCACTGGACGATCATGGCTTCGGCGCTCCAGCGGATATCCGTCTCGTCCAGCCGCTTGGTGACGAAGTCCTTCAGCTCGCGGGCGTCGGTCTCGGCCTGGGCCAGCGAGTTCTCGGCGACGAGCGCGGTGGCGCCGGCGTAGTAGAAGCCGACCTGCACCCGGTCGACGCCGAGGCAGAGCACGTCGAGATGGGCGTCGTAGCGCCGGGCCAGCCGTACCGCATGGTCCAGATGCGCCAGGTCGCCCTCTGCCGTGCGCAGGATGCACATGAGGGATTTGTAGGTCATAGCCCTTCCTCCTTTCGAGTAAGTACGACCAATGTAGCTGCGTCGCATTGCTGCGCCTTGATCTGAAACAATGGTGCAATCGCGATGTTTTGATACAGATCAATGAGGTGGTAACGTCGCAGTTGCATAGCAGCATGCACGCAAACCCCGCGGAGATTCTGTGTCGGCGCTCTCCGCTTTTCGGACAAAGGGACGAAGGGACATGTCATGGTCGATTATCTGAAGCTCGTTGCCTTCGGATTGATCGCACTCCTGGCGGCCATCGCGGCGAATTACGCCCACGATGTCGCCTATATGGTGCACGCAATCATCATCATGCTCGTCGGCGGGGGGCTGTTCCTTTACACCCTGCGCAGGATCGACGAGCCGAAACCCGCGATCGATACTACAGTCTACATGGATGATGTGGTGCGCTACGGCGTCATTGCAACCGTCTTCTGGGGCGTTATCGGCTTCGCTGCAGGGACTTTCATCGCATCGCAGCTTGCCTTCCCGCAGCTGAACTTCGAATTTGCCCAGCCCTACATGAATTTCGGGCGGCTGCGGCCGCTGCACACCTCCGCGGTGATCTTCGCCTTCGGCGGCAACGCGCTGATCGCGACGTCCTTCTACGTCGTCCAGCGGACCTCGGCCGCGCGGCTCTGGGGCGGAAATCTCGCCTGGTTCGTGTTCTGGGGCTACAACCTTTTCATCATCCTGGCAGCGACCGGCTACCTCCTGGGCGGCACCCAGTCGAAAGAATATGCCGAGCCGGAATGGTACGTGGACTGGTGGCTGACCATCGTCTGGGTCGCCTACCTGGCCGTCTTCCTCGGCACGATCATCAAGCGCAAAGAGAAGCACATCTACGTCGCCAACTGGTTCTACCTCAGCTTCATCGTCACCGTGGCGATGCTGCACGTGGTGAACAACATCTCGATCCCGGTCTCGCTGGTCGGCTCGAAGTCGGTGCAGGTCTTCTCGGGCGTGCAGGACGCGATGACCCAGTGGTGGTACGGCCACAATGCCGTGGGCTTCTTCCTGACCGCGGGCTTCCTGGGCATGATGTACTACTTCATCCCCAAGCAGGCCGAGCGTCCGGTCTTCTCCTACAAGCTGTCGATCATCCACTTCTGGGCGCTGATCTTCCTCTACATCTGGGCGGGCCCGCACCACCTGCACTACACCGCGCTGCCCGACTGGGCCTCGACCCTGGGCATGACCATGTCGATCATCCTGTGGATGCCCTCCTGGGGCGGCATGATCAACGGCCTGATGACGCTCTCGGGCGCCTGGGACAAGCTGCGCACCGACCCGGTGATCCGGATGATGGTCGTCGCCGTGGGCTTCTACGGGATGTCGACCTTCGAGGGTCCGATGATGTCGATCCGCGCGGTCAACTCGCTGTCGCACTACACCGACTGGACCATCGGCCATGTCCATTCCGGCGCGCTCGGCTGGAACGGCATGATCACCTTCGGCGCGCTCTACTACCTGGTGCCCGCGCTGTGGCAGAAGAAGCGGCTCTACAGCCTCTCCATGGTCTCCTGGCACTTCTGGCTCGCCACCATCGGCATCGTGCTCTACGCCGCCTCGATGTGGGTGACCGGCATCATGGAAGGCCTGATGTGGCGCGAGGTCGATGCCAACGGCTTCCTGGTAAACTCCTTCGCCGACACCGTGGCGGCCAAGTTCCCGATGTATGTCGTGCGCGCCCTGGGCGGGGTGCTCTACGTCGCCGGCGGGATCATCATGGCCGTCAACCTCTACCTCACGGCCACCCGCGGCGAAGCGAAGGAAGACGAGTCTTCCGTCGCCGCAGCAGCGCAGCCCGCGGAATAAGGAACGGGAAGAATGGGTATTCTTGACAAGCACAAGGTCCTCGAGACCAACGCCACCCTTCTGCTGGTCTGTTCCTTCCTGGTCGTGACCATCGGCGGGATCGTCGAGATCGCGCCGCTGTTCTGGCTGCAGAACACCATCGAGGACGTAGAGGGCATGCGCCCCTACTCCCCGCTGGAGCTGACCGGGCGGGACATCTACATCCGCGAGGGCTGCTATGTCTGCCACAGCCAGATGATCCGCCCGATGCGCGACGAGGTGGAGCGCTACGGCCACTACTCGCTGGCGGCCGAGTCGCAGTACGACCATCCGTTCCAGTGGGGCTCGAAGCGGACCGGGCCGGACCTGGCCCGCGTCGGCGGCCGCTATTCGGATGACTGGCATGTCGCGCACCTGACCAACCCGCAATCGGTGGTGCCGGAATCGATCATGCCGAAATACGGCTTCCTGACCGAGACGCTGGTGCAGCCCGAGAACATCGTCGCCAAGATGGAGACCCACCGCATGGTCGGCGTCCCCTATACCGACGAGATGATCGAGAATGCCGAGGCGGATTTCCGCAACCAGGCCAATCCGGACAGCGACTATGACGGTCTGGTGGAGCGCTATCACGGGGCGCAGGTGCGCAACTTCGACAGCCAGCCGGGGATCTCGGAAATGGACGCGCTGATTGCCTATCTGCAGATGCTGGGCACGCTGGTCGACTTCTCGACCTTCACGCCCGATCCGAGCCGGTAAGGGAGAGACCGCATGGAACAGATCTTCCGCGAGATCATGGACAACTTCACGCTTGTCTATCTCTTCACGATCTTCACCGGCATCTGCATCTGGGTGATCTTCGGCAAGTCCAAGGCCTATCGCGACAGCGCCGAGATGATCTTCCGCCACGACGACAAGCCCGCGCAGGATGACGAGGGGCAGGAGGCCCGGACATGAGCAACCACTCCGACAAGACCCATCAGGGCGACGTCCCCACGACGGGCCATTCCTGGGACGGGATCGAGGAATACGACAACCCGATGCCGCGCTGGTGGCTGATCGTCTTCTACATCTGCATCGGCTGGGGCGCGGTCTACACGCTCCTGATGCCGTCCTGGCCCGGGCTCACCGGCGCCTGGCCGGGGCTGCTGGGCTTCTCGACCCGCGGCCAGGTGGCCGAGGAGATGGCCCGCTTCAGCGAGGCCAATGCCGCCATCGACGCGGAACTGGCCCAGACCGACCTGGCCGCCATCGTCTCCGATCCCGAGCTGAACGGCTATGCGGTCAATGCCGGGGCGGCGGTGTTCCGCACCTGGTGCGCGCAGTGCCACGGATCGGGCGCGGCCGGGGCGGTGGGCTTCCCCAGCCTGCTCGACGACGACTGGCTCTGGGGCGGCGATCTGGAGTCGATCCACTACACCGTCACCCACGGCATCCGCAACGAGACCGACGACGAGGCGCGCTATTCCGAGATGCCGGTCTTCGGCGAGATGCTCAACGCGTCCGAAATCGCCGCGCTCGCGAATTACGTCATGTCGCTCTCGGGCGAGCCGCAGGACGCCTCGCTGGTCGAGCAGGGCAGCCAGCTCTTCGCCGACAACTGCGTGGCCTGCCACCAGGAAGGCGGGGTCGGCGACCGTTCGGTCGGCGCGCCCAACCTGTCGGATGCGATCTGGCTCTATGGCGGCGACTACGATTCGATCGTGGAATCGATCACCTATGCCCGCTTCGGCGTCATGCCGAACTGGAACGCGCGCCTGACGGAAAGCCAGATCCGCGCGGTCACGGCCTATGTCCACGGGCTGGGCGGCGGCGAATAGCCCCCGGCAGACCGGGAAAAAGGAAGGGCGGTGCCTGGCGGGCGCCGCCCTTTTCCTTTGCGGGCAGGCAGGACGGGTAGAGGGATTGGAAACCATTCCGGGCTAGGCCGGAGGGGCAGGCCGGACAGGCCGGGGCGGGGCGACAGAGCAGAAAGGTGCCGTTCATGGCCTTGAGACTATCCGCTTTCCTCCTGGCAGCCGGCCTGGCTGCCGCCAGCGTCGGCGCGGCCTCCGCCGCGACCTTCAGCTTCCCGACGGAATCGTCGCTCGACGCCTCCTCGACCACCGGCACGCCGACGACGACCGGCTATTTCTTCTTCCTCGGGCATTCGATCTCGCAGAGCTTCTCCGGCACCGGCCTGGCCACGATCGGCAGCGTCGATCTGGAGCTCGGCCTGACCTACAACTCGCTCGACGAGGATCTGGGCCTCGCCCTGTCGCTCAACGGCACGGAAATGGGCAGCTTCGTCTTCACCCCGTCCGATGCGCTTGGGGTCTACAGCTTCTCCCTGTCCGGCGCGACCGTCGTGGGCACCGGCGTTTCGGGCGACGACTACGATGTCATGCTCTATGTCGACATGCCGGTCTCGAGCGGGGCGGGCTCGGTCGCCTTTGCGACCGACTATGCCGGCGGGCTGGACCTCTATGCCGCGGCGGTGCCGCTGCCTGCAGGGCTGCCTCTCCTGGCCGCAGGCCTCGGCGCGGCAGGCTTCGTTGCCGGGCGGCGGCGGCGCTAGCGGCCGGGGGTCCGGCCGGTCAGCCCAGCGACCGGCCGCCGCCCTTGCGCCGCGCGCTTTCCGAATCGCGGCGGCGCACCCATTCGGCGAGGCCGAGCCAGGAGCCGAGATAGAGGCCGCCGAAGGCCAGGACCAGCCAGCCCGGCGCCGGGCCGATCGCGGCGCGCGCGACCACGTCGCCGATCCCCGAGGCGGGAACCGGATGCACGATCAGCTTGCCGAGATAGGCCAGGAACTGGATCGACAGGATCCACAGGTAGTTGCGCCGTATCCGCCGCCCCATCGCGCGGGTCATGCTGACATGGTATTCCGGCCGCCAGTAGTCCTTGGCCAGCACCTTCTGCCAGTTCTCTTCGGTGTGCAGGTCGCCATCGTCGAGCATCGGCGCGTAGAAATGCGTCTCCATCCAGCGCGCCCGCGCCCGCCAGACGTTGAAATAGCGGTAGCGCCGTGCCTCCAGCACCATGAAGAGCGCGATCAGCACCCCCACCAGCAGGAGCGGCAGCTCCGAGGCGCCGGGCGAGGCGAAGGTGATCGACAGGGCCACGCCCAGCGTCACCACCGACCAGTTCGTCGTCGTGTCCAGCCGGGTCCGCCAGATCGTGCTGCGGTAGACCTCGCCGCGGTAGAGATGGGCCAGGGCCCCGATCTCGGCCTGGGTGAATTCGCGCTTCGCGCTGGCGCTTGCCAGCCGCGGCTGTGCCTGTGCCATCTTTCCTCCCCTTCCAGTTCGCCCCGAATCTGCGCCGGGTTCGGATCCAGTATCGGACGGAAAGCCGTTCCGGCCCAACTGGAATCGGCGGCTTGACCTGAGTCAAAGCCGGGAGGGCGAGTCACGGGTAGAAAGGCACATAAGGACCGGGCGGAGCTGAACCTCGTTCGGATCCGCTCAGCATCGGCGCCCCTTCCTGTTCGCGCGTTTCCTTGGGGGGTGCCGATGCTTTTTTTGTCAACTGCAGGCCTTTGCGACGTTCTGGCAATGATTGATCCACGTCAAGTCCCTAGCCAATCGCGCATGGCAGATACACGAATACAAGACCTGCAGTCGAATCGGAATATGTCATGAGCGTGAGCGAGCAGCCCCCCTCCCTGTATGCCAGCCGCGAGCCGATCTTCCCCAAGCGCGTTTCGGGAAACTACCGCCGGCTTAAATGGATCATCATGATCGTCACGCTTGGCATCTACTATGTCACGCCCTGGATCCGCTGGGACCGCGGCGCCAAGCTGCCCGACCAGGCGGTTCTGGTCGATCTCGCGAACCGGCGGTTCTTCTTCTTCTGGATCGAGATCTGGCCGCATGAATTCTACTTCGTCGCGGGCCTTCTCATCATGGCGGGCCTCGGCCTCTTCCTCTTCACCTCGGCGCTCGGGCGGGTCTGGTGCGGCTATACCTGCCCGCAGACCGTCTGGACCGACCTCTTCATCCTGGTGGAGCGTTGGGTCGAGGGCGACCGCAACGCCCGCATCCGCCTGCTGCGGCAGAAATGGGACGCCAGGAAGGCGCGGCTGAGGATCACCAAATGGACGGCCTGGTTCGCCATCGCGGTGGCCACCGGCGGCGCCTGGGTGTTCTACTTCGCCGACGCCCCGACGCTGCTGCATGACCTCGTGACCTTCCAGGCGCCGCTGGTCGCCTATTCCACCGTCGGCATCCTGACCGCCACGACCTTCATCTTCGGCGGTTTCATGCGCGAGCAGATCTGCGTCTACATGTGCCCCTGGCCGCGCATCCAGGCGGCGATGATGGACGAAGACACGATCACCGTCGCCTACCGCTCCTGGCGGGGCGAGCCGCGCGGCAAGCACCGCCGCAAGCATGTCGAAGTGGCCGAGACGACCCATACCGCCGACGCGATCAGCCAGCGCGAGGCGCCGAAGGACGCGCCGGTCCTGGGCGACTGCATCGACTGCAACGCCTGCGTCAATGTCTGCCCGATGGGCATCGACATCCGCGACGGCCAGCAGCTGGAATGCATCACCTGCGCGCTGTGCATCGACGCCTGCAACGAGATCATGGACAAGGTCGGCAAGCCGCGCGGCCTGATCGACTACATGGCGCTGACCGACGAGGAGCACGAGAAATCGGGCAAGACGCCGATCCCGGTGCTTCGGCACATCCTGCGGCCGCGCACGATCCTCTATACCGTGCTATGGGCGGGGGTGGGCGTCGGCCTGGTGGCGGCGCTCTTCCTGCGCGAGGACATCTCGGTGACCGTCGCGCCGATCCGCAACCCGGTCTATGTGACCATGTCCGACGGCACGATCCGCAACACCTATGACGTGCGGCTCCGGAACAAGCACGGCGAGGACCGGCCCTACCTGATCACGGTCGAGGCCGATGACAGCTTCGCGGTGGAGCTCGAGGGCTCCGACAGCCAGACCGTGATGGTGCCTGCGGATTCGACGATGCTGCAGCGGGTCTATATCATGGCCGCGCCGGGCACGGGGCCCGCGACCTCGGACCGGACCGATCTTTGGATCCATGTCGAGGATACGGTGAGCGAGGAAGCGGTCGAGAAGTCGACGGTGTTCAACGGCAAGGAAGCGAAGTGATGGGCGAGCTGACCGGGTTCAAGGTGCTGATGATCGCAGTCTCGGCCTTCGGGGTCGTGGTGGCGGTCAATATCCTGCTGGCCTGGCAGGCGGTGGAGACCTTCCCCGGCATCGAGGTGCCGAACAGCTACCAGGCGAGCCAGGAATTCGACGCCCACAAGGCGGCGCAGGACGCGCTCGGCTGGACGGTGGATGCCCGCTACGGAGAGGGCGTGCTGGAAATCGAGATCACCGGGCCCGATGGCGGCCCGGCGGAGATCGCCTCGATGGTGGCGCTGGTCGGCTGGGCGACCTCCACCCGCGACGACGTCACCCCGGAATTCACCCGCAACGGCGCGGTCTATGCCACGCCGCTGGATCTGCCCGACGGCAACTGGAACATCCGGCTGAAGGCGGTCGCCGCCAATGGCGCGGAATTCAGCCGCCGGATCCCGCTCTTGATCCAGAACGGGCGGGCCTGATCCGATGGCGATGGCCGACAGCGCGGAGATCCCCGGCGCGGCGGCCTGTCCGGCCTGCGTCGCCACAGATCCGCAGGAGACCGTCGCCCGCATCCGCGCGGCAAGCACCGAACGGCTGATGCTGTCGCTGCCCGGGATCGCCGATGCCGACGCGATGATGGCGGCGGAGCGCGCGCTGCGCGGCGTCGAGGGCGTGCGCGAGGCGCGGGTCAACATGACGATGAAGCGCGCCGCGGTTACCGCGGCGGGCACGGTCACGCCGGAGATGCTGGTTGCCGCGCTGACGGCGGCGGGGGTCGAGGCGCATGAGCTCGATGCCGGGACGCTCGCGGCCACCCAGACCGACCGGACGGGGCGCGAGCTCCTGATGCGGCTCGGCGTGGCGGGCTTCGCGACGATGAACGTGATGCTCCTGTCGGTGTCGGTCTGGGCCGGGGCCGAGGGGGCGACGCGCGACCTCTTCCACTGGATCAGCGCGATGATCGCGCTGCCGACCGTGGCCTTTGCCGGGCAGCCCTTCTACCGCAACGCCTGGAGCGCGCTGCGCCGGGGCAGCCTGAACATGGACGTGCCGATCACCCTGGCGATCGTGCTGACCATCGTCACCTCGCTCTACGAGACGGTGCAGTCCGGGGCGCATGCCTATTTCGACGCGACGCTGATGCTCTGCTTCTTCCTGCTGGCGGGGCGCTATCTCGACCACCGCACCCGCGCCGTGGCGCGCTCGGCGGCCGAGGAGCTGGCCGCGCTGGAAGTCGCCCGCGCCACCCGCATCCGCGACGGCGCGGAAGAGACCGTGCCGCAGGCCGAGCTGGCCGTGGGCGACCTGATCCGGGTGCGCCCGGGCGCGCGCATTCCGGTCGACGGCGTGGTGGCGGAGGGCAGTTCCGAGCTCGACCGCGCGCTCCTGACCGGCGAGACCCTGCCGGTCTTCGCCGGGCCGGGCGTCGCGGTCAGCGCGGGCGAGGTCAACCTGACCGGCCCCCTGGTGATGCGCGCCACGGCGGTGGGCCGGGACACGTCGCTGCATGCGCTGACCGATCTGGTGGCGATCGCCGAGAGCGGCCGGTCGCAGTATTCCTCGCTCGCCGACAAGGCGGCGAAGCTCTACGCGCCGGGGGTCCATATCCTCTCGGCCCTGGCCTTCGCGGGCTGGCTGGCCGGGACGGGCGATCTGCGCGTGGCGCTGAACATCGCGGCGGCGGTGCTGATCATCACCTGTCCCTGCGCGCTCGGCCTGGCGGTTCCGGCGGTGACGACCGCGGCCTCCGGGCGGCTCTTCCGCCGCGGGCTCCTGATCAAGGACGCCACCGCGCTGGAGCGGCTGGCCGAGACCGACATCGCGGTCTTCGACAAGACCGGCACGCTGACCCTGGGCCAGCCCGAGGCAGAGGGGTTCGCCGCGCTCGACCCGGCGATGCAGCCCCTCGCGGCCGGGATCGCGCAGGGCTCCGCCCATCCGCTGGCCATGGCGATCACCCGCGCCGCCGATGCCGAGGGCGTCGCGCCCGCGCCGGTCGAGGCGCTGCGCGAAGTGCCGGGCTACGGCATCGAAGGGCGCTGGCAGGGCCAGGTCCTGCGGCTCGGGCGGCTCGGCTGGACCGGCGGCGACGGCGCCGAGGCCCAGGGCACTGCGACCTGGCTGCGTCTCGGCGAAGACCAGCCGCTGGCCATCGGCTTCTGCGACCGGCTGCGGCCCGGCGCGCGCGAGGCGGTCGAGGGGCTGAAGGCGCAGGGGCTGGAGGTGCAGCTGCTCTCGGGCGATGCCGAACCGGCGGTGCGCGCCCTGGCCGAAAGCCTCGGCATCGCGACCTGGCGCGCGGGCATGCTGCCGGCCGAGAAGGCTGCCCATGTGCAGGCGCTGGCGGGCGCGGGCGCGAAGGTGCTGATGGCCGGGGACGGGCTGAACGACACGGCGGCGCTGGCCTCGGCCCATGCCTCGGTCTCGCCCGCCTCCGCGCTCGAGGCGGCGCGGGTGGCCTCGGACATGGTGCTGCTCCATGCCGATCTCTCGGCCATCCCCGAGGCGCGGGCCACGGCCCGCAAGGCGGTGCGCCGCATCCGCGAGAATTTCCGCATCGCCACCGTCTACAATGTCCTGGCCGTGCCGCTGGCGGTCGCCGGTCTATGTTCGCCGCTGATCGCGGCCGCGGCGATGTCGGCGAGCTCGATCACGGTCTCCCTCAATGCGCTGAGAGTGCGATAGATGGAAATCCTGGCAATCCTGATCCCGGCCTCGCTGCTTCTGGGCGCGGTCGGGCTGGCGGCTTTCTTCTGGACGCTGAAATCCGACCAGTACGACGATCCCGAGGGCGATGCCCGGCGTATCCTGTCGGGCGAGTACGACGACAAGCCCAAGCAGGACGACTGAGGCCCGCTCAGCGCGACAGCGTGCCGATCACTGCGTAGTCGCGGTAGAGCGGCGCCACCTCGGCGCGGAGCCCGTGCGCGGCGGCGATCTGCGCGAAGGCCTCTTCCATGCCCTCGCGCGGGGCGACATGGAATTTCGACAGCCAGAAGACCATGCCCTTGCCGAACCAGCCGGGCAGGCCGGATTGCAGGCCGAAATCGACCATGTGTATGCGTCCGCCGGGGGCCAGCATCGGCACGGCATGGGCCAGCGCGCCCTGCCAGTCGGGGATCATCGACAGGCAGTAGCTGAAGACGATGCGGTCGAACTGGCCCTTGCCCAGGGTTTCGGCGGGATCGAAGCTGCAGGCATCGGCGCGGGCGAAGGCAATGCGGCCGGACATGCCCGCGCGCTGGCTGTTCTTCTCCGCCTGGCGCA
Organism: Poseidonocella sp. HB161398; assembly: GCF_005870025.1. Lineage (GTDB taxonomy): Bacteria > Pseudomonadota > Alphaproteobacteria > Rhodobacterales > Rhodobacteraceae > Mangrovicoccus. The sequence goes on from NZ_VATA01000035.1 coordinate 47,645, forward strand.
GCATCTCGGCGGAGATGTCGACGCCCCAGAGCCCGGCGGCGGGATAGCGGCGGCCGATGCGGATCAGGTTGCGCCCGGTGCCGCAGGCGATCTCCAGCACGCTGCCGCCCTCGGGCAGGTCGAGATCCTCGATCAGCCGGTCGCGGCCCAGCAGGTAGTATTTCCGCGTGAGGTCGTAGATCGCCGCCTGGTGGCGGTAGACCCGGTCCATCAGCGCGCCGTGGTCGAAGGTGGAGGTCATCGCGCGGCTATCCCTGGAAGGTGTACTTGTGGACCCCGCCATAGATGGCAGAGCGGTCCCGCTGCCACAAGCGGCGGCCCTCTTCGGGGATCGAGACCCAGCGCCCCAGCGTGCCGGGCGCGACGCGGCCGGGCAGGATGTCGGGCGCCCCGCCGGTGCGGAAGACGACCCGCGCCCCGGGCCGCGCGGTGCGGGTGATCTCGCGCCAGAGCGCGTTGAGCTGCGCGTCGGTCATCCAGTCCTGCGCGTCGAGAAGCACATAGGCGTCCTGGCTGCGGGCTGGCTTCCCGGCCAGCATGTCGGTGAGGTTGCGGTTCAGCACCTCGACCCGGGCGGCGCCGGAGCGCACGGCCTGCCAGTTCTCCGCCACCAGGTAGGGCGGCACCGGCCCGGTCCCGTCGGCGCGGTAGCCGCGGTTGAAGGCGGCCCAGGCGAAGTAGTTCTCGGAAATCGGGAAGTCGCACATCAGCTTGCGCGTGCGTTCGCGCAGCACCGGAACGATGTCGCCGCCGCCATCGGCTGCGAGCTTGTCGAACTGCGCCGGCGGGATGCCCAGCCCGAAGAGCGAGGCCTTGCGCCGCGCCAGGAAGCGCACGCCGCGGGTCTCGAACAAGGGCGCCACCTCGGCCTCGAAGAAGTCGCGCTGCTCCTCCAGCGAGCGCGCGGCCAGGAGCGGGGCGAAATCGACCTTGCCGAGCCCGGCGACCAGATGCGCGGCGGCGATGAAGCGGCCGAGCACGCCGTAGCGGTAGAAGCCGTTCTCGAACATCTCGATCCGGCGGCGCATCCGGCCCTGGCGGGCCTCCCAGAAGGCGCGGCTCTCGAGGTCGAGCGCGGGCGCGACATGGGTGTCGTAGAGCGCGGCATTGCCCTTGCGCCCGGCATGGCCGAAGAAATCGTAGAAAGCGGCGTGATCGGGCAGGCTCTGCGCGGCGGCGAGCTTCAGCCGGTTCAGCGCGACATGGGCGGGGCTGAGATCCACCGCGGTGATGCCCGCGAGCCCCGTGGAGAGATAGCTCATCATGTTGCAGCCGCCCGAGGCGATGCAGACGAGCCGGTCGGAGGGGGAGAGCTCCAGCGCCTCCATGTCGACCACCGGGTCCTCCCAGATCTGGGCATAGACCAGCCCGGTGAAGAGGCCGGAGAAGACCCGCTCCAGCGCGCCTGTGGCCGAGAGGGCCGGTTTCTGGTGGACGGCGCCGCCGAGCTGCTGGCGGGCGAAGCTTTGATCTGTCATGTCGATGCTCCGGGGCCGCTCAGGTCGCGGCCTTTTCCTTCTTGGATTTCTTCTTTTTCTTCTTGCCCTTGCGCTGCGCATCCCGGACCACGCGGGCCTGGTCCCGCTTTGCGCCGGCCCAGTCGACGAGCCGCAGCCGGCCGTCATGGTCCTCGATGATGCCGGTGCAGCTTTCCACCCAGTCGCCGCAATTGACATAGAGCACGCTGCCCAGCTCGGAGAGCTCGGCCTTGTGGATATGGCCGCAGACGATGCCGTCGAAGCCGCCGCGCTGCGCCTCGTCGGCCAGCACCCTCTCGAACTCGCCGATGAAATTCACCGCGCGCTTGACGGTCTGCTTGGCCCAGTTCGACAGCGACCAGTACTGGCCGCCCCAGAGCTGCCGGACATGGTTGTAGACGGTATTGGCCATCAGCGTGACATTGTAGGCCCAGTCGCCGACATGGGCGAGCCATTTGGCGTTCATCACCACGACGTCGTACTTGTCGCCATGCACCACCAGCAGGCGGCGGCCGTCGGCGGTGACATGGGTGTCCTCGTCGCGCACGTCGATGCCGCCGAAATGCGTGCCGAGGTAGCGCCGCATCACCTCGTCATGGTTGCCCGGGATGTAGATGATCGGCACGCCCTGATGGGCGCGCGCCAAGAGCGCCTCGACGACGTTGTTATGCGCCTGCGGCCAGTGCCAGCCGCGGCGCAGCCGCCAGCCGTCGAAGATGTCGCCGACAAGGTAGATCCGCTCGGGCCGCACATGGGCGAGGAAATCGAGGAACATCTCGGCCTGGCAGCCGCGGGTGCCCAGATGGATGTCCGACACGAAGAGCGTGCGGCATTGGGCGGGAAGGCCTGGGAGAGGGGCGTCGCTGGTCATGCTGGCCCGTCCTAAACACCTTTTGCATGACACTGCCGTGACGCCGCCGGGGGAGCGGCAGTCTGCCGCCCTCAGGGGGCGGGCGGTCCGCCGAGCGGATGGCGCGCGATCAGGCGGAACCGGTCCTCCCGGTCCGCGCCCGCGAGGCACAGCGTGCCGATCTCGAAGGGCGCGGGCAGGAGCGGCGCCAGCGCGGGGCCGAGCACCGCCTCGGCGCGCTCGGCGAGCCCCGGCGCGCGCAGCGACCCGGTCAGCGTCATGTGGAAGCGGAATTCCTCCATCACGTAGGGATAGCCCCAGCGCTGCAGGTTCTCCTCCTGCGCCGGGCTCAGCCCGCGGCCGCGGCGCCGGGCCATCTCGGCCTCGGGGGCGGGGGCGCGGAACCGGTCGAGATCGCGGACGGCCGCCGCGGCCAGGTGGCGGAGCGGGGCGGGGTCGCCCTCGGCGGCGAGCGCCAGGAAGCTGCCCAGCCGGGAGAGGCGCAGCGCCTCCATGCGCACGGGCGCGGCGCTGGCGCAGAAGGCGGCGAAGGCCTCGGCCAGCGCCCCAGCGGACTCGCCTTCGGCGAGCCGGAAGGGCGGCTTGACCGTCGCGTGGAAGCCGTATTTGCGCGGCGTCGCGGTGATGGCGGCCAGATCGAGCCCGGGGGCGAGTTCTGCGGGCTGCGCGGCGGGGCGGCCGGTGAGCACGTCCCAGCCCAGCCAGCTCGCGCCGAATCGGGCCAGCGGCCCCTCGGGCGGCAGGTAGTAGACGGCGTAGCGCCGGAATTCCGTCATTTTGCTCTCCGTCCTGGCAGAAGCGGGCCTGCCCGACGGGGTAGGGGCCGCCGCGGCGGGGCGCAAATGCTCAGTTGCCGCAATGCGCGTCGAAGAGCGACAGCGCGCCGGAGATGACCTGGCCGCGCAGCGCCGGGCGCTCCATCAGCACCTCGTGCTCGCCGCCCTGGATCACGGTCAGCCCGGCCGAGGGCCAGTGCCGCACCAATTCGCGGATGCGGGCGGAGGAGACGATGCGCTCGCGGCTGCCGAGAAAGACCTGCACCGGAAGGCGCGGCAGCTCGGTGCGGCCGAAGGCGTCGCAGGCCTTGAGCGCCTCGGACAGCCAGCGCAGCGTCGGCCCGGCCAGGGCCAGCTCGGGATGGCGCTGCAGATGGCCGCGGAACCAGCGGAAGGTCTCGGGGTCGCTGGTCAGAAGGTTGTCCTGCGGATCGGCCGAGAGGATGTAGCTGTCATGCGTCGTGCCGGGCACCAGTCGCCGCCAGAGGCCCAGCGGCTCGGCGAGGGCCGGGACGATCCGCGCGACCGGCCGCAGCACGGAGGCCATGGCCACCTGCCACATCGGCGCCGAGAAGACCGCGGCCCGGACATCGAGCCCGCGCTGCAGCGCGTCGAGCGCGATCGCGCCGCCCATCGAATGCGACAGCAGGAACCAGGGCCGCGGCAGCGCGGCGGCCTCGGCATGGGCGACCAGCTCGGCGACGTCGCGCTGGTAGTCGGCGAAACGGTCGACATGGCCGAGCGCGGCATCGGGCAGAAGCCGGTCGGCCAGACCCTGTCCGCGCCAGTCGATCACCACGAATCCGTAGCCTGCCTGGGCGAAGTCGCAGGCGGTGGGGCCGTATTTCTCGACATATTCGGTCCGGCCGGGGAAGCACAGCACGGTGCCCTTCGGGCCGTGGCCGAATTCCCCGATCCGCAGCCGCACCCCGTCCGAGGCCTCGCGCCAGACGGCGCGGCTGCCCTCGGGCATGCTGGTCTCGGACGCGAAGAGGGGGGCAGTCGCGGCGCCGGTCATCGGAGATCCTGCGGCGGGGCCGCTCAGGAGAGCGCCGCGCCGAGCTTCATTGCCGCGCCCATGTCGCCCTCGATCTTCAGCCGGCCGGTCATGAAGGCGCTGGAGGGGTCGAGCGCGCCGTCGAGCATCGCCTCGAACGTGTCGCGGTCGGCCGAAAGCGTCACGTCGGTCTCGTCGTCGCTTTCGCGCACGCCCGCGCCGTCGACGACGATGCTGCCCTCGTCGAGGATGTGGAATTTCGCCGAGCCGTCGAAGCTGTCGCCCAGTTTCGCCTTGAGGGCTTCCACCGCCCCGTCGATCACATTGCTCATATCCGACCCTTCCTCAGTCACGATGGGTATGGCCAAACAGCGGCAAGCCGCTATGCTCGGACTATGACCAGACCTTCGCCGCTTTTGAAACCGGTTTTCCTCGCCCTGGCCTGTTCCGTTGCGTCGCCGGCGATTGCCGTCGCGGAGACGCTCGACGAGCTCTTCGCCGAGCTGCAGGACCCTGCGACCGAGAACTGGCAGGGGGTCGAATCCCAGATCTGGCAGGAATGGTCGCGCTCGGGCTCGCCGTCGATGGATCTTCTCCTGGAACGCGGCCGCGAGGCGATCGCGGCAGGCGACCTGGAGGCGGCGGTCGACCACCTGACCGCGCTGACCGATCACGCGCCGGATTTCGCCGAGGGCTGGAACGCGCGGGCCACCGCCTTCTACCAGGAGGGCGAGCTGGGACTGGCCGTGGCCGATATCGAACGCACGCTGGCGCTCAATCCGCGGCATTTCGGGGCGCTCTCGGGCTTCGGCATGATCCTCGAGGAGCTCGGCCACGTGAAGGAGGCGCTCGAGGTCTACGATGCCGCACTGGCTATACATCCGCACCAGCCGAACGTAGAAGACGCCATCGAGCGGATCAAAAGGGAACTGGGCGAGCAGGAAATCTGACCCGCCCATTTCAAGGAAAAGGCCCATGACGGCGCGCGGACGGGTCCAGGCAGTTCTGGGCCCCACGAATACGGGCAAGACCCATTACGCGATCGAGCGCATGCTCTCCCATCGCACCGGGGTCATCGGATTGCCCCTGAGGCTCCTGGCCCGGGAAGTCTATGACCGGATCGTCGCCAAGCGCGGCCCCTCCGTCGTCGCCCTGGTCACCGGCGAAGAGCGGATCGTGCCCGAGCGCACCCAGTACTGGGTCTGCACGGTCGAGGCGATGCCCGAAGGGCTGGGCGCCGATTTCGTGGCCATCGACGAGATCCAGCTTTGCGCCGATCCCGAGCGCGGCCATGTCTTCACCGACCGGCTGCTGCGCGCCCGCGGCTTCAAGGAAACGCTGTTCCTCGGCGCGTCGACCATGCGCGGCGCGATCGCCGCCCAGGTCCCCGAGGCGACCTTCCAGTCGCGCGAGCGCTTCTCCGAGCTGTCCTATACCGGCATGAAGAAGATCAGCCGGATGCCCGCGCGCTCGGCCATCGTCGGCTTCTCGGTTGATTCGGTCTACTCCATCGCCGAGGTGATCCGCCGCCTGAAGGGCGGGGCCGCCGTGGTGATGGGCGCGCTTTCGCCGCGCACCCGCAACGCGCAGGTGGAAATGTACCAGAACGGCGATGTCGACTACCTCGTCGCCACCGACGCGATCGGCATGGGGCTGAATCTCGACATCCGCCATGTCGCGTTTTCCTCGACGCACAAGTTCGACGGCCGCCGGATGCGTCCGCTGCAGCCCAACGAGCTGGCGCAGATCGCCGGGCGGGCCGGGCGGCATACCGAGGACGGCACGTTCGGCGTCACCGGCGAGGCGCGGCCGCTGCACGAGGAGCTGGCCCAGGCCATCGTCGACAACCGCTTCGCCCCGGTCACCAAGCTGCAATGGCGCAACTCGCGGCTGAATTTCGCCAATCTGGGCGGGCTTATCGCCTCGCTCGAGGAGCATACCAGCGACGAATGGCTGACCCGGGCGCGCGATGCGGACGACATCCTGGCGCTGAAATCGCTGGCCGCCTCGGTCGAGGTCCGCAACCGCGCGAACAACGCGAAGTCGATCCGGCTCCTGTGGGATGTCTGCCGGATCCCGGACTTCCGCGGCATCTCCGAGACCGAGCACGCGGCGCTGCTGGAGCGGCTCTACGAGTTCCTCCACGACCGCGGGCGAATCAGCGACGACTGGATGGCGGCGCAGGTCCGCCGCATCGACCGGACCGAAGGCGACATAGATGCGCTGTCGAAGAGATTGGCCTATATTCGCACTTGGACCTACGTGGCACAGCGCCAGGGCTGGCTGGATGACGAAAGCCATTGGCGCGAGGTGACTCGTTCTGTAGAAGACCGCCTGTCGGATGCGCTTCACGCGCGCTTGACCCAGAGATTTGTTGACCGGCGCACCAGCGTGCTCCTGCGGCGGTTGAAGGAAAAGGAGAGCCTTGTGGCTGAGGTGAATGACAAGGGCGAAGTGACCGTGGAAGGTCAGTTCGTCGGACGGCTCGAAGGGTTCCGCTTCAGCCAGGACAAGGCCGCAACGGCGGACGAGGCGAAGACCCTGCGCCAGGCGGCGGTGGCGGCGCTTGCGCCGGAATTCCATCTGCGCGCCGACCGGTTCTACAATGCGCCGGATACCGAACTCGACTTCACCGACCAGGGCGGTCTGATGTGGGGCGAGCATGCCGTCGGCAAGCTGGCCGTCGGGGCCGAGACGCTCAAGCCGCAGGTGAAGGCCTTCGTCGACGAGGAAGCCGGGGCGGAGGTCGCCCAGAAGGTGCAGCGCCGCCTGCAGCACTTCATCGACCGCAAGATCAACGCCGCCTTCGAGCCGCTGCTGGCCATGTCGCGCGACGAGGCGCTGAGCCCGGCGGCCCGCGGCTTCGCCTTCCGGCTGACCGAGGGGCAGGGGATCATCCCGCGCGACCAGATCGCCCAGGAGGTCAAGGCGCTCGACCAGGAGACCCGCGGCCAGCTGCGCAAGCACGGCGTGCGCTTCGGCCAGTTCACCATCTTCCTGCCGCTGCTGCTGAAGCCCGCGCCGACCCGCCTGCGGCTGGTGCTCTGGGCGCTCGACAGCAATCTCGACGATTTCCCCTCTGCGCCGCCGCCGGGCCTGGTCACCGTGCCGACCGACGAGCATGTGCCCGAGGGCTACCACCCGATGGCGGGCTACCGTCCGGCCGGCGTCCGCTCCATCCGCATCGACATGCTGGAGCGGCTGGCCGACCTCCTGCGCGCGCAGGACACCCGCGGCGGCTTCGAGGCGACGCCCGACATGCTGTCGATCACCGGCATGACGCTGGAGCAGTTCGCCGACCTGATGCAGGGGCTGGGCTACAAGGCCGAGCGGGGCGAGCGCCAGAAGGCGAAGCCCGCGCCCGCAGCGGCGGAAACGCCTGCAGCCGAAGCAGCGGCGGAAGTGGGTGCCGAAGAGGCGCCTGCCGAAGCGGCTGACGCAGCAGAGGCAGAGGCCGAAGCGCCGGCCGTCGAAGTGCAGGCCGCAGAAGCACCTGCCGAAGAAGCACCGGCCGAAGAGGCGTCCGCGCCCGAAGCAGAGACCGTCGCCGAGGCCGCACCCGCCGAGGCAGACGCCGAGGCTGCGGCAGACGCCGAGGCACCTGCAGAGGCTGACGCCGAGGCGGAGGCAGAGGCAGAGGCTCCTGTGGAAGCGGCAGCAGAGGCTGATGCCGAAGCGGCAGCGCCCGCAGAGGAAGACGCCGAGGTCGTGACCGAGGTGTTCTACACCTTCGCCTGGGCCCCGCGCCGCCGCGGCGGCGAGCGCAATGGCGGCCGCAAGAACTTCCGCGGCCAGTCCCAGGGCGGCGAAGGCGGCGGCAAGCGCGACGGCAAGCCGCGCAGCGAAGGCGGCGGCAAGCCCCGCGGCAAGGGCAAGCCCGGCGGCGGCAAGCGCGACTGGAACAAGGACGGTCCCCGCAAGGAGCAGGGCGCCAAGGTCTATTCCTCCAAGCCGCAGCGCAAGGAAAAGGCCATCGACCCCGACAACCCCTTCGCCGCTGCGCTGATGGGGCTGAAGGACAAGCGCTGACATGAGCGAGGACGCGCCGCGGCTGAGGGTCGATAAATGGCTCTGGCATGCGCGCTTCTTCAAGACCCGGGGACTGGCCGCAGAGGTCGCGTCCTCGGGCCAGCTCCGCCTCAACGGCACCCATGTGCGGAAATCCTCGCAGGTGGTGAAGCCCGGAGACACGCTGAGCTTTCCGCAGGGCAGCCGGCTTCGGGTGGTCAGGATCGCCGCCATCGGCACCCGCCGCGGCCCGGCCCCCGAGGCGCAGGCGCTCTACGAGGACCTGACGCCCGAGCAGCCGCGCGATCCGGCCGCACCGGCGGCAGGCGCGGCGCCGAGCCGCCGCGAGCGCGACCAGGCGCGCGCCCTCAAACGTTCCGCGCTTGAATGACCCGGGTCTAGGCCTTAAGGACCGACCTGATCAAACGAGAGAGTCCATGACCTACGTCGTCACCGAAAACTGTATCGCTTGCAAATACACCGACTGCGTCGAAGTCTGCCCCGTGGATTGCTTCTACGAGGGCGAGAACACGCTGGTCATCCATCCCGACGAATGCATCGACTGCGGCGTCTGCGAACCGGAATGCCCGGCTGACGCGATCCGCCCCGATACCGAGCCGGACATGGAGAAATGGGTGGAGTTCAACCGCAAGTACAGCGAGCTCTGGCCGGTCATCGTCGAGAAGAAGGACCCGATGCCCGACGCCGCCAAGCATGACGGCGAAGAGGGCAAGATGGAGAAGTACTTCTCCGAGGCGCCCGGCGAAGGCAGCTGAGAATCGCCAGTCCGGAAATTCCCTCTGGTTTGACCGCCGGAACGGTTCTATGAGGGATTCGGGGCAGGGGTCCGACGCGGAAGATGCGAAAAGGGCCTCGGGAACCGGCACAACCTGCATCCCCATGTCACTTTTCATGTGACATGGCGGGTATGTGGGTGCCGGGACTTTTTTTCTTGCCCAAATTTTGCTATACACCGCGACACAAATGAGTCCCGTCTCAAGCGGCCTGCACAATCGTGCGGTCGTTTTTTTGCCCTGTGGGTCCATGTTGCGGCGAGTGTTTTTGTGCCGGGAATGGGTCGCAGGGGGATTGGACGCTGGGGAAAGCCGAGGATTATACCGCGATGAGCAAAGCGAAGATGTCTGAATTCCGTCCGAACGACTACGTTGTGTACCCGGCCCACGGTGTGGGGCAGATCGTATCGATCGAGGAACAGGACATTGCCGGCATCACGCTGGAACTGTTCGTAATCTCTTTTGAAAAGGACAAGATGACCCTGCGTGTCCCGACGGCCAAGGCGGCCGAGGTCGGCATGCGTTCGCTCTCCAGCCCCGATGTCGTGACCAAGGCCATGGATACCCTCCGCGGGAAGGCCAAGGTGAAGCGGGCCATGTGGTCCCGCCGCGCACAGGAATACGAGCAGAAGATCAATTCCGGCGACCTGATCTCGATCGCCGAAGTCGTGCGCGACCTGCACCGTGCCGATGACCAGCGCGAGCAGTCCTATTCCGAGCGCCAGCTCTACGAGGCTGCGCTGGAGCGCCTGACCCGCGAAGTCGCGGCCGTGTCCGGCACCGACGAAGGCGCCGCGCAGAAGACCGTGGGCGAGGTCCTGGTCGGCCGCGCCGCCTGATCTTGTCGCTGACATAACAAAAATGAAGGGCCGTGCCGGAAGGTGCGGCCCTTTTGCGTTGCGCTCAGGGCAGGGGGGCGGCGAGCGTGCCCTCTGCGTCGATCGCCGAGACCACGGCGACGACGCGCCAGCCCTGTGGCCCCTGCTGCAGCACCGGCCCGCCGGAATTGCCGAAAGTCGCCTCGCAGTCGAGCCGCAGCACGCCCTGGCTGCCTTCTGGGCGGAAGCCGCAGCGCCCGGCATCGCTGAGTGCATGCGGCCGGTCCCAGCGGTAGCCGAGAAGCCGCACCGGCTGGCCGGGTTCGGGCGCGGCAAGGGGCAGGGGGGCGATCCCGTCCAGCGGCGCCTCCAGCGTCAGCAGCGCGCTGTCGGTCGCCACGCTCCGCGGCCCGCCGGGATCGGCCAGCGCGACCTTCCGCACCCGTCCCAGCGCCGCATAGCTGCCCCGCAGCCAGCCCGCGACGAAGCGCAGCTTTTCCGCCGGGATCATGTCGCCGCTGCCGTCGCGCAGGCAATGGGCGGCGGTCAGCACGGTATCGGGGGCGATCAGGGTCGCGGTGCACATGCGCAGCTGGCGGTAGCCCGCGGCATTGAGCCGTCCGATCGCGGTCCAGGCGGCATGGGCGCCGGGCGGCAGCATCTCGGGTCCCGCCAGGACCGGTCCCGCCGCCAGGGCGAGGCAGAGCGCGAGGCTAGTCCTTGTCCTTGCCGTCATTGGCGCGCAGCGTCTCGGCCTGGGCGATCAGCACCCGGACGAATTCGAAGAAGCAGGCGAAGAAGATGCCGCCCGCGCCCCAGACGGTGAAGAGCCAGGCCGGGATGCCCTCCAGATGCGGCGCGGCGAAGCTCCAGGCGCCGACCTCGACCGCCTTCATCGCGAAGACCGGCCCGACGACGCCGGCGGCCAGGCCGGTGACGGCGATCGCGAGGTCGCGCTTGACCAGCAGCATCGCCGCCATGATCCCGGCGCTGCCGGCGAGCATGGTCAGCGCGTCCTGCCAGTAGTGCTGCATCAGCCGCATCAGCCCGAAGGCGAGAGCGCAGATCAGCAGGAACTGCCCCAGCTCCTTGCCGAGGAGGGACAGGCGTTCGGACTGGGTGGTGGACATCGGGCTACTCGTCTCCGGCAACATGCGGGCAAGGGAAATGCGCTGCTCCCGCCCTAGCGCAGAACGGCGCCCGAGGTCCAGAAGCGGAAGCGCGCATCTTCATTCGACCAGCGCAGTGAGGATGCGCGAGCTGGCCTCCAGCGTCCGGTGCACCGGGCAGCGGTCGGCGATTTCCATCAGCTTCTGCCGCTGCGCCTCGCTCAGCGCGCCTTCCAGGCGGATCGTCCGCTTGAACTGGTCGATCTTCGAGGCGATCTCGGGCGTGGCGTCCTGGGCGTGCACCTTGTCATGGGTGACATCGACCGAGACATGGTCGAGCGGCCAGCCCTTGCGGCGGGCATACATGCGGATCGTCATCGAGGTGCAGGCGCCGAGCCCCGCGGCGAGGAAGCCGTAGGGCGACATGCCCTTGTTGGTGCCGCCATAGGCCATCGGCTCGTCGGCCAGCGCATGGTGGAAGGGCCCGTTGGTGACATCCTGCAGGAAGCCCTCGGCATCGGCCTCGGCGACGCGCACCACGCCCTCGGGCGCGCCGATCGGCGGGGCGGGCGGGCGCAGCCGGACCCGCGTCCCGGCCCAGGCGGCGATCACCTCGGCGGCGTATTCGGCATCGTCGGGATCGCTCAGCAGGTGGTCGGCATCATTGAGCGTGACGAAGCTCTTCGGGTGGCGGGCGGCGCGGAAGATGCGGGTGGCATTGTCGATGCCCACCACCTCGTCGCGCGGCGCATGCAGGATCAGCAGCGGCCGGCCCAGATGGCGGATCGCCGGGGCCAGCTCGGTCTCGGAGATGTCGCGCACGAAGCCCTGGCCGATCCGCACCGGCTTGCCGCCGAGCTGCACCTCGGCAGAGCCCGCCGCGGCGATTTCGGGCAGGGCCTCGGCGAAATTGCGCGTGACCATTGCCGGATCGAAGGGCGCGCCGATCGTCACCACCGCCCGGGCCGAGGGGATCTCGGCCGCCGCGCGCAGCACCGCCGAGCCGCCGAGCGAATGGCCGATCAGGAGGTCGGGCGCCATGCCGCGCGCCTCCAGCGCCCGGGCGGCGGCGGTGACATCGGCGATATTGCTGGTGAAGGTGGTGTTCTCGAACTCTCCGCCCGAATGGCCGAGCCCGGTGAAATCGAAGCGCAGCACCGCGATGCCCATTGCCGCCAGCCGCGCCGCGATCCGCCGCGCGCCGACGATGTCCTTGCCGCAGGTGAAGCAATGCGCGAACAGCGCCGTCGCCAGCCGCGGCCCGTCGGGCAAGTCGAGCCTGGCGGCCAGCTCGGTGCCGTCATGGCCGGGAAAGCTGAAGCGTTCGGGCACCATGTGCGACTCCTGTTGGCTTGGCTCAGGCGGGGATGGACCAGAGATGCCGCTCCGGGCCGGCAAACTCAAGCCTGCTGTAATCCATGACACGGGGCGGTGAAGCCCGGGGAGCGCAGTGACACGCGCCCGTTACAGCAGCGGGCTAGAGCACGGCGGATCGACAAGGAGAGAGAGAGCATGACCCTTCGCATCTTCGCCGCCTCTGCCGCGCTCTGCGCCGCGGCGGCCGCCGCTTCGGCCGGAACCGCCCCGGCGGCCTGGCTGGGCGAGACCCCGCATTTCGTCATGGTCGGCCGCGCCGGCGGGCACGATTTCGACATCCGCTACGACGACATCGCCGCGGCCCAGGGCGTCGCGGGCCTCGAGGCCAAGCGGGAATACCTGCAGGATGATGACGGCTTCCTCTACGGCGATTTCGAATTCACCCTGCAGGCGGTGATCGACGGGATCGAGAAGCAGATCGAGCTGGAATTCGAGAACCGCGACTTCGCGGGCTTCGCCCTGCCGGCCTCCTTCGAGCTGCAGGAGGGTGAATTCCCCGAGGGCCCCTATTCCAATGCCGAGGTGGAATTCGAATGGGAGGCCGACGGCGTCTCGGTCAATGGCGAGGTGGCGGGCTGGACCGGCCGGCTCGACATGGCGATGGACAGCGGAACGCCGGATGCGCAGGGGCTGAAGGGCGATGGGCTGGTCGCGGGCTACCTGGCGGCCGAGAAGGACGGCGAGACGCTGGCCGTCTCCTTCACCGTGCCGGTGACGGAGTTCGAAATTGAGGACTGAGGCGATTCTGGGCGCGCTGGCGGGGCTGGGCCTCGCCGCCGCAATCGCGGAACCGGCGGAGATCGCCGTCACCGCTTCGATGGAGACCGCGCCGGTCGCGGGCGATGCCGACGATCCGGCGATCTGGATCAGTCCGGCGGACCCGGCGGGGAGCCTGATCCTGGGCACCGACAAGACTCAGGGGCTTTTCGTCTTCGACCTCTCCGGGGCGGTGGTTGCCGATTTTCCGGACGGCAAGCTGAACAATGTCGACCTGCGGCCCTTCGAGCTGGGCGGGCGCGAGGTCTGGATCGCCGGGGCGACCAAGCGCGAGGATGACACGCTGGTCTTCTACGTGATCGACGCCGCGGGCCATGTCGAGCGTGCCGCGCCCTTCGCCTTTCCCGGCCATCCGGCCGGGATGGCGGACGAGGTCGACGACATCTACGGCTTCGCCATGCAGCGCCTGCCCGACGGGCGGGTGTTCGCCCTGGCCAACTACAAGTCGGGCCATGTCTTCCAGTGGCAGCTTCTCGACGAGGCGGGGCAGCTCGGCACCCGCCTGGCACGGCAGTGGCGCGTGCCGAGCCAGCCCGAAGGCATGGCCAGCGACGACCGCGCGGGCATGATCTATGTCGGCGAGGAGGATCACGGCATCTGGCGGCTCGACGGCGCGCCCGAGGCGGAGGCGGCGCCCGAGAAGGTCGTCTCCATCCCCTCGGCCTGCCTGCCGCGCGACGATGTCGAGGGGCTGGAGGTCTATGACGACGGCACCCGCCGCTATCTCGCGGCCTCGGCCCAGGGGATCCACCGCGTCGCGCTCTACGATCTGAACGCGCCGGACATGCCCTGCCGCGCGCTGGTCGAGATCGCCGCGGGCGCGGAGATCGACGGGGTCAGCGAGACCGACGGGCTGACCGTCACGCCGCATCCGCTGCCCGGCCATCCCGCCGGGGTGCTGGTGATGATGGATGACCAGAACGCCGGTTTCACCACCAATTTCAAGCTGGTGGACTGGGCGGAGATCGCCGCCGGGCTCGGCGACGACTGAGCGGCAGCCCGTTTTGCAGGCAGCGCGCCGGGGCCGCAGGGTCCGGGCGCGCTTTTCGCTTGGCGCGCCGCGCGGGCCGTGCTGCAGAGGGCCATGACGCAGACGCTTGCCTCCCCGATCCTGAACACGCTTCCCGCCGATCCGGCCGGGCTCTGGGCGAAGGCCAATGGCCTGCCCGGCATCTCGCCGCTTGGCGCCGCGCCCTGGCTCTGGGTGCTGGAGAATTACGCCGGCCAGATGGCCGAGCGCGAGCGGCTGATCCGCGAGACGCCCGAGCTGGTCATCGGCATGGTCCCCGGGGCGGAGTCGGCGGCGCAGGAGCTGCTCGACACCGTGCTGGCGGCGCTGGCGGATCATCCGGGCTTCCGCGTCGGCGCGGATGAGGTCGCCTGTCCGGACGGGCGTCTCGTGGCGCTCGACCGTGCCGCGCCGATGGCGACGGCGGGGCGGCTGGTGCAGGAGGATCTGTGCCTGATGCAGAAGCCCGAGGGCGCGGAAGAGCATCTGCTGAGCGCGGCGGCTCTGTGCTTTCCCGCGAACTGGACGCTGGCGGAGAAGCTGGGCCGGCCGATGCTGCGCATCCACAAGCCGGTCGATGTCTATGACGACGGCGTGGCGCGGCGGGTGCAGCGGCTGCTCGATGGGGTGCAGCCGGGCCGGGCGATCTGGCGGGCGAACCTGCACCGGGCGCAGGATCCGGCGCTGTTCCAGCCGCAGCTGGAGAAGAACAAGTGGCCCCGCCGGACCGGCGGCGATTTCGTCCGCTCCGAGCGCCAGGTGCTTCTGCGGCTGCCGCAGAGCCGCGGCGTCGTCTTCTCGATCCACACGCTGGTGCTGCGGCTCGCCGACATGCCCGAGCCCTGGCAGAGCACGCTGCGCGACCACTGAGCCGGGCCGGGCCCGCGGCTTCCACCTTGGGCGGATTTCCGACGCAGGCCGCCCGAGCACCAAGCCGCACCCTCATGCCTCGGGCTGCATCGAAAATCCTTCACCGTAGCGGACCCCCTTGCCGGTGGCCGGGCAGGCGGCTTTTTCCATGCGGCAAGGCGCTTGCCCGGTCTGCGCGGCGGCGGTCCCCCAGGGCGCGGGTGCCGTCCAGCGGCATGGAACGGCAGGCGCAGCATCTGTCGCCGGGGCAGGGTGACTGCGCGCTGATCGTTCTTCCGTTGGACATGGCCACGGGGCACGGGACGGCGGCAATCCCAGGGAAATGCGCAGCGCTTGTGGCGGAGCTGACCGGGGCGGTCGGGAGGCGGCCAGCGGCAGCGAACTCCGCCTGCCCGTGCCGGCGAAAGCGGAGGCTGCGTGCCCTCTCTGTCGCTGCAGACCCGTCTCCGGGGAAGGCGCCGCCGGTGGACGGGCCAGAGGGTCGGCGGGGCTGACGGGGAGCGATGGCCGGTTGCCGCGCGCTGGCTGCGCTGGAGGGCGGCGCAAAGAAAAAGGGCGCCCGGAGGCGCCCTTCCTGTCTGTCTGCGATCCGGAAGGGATCAGCAGCCGTAGTACATCTTGTACTCGATCGGGTGCGGGCAGTGTTCGAAGGCGTAGACCTCGTCCCACTTG
This sequence comes from Poseidonocella sp. HB161398, assembly GCF_005870025.1. Lineage (GTDB taxonomy): Bacteria > Pseudomonadota > Alphaproteobacteria > Rhodobacterales > Rhodobacteraceae > Mangrovicoccus. The sequence continues at coordinate 63,201 of NZ_VATA01000035.1, forward strand.
AGCGCCAGGTAGCCCTCGATCTGGCCCTTGGTGAACACGTCGCCAGCCAGCAGGAACTCGTGATCGGCTTCGAGGCATTCCAGCGCTTCACGCAGCGAGGCGCAAACGGTGGGGATGCCTGCCAGCTCTTCGGGCTCCAGGTCGTAGAGGTCCTTGTCGGACGCTTCGCCCGGATGGATCTTGTTCTTGATGCCGTCGATGCCGGCCATCAGGAGCGCCGCGAAGGCCAGGTACGGGTTCGCGGAGGGGTCCGGGAAGCGGGCTTCGACGCGCTTCGCCTTCGGGGATTCCGCCCACGGAATACGCACGCAGCCCGAACGGTTCGACGCCGAGTAGGCGCGCAGCACCGGTGCCTCGAAGCCCGGGATCAGGCGCTTGTAGGAGTTGGTGGACGGGTTGGTGAAGGCGTTCAGCGTCTTGGCGTGCTTCAGGATGCCGCCGATGAAGTACAGCGCCTCGTCGGAGAGGTCGGCATACTTGTCGCCTGCGAAGAGCGGCTTGCCTTCCTTCCAGATCGACATGTTGACGTGCATGCCGGTGCCGTTGTCGCCGGAGATCGGCTTCGGCATGAAGGTCGCCGACTTGCCATAGGCCTGGGCGACGTTCTGGACGACGTACTTGTACTTCTGGATCTCGTCAGCCTGCTTGGTCAGGGTGCCGAAGATCAGGCCCAGCTCGTGTTGGCAGGACGCCACTTCGTGGTGGTGCTTGTCGACCTTCATGCCCATGCGCTTCATGGTCGAGAGCATCTCGGAGCGGATGTCCTGCGCGTCGTCGATCGGGTTGACCGGGAAATAGCCGCCCTTGACGCCCGGACGCATGCCGGTGTTGCCCATCTCGTACTCGGTGTCCGAGTTCCAGGCCGCGTCGACCGCGTCCACCTGGTAGGAGACCTTGTTCATGGAGACCGAGAAGCGGACATCGTCGAACAGGAAGAACTCGGCTTCCGGACCGAAATAGGCCGCGTCGCCGACGCCGGAGGATTTCAGGTAGGCCTCAGCCTTTTCCGCGGTGCCGCGCGGATCGCGGTCATAGGCGTCGCCGGTGTCGGGCTCGACGACCGAGCAGTGGATGCACACGGTCTTCTCGGCGTAGAACGGGTCCACATAGGCGGACTCGGTGTCGGGCATCAGCTTCATGTCGGACTGGTCGATCGACTTCCAGCCTGCGATGGAGGAGCCGTCGAACATGAAGCCCTCTTCCAGGAAGTCTTCATCGACCTGGTCGGCCATGACGGTGACGTGCTGCAGCTTGCCGCGCGGGTCGGTGAAACGGATATCGACATACTCGATACCCTCGTCCGCGATCATCTTGAGAACGGCTTCTTTACTCATTTGACCGTTTTCCCTTCTCTCTTACGGTTGTTCCGGTGGTTTCCGGGCTCAGAGGGCGGTTTCGCCGTCTTCGCCCGTACGAATGCGAATGGCTTGCTCGACGGGGCTGACGAAGATCTTGCCGTCGCCGATCTTCTTGGTGCGCGCCGCTTCCATGATGACGTTGATCGCGGTTTCGACCATATCGTCGGACAGCACGACTTCGACTTTTACTTTGGGAAGGAAATCAACAACATATTCCGCGCCGCGATAGAGCTCGGTATGGCCCTTCTGCCGGCCGAACCCCTTGACCTCGACGACGGAGAGACCTTGGACACCGTTTTCCTGAAGCGCCTCCTTAACTTCATCAAGCTTGAACGGCTTGATGATCGCTTCAATCTTCTTCATTCACCGACTCCTTCGCATCGTCTGGCGTTGCCTCGGACAGATCACTTTAAATGTGCCTTCACAATTGACTAGGGTCAGGCTGCCGCAGGATGGCCGGCTGCGGCAATCGACATGCTTAGAAAATAGGCACTGCGAGGCGAAAGTGGGCGAAATGAAAACTCGAGGATCCGGAGGGCCGGAGCAGGTGCTTGCAGCGGCCGAGATGCGCCAGCTGGAGCAGGCCGCCTTCGACAGCGGACGGGTCTCCAGCAGGGCGGCGATGGAGCGTGCCGGGCAGGGCGTGGCGGCCGAAATCCTGGCCCTGCGGCCGGAGCCGGGCCGGGCGCTGATTCTCTGCGGTCCGGGCAACAATGGCGGCGACGGCTACGTCATTGCCCGCCTTCTGCACGGCAATGGCTGGGATGTGACGGTCGCGGCGCTTGGCCGGAGGGAGGCGGCGGGCGCCGATGCGGCGGCCAACCGGGCGCTCTGGGAGGCGCTCGGACCGGTCGGGGATCTGCTGGAAATGCCGCTGCCCGAGGCGCCCGATGCGGTGGTCGACGCGCTCTTCGGGATCGGTCTCGGACGGGGAATCGGCGGGGCCCTGGCGGGGCGTTTCGAGGCGGTTTCGGCGCTTGCCCGGGCCTCCGGGGCGCTGCGCGTGGCGGTCGATCTGCCCTCCGGGCTGGATGCCGATAGCGGCCGGGCGGAGGGGGCGGTGCTGCCTGCGGATCTGACAGTGACGTTTCACTGCCGCAAGCCCGCGCATCAGCTCCGGGCGGACTTGTGCGGCACCGTGAAGGTGGTGGATATCGGGCTATGAACAGCTCCAACCAGGGGATTTCCCCGGCTCTGCTGGCACGGCTCGCGAAGCGGGGCGACCGGCACAAGTACGATTACGGCCATGCGCTCGTGCTGGCGGGCGGCGTCGGCCAGGGCGGCGCGGCGCGGCTGGCCGCGCGGGCGGCGCTGCGCGTGGGCGCCGGGCTCGTCACCCTTGCGCCGCCGCCTGCCGCGCTGATCGAGAATGCCGCCCAGCTGACCGCGATCATGCTGCGCCCGCTGCCGGATGCCGATGCGCTGCGCGGGCTCCTGGCCGATCCGCGGGTGAATTCGGTCTGCCTCGGTCCGGGTCTGGGCACCGGGCCGCGCACGCGCGAGATGGTGACGGCGGTGCTGAAGAGCGGCCGCTCGGCGGTGCTCGATGCCGATGCGCTGACGGTCTTCGCGGAAGATCCGCAGGCGCTTTTCTCGATGCTCCACCGGCGGGTGGTGCTGACGCCGCATATGGGGGAATTCGCGCGGCTCTTTCCCGGCGAGGCGCATGAGATGCGCAGTGCCAAGTCGCCGTTTGCGCATCGGCGGCTGCTCTTCCAGGCGGTCGAGCGGGCGCAGGCGGTGGTGCTGTTGAAAGGGACGGTGACGCGGATCGCCGATCCGGGCGGCGGCAGCGCCGAGCATTCCGCGACTGGCGAGCGGGCAGTGCCCTGGCTGGCGACGGCGGGGTCGGGGGACGTGCTGGCCGGGCTGGTCGCGGGGCTGCTGGCGCGCGGCTTCTCCGCGATGGAATCGGCCCAGCTCGGGGCCTGGCTTCATGCCGAAGCAGCGCTCCGGGTCGGGCCCGGGCTCATTGCCGAGGACCTTCCCGAAGCGCTGCCCGACGTGTTCCGGCTGATCGGGATCTGAGGGGGCTCACCTCGCCGGAACGGTTGCGGGGGCGTCTGCGATCCGCTCGAGGCTGGCGCTGTTGCCGCGCCAGATGTCGCCCTGGGCGGGGGCGGCGTCCTGCTGCGCGCTGGCGGCCAGCAGGGCGATTGCCACCAGTGCGGCAAAGCCGGTCGCGGCGGCGGCGGGAATGCGGAAGGGGCGGGCTTGGACGGGGGCGGAAAGGCTCTGTTCCATTGTCGTCATCTCCATGATTCTGGTCTGACCCGAAGATGGTCCTTCGCTCTCCATTATGGAAATGAATGTTTATGGTCCTTAGCATCACGGATGAAGATGAAAGTGCCGGGACTGCGTCTGCCGGAGCGCTGCGGGCGCATTTCGGTCTCGCATCCCTTCGGCGGCTTTGCTAAACCGCTCGCCACGCGGGTGTGGCGGAATTGGTAGACGCACCAGATTTAGGTTCTGGCGCCGCAAGGCGTGGGGGTTCGAGTCCCTTCACCCGCACCATATTGGAAACACTACAGAAAACAGCGTTCCGCAGTGTTCTAATTGGGGCCAGTCCACAAAAATTTCCCACTGTGTTTCCCACCTTCACGTTTCGTTTTCGTTCCGTTCCCGAGCTATCTGGGCGCGCTTGGACGCCCGGCGCTGGTCAGCCCGGCGCCGGTATTTCTGGACCATCTCCAGCGAGCGGTGCCCGGTGACGGCCTGGATGTCGGCATCGCTGCACCCGGCCCCGGCAAGCTGCTCGGCCGCGGTGTAGCGCCAGCCGTGCGGCACCAACCGGTCGGCGCCGTCCAGAACGCCGATGGCCTTCCGCACGGTCTCTATGGCCTCCTGCACCTGCCGCTTGCCCAGCGGCTGCGTCAGGTTCTTTGCGAGGATGAATTCGCCCTGCTTCGGAATATCGGCGAGGAACGCCCACAGCCGGGCCGGGCAATAGATCCACAGGTCAGCGCCCGTCTTCTCCTGGATGACGCGCACAAAGTCGCCGTCGAAGTCAGACCACTTCATCTTCACGCAGTCGCCAAGCCGCTGGCCGGTGCCGATCGCTAGTTCGAACGCGGTAAGGGCCACGGTGTTGCCGGTGCTGGCGGCGGCGCGCTCGAATGCCTTCAGCTTGGCCTCTGGCCATGCGCGATATTCCCCGCCCTTCAGCTTCTCGATCCCAACCACGGGGTTCCGCTCGATCCACTCCCTGTCCATCGCGTGTCTGCAGAGAATCGACAGCACGGCAACGCGCTCGTTGGCCTTGGACCACGTATCGGCGAGCGCATCGCGCGCGGCGATAGCATGCGCCCGGCGGAACGTGGTCATGTCCTTGCGCCCGTTCTTTTCGCGGATCGCCTCACAGTGCCGGCGGTAGTTCGCCCGCGTCCCGGCTCCTAGGGCCAGGAAAGCAGGGCTCAGGTAATAGCTCTGGATCAGCGCGTCCCATGTGGTCTTCGAAACGCGCTTCCGGCGGCCGGAGCGGGCCGACCAGTAGGCCTCCGTAAATTCCGGGGTGTCCGGGTCATCTGGCAGGCGGATGTATTTCTCCGCCCGCCTGAAATACCAGTAGGACCGGCCGTTGCGCTTCTTCTCGACCAGATAGGGCAGGTCTGGCTTCTTCACGGCTCGAACTCCTCGCTATCGGCGCCCGGCGGCTCCACAGCATCTTGCAGAGCCCTGACGCTCCACCTGTCGCAGCCCGGCGCCAGTCTCCGCGGCTGCGGCATGACGCCGGATTCTACCATCGCCAGAAACTCGGCCTTGGTCACGCCGATCATGCGCGCGGCCATTGCGTCGGTGACGGCGAGGTGTGGATGGGCGGTCATGACTGGTCCTCCACCAGCAACAGCACCACGCCGGTACTGACGCAGACATTCATCAGGCATGTGCTCAGCGCCTCGATAAAGAACGCGTCGCCAGTCACCACGGCATGCGATAGCACGAACGGCAGGAGCATCAGGATGACCGCAAGAGCCGCTGCGCTCCAGTAGAAGAGGCCGTGAGCGATGGTGCGCTTGAGCTTCGCCACGTCAGCCATCGATCTTCCCTTCCCTATTTGGCAAAAGCCCGTGCGAGACATAGGCGGTCAATCCCGCCGCCTCGACCCCAGCAGCGGTGACTGCAAATCCAGGATAGGAGCACGCCTCCGGGCCGACCGGGCGGAGCGTGCAGGCCAGTCCGCGAGCTACAAGCGCAGTCCAGACAGCAACATCTTTGTCCCCTGCCGCGAAGTAGTTTCGATACGCCCACCGCCGACCTGTGCGGCCCCTGCCGCCCCTGCCGGTCAATCCAAGAGCGTGCTTGATCACATGGTTTTCCGCCTCAGTCAGCATCCGCCTTGCCCTCCTTGGTTGGCGACATCGTTATGGTGGCGCTGGTCACCTCCGCCCTTGTTCCATCGGTCGAGATCTCAAGATGTGCATTCGCGCTCACTGCATCAAAGCCGTGCTTGCGTGCCAGAGCCTCGACCGCAAGCGCGGTCAGCTCATCGACCGTCAGGTGAAACGTCGTCGTCATTCTCACCCCTGGTCCTCCTTCGAATTGAGCAAGCTGGCCCGAACGCGCCGCTCGAAATCGGTCTGCCCAGCTCGCCGAGCTGCTGCCTGTGTTTCATAGCCGGGCGTGTGCCCGTAGGCTGTTCCCTGTGGATGTGTCAGGGTCCAGTCGCCGGGCTCTCCGGACACCATGTAGAACGTGTCTATACCGAATGCCGCGGCCCCGAGCTTCTGCCCATCCAGCGAAATCGGGCGCCATTGAGGTTGCGCACCTGCATCACTCCCCTCCTTCCTTGCCCGCCGCGCCGAGGGCCCGGAGCGCTGCGGCCTCTGCAGCGTGGTCATCTTGGGCAGCGGCTCTGTCCAGCCGGTCGATCTCCGCGGCGATCAACCTGGTCGGCTATGGCGGGAGCGGCGGGGCCGGGGCCTCCGGCACCAATACCGGTCAGTGGAATGGCGGGCCCGGCGGGAACGCCACCGGCGGCGACCTCAATGTCCGCGGCCAGAATGGCGGCATGGGCAAGGTCAATGCCGGGAACCCGGTCCCGACCGGCGGCGGCGGCGCGCCCGGCAGCCTGTTCCCCGGCACGCCCTGCCGCTTCATGAACCAGGACGGCTTCAGCGCCACCTCGCCCGGCGCGGGCGGGGCCGGGGCGATCGCGAACAGCGTCAATGACGACTTCGCGGGCGGCACCGGCGGCGACGGCCTGATCATCCTCATTCCCTATTTCTGACAGGAGGCCAGGACATGGCAATCACCACCCGGTCCGTCACGTTGACGGTCAACCGGCCCAGCGGCGTGCTCGCGGGCACGAAGTTCCGCTTCATCCTGCGCGGCACCGGCCTGACCGGCGACGGCAACCTGGTCACCAACGCGCCGGACTACGAGGAGACCGCGAGCAATGCCGCGGGGCTGATCTCGGCCGATCTCTGGCCGAATGACGCGGGCTCCTCGCCGACCTACTACGAGGTCCAGGAGTTCCAGGCCAAGGCGAACGGGAGCCAGCGCTGGGAGACGGTCGGCGCCATGCTGGTGCCGTCCTCGGGCGCCTCGACGATCGACGTGATGCTGCTCGACCAGCTGCCGGACAATGCCGAGCCGCATACCGTGCTGACCACGGCCCAGTACGACGCGCTGACCGCCTGACCGCGCTCGAGGTCGTGACGATCGAGGATCTGACCGTGGTGCCGTCCGCGGTGCAGGAGCTTGGCACCAGCGTCACGCCGGCGCTGTCCTGGACGTTCGGCGGCACCGCGGCCCCGGCCGAGCTGCGCATCAACGGCACGCTGCAGCCCGATCCGGAGGCGACGGACTACACCGCCCCGGCGGCGGTCAGCGTAACCACGTCCTATGTCGTCCGCGTCGATGACGCGCTCGGGCGCCAGGACAGCGACAGCGTGCAGCCCGCCTCGACCTTGAAGTCACGGCTCTGCGCGCTGTCTGGCAGGTCGAATGTGGCGGCCGGCCGTTCCAGAGTGACGGCAGCCTGACGCGGCGCTTCGAGCCGCACCATATGCCCGGTGCCACGATCGGCTGGCGCGACAGCCTGAAGATCGGCACGGCCGAGCGCGAGCAGCTCTTCCTCGAGGCCTATGACGCCGACCCCGACGCGGCCCTGCGGGCGACCAGCTGGGGCGGGCCGCAGATCATGGGGTTCAATGCGGCGGCGGCGGGGTTCTCCGACGCGGCCGGGATGGTCGCGGCCATGTCAGACCGAGAGATCGCGCACCTCGACGCCTTCCTGGCGTTCGTCGTGTCGAAGAGGCTGGTAGCGGCCCTGCGGGCGCGCGACTGGCGGGCGTTCGCCAAGGTCTACAATGGGTCCGGGCAGGTCGCTTTCTACGCCGTTCGGATGCAGAACGCCTATCGGGGATTCGTAGCGTAGTTGACGGGCGGGCTTCCTGGCCCGGCCTTTTTCGTGGCATGGAAGTGTTCCGCGTCTGTTCCGCGATTCGCCATGCCTCATTTCCTCCACGTTCTCTGCCGCTGCGGCCATTGGGGCTGGGTGCCGGTGCCGGATCCGGTCGGGCTGGACCGGGCCGCCCTTGTGGCGCGCCTGCGGTGCTCGCGGTGCCGGATCCGGTCGGGCTGGACCGGGCCGCCCTTGTGGCGCGCCTGCGGTGCTCGCGGTGCCGGGCCGCGGGGCATGTGACCGAAACCCGGCTCGCGTGGAGCGCGGGCGACGGGCTGAACCCCATGGCTGCGGCGTATGGGAGCGGTCAAGAGCAGGGAAGGTCGAGACACTGAAGTAGGTTGCAAGTGAGAATGAAGTTAGGCAACACTGGGATACCACAGTTTGCATCTCTAGATGCCTCACGACAGGAAAGGCCTTCTCAATCATGGAGAATGGAACACCTCAGCGTCCTAAGCTTTGGTTGCATGTTGGTCCAGCTAAAACGGGGTCCACAACCATACAGATGGCACTGCGCGACGCACGAAATAGCCTGCTGCCGATATCCTATCCTTATCCTCCGAAAAACCCCTACAATAGATCGAAGTTCGCGCATCATTTCCTGGCTTTTGCACTTCAGGCTGGGGATTTTGATTTTGTACGCTCTTATATCAAATCGCTGCCTGCTACAGAGACGATCATCAGCTCTGAAGTGTTTCAAAGGCTATCCGCTGAGATGCTAGGGCAATTGTCGAATGCGCTGTGCGGATACGATGTCTCTGTGGTTTACTATGCACGAGACCCGGTGGCGCGGGCCAACTCGCTGGCCCAGCAACTTATTAAGGCTGGTAAATGGACCTACGAGGAGTTGAGCGAGAAGCCGCCAATGCTCTCAGTCAGAGCAGACCTAACGAAGCTGGCCGGGGCCTTTGGTCATGATGCGTTGATAGTCAGAAAGTTTGACAAATCTGCTTTTGTTAATGGTGACCTTTTGGCGGACTTTGCAAGTGTCGTTGGTGTTGATGTGCCTTTGTCCTGCGATGAGAAAAATTCATCTATTACTTTAGAAACCGCAATTAGGATGGATGAGCATCGGAGAGACACCGGAGTTAAAGGTCTTCTTAGTGTCAAAGATTTTATGGTAGGGACAACAAAGTTTAGCCTTCCAGATAATGCCATTAAGAAGATTAAGGCCCACTCTTTGGATGATGTGATCTGGCTTTACGAGACCTTCGGAGTAGACCTGCGTGCGGCCGATGCTGCCTGACGCATTTCACCGGATCGCCATTCCAGGCGGGCCGGTTCGCGTTTCAGGGGGCGGGCTCCACGATGTCATCGCCGTTCCGCTCTTTCATCGGCTGATCCGCCGGACCGTTGGCGAAGACAACCAGATCGCCATCTCCGATGTCCCGCTGCGCCCGGCGGTCCCAGACGCGATGGATGAAGACCGGCCCACCGAATGCACGGAAGGCGGTCAGGAAGCGGTCATCTCGGAATCCGACGTAATGGACGCATCTTGTCATTTTGGCCCTCATCATCTGGCGCCCACGCGACCACGCGGCCAGGCACGCGATATGGATTATCAGCCCGCATCCATCCGGTGCTTTCGTATGGGCCTTCTAGGCCGTCTATGCCGCGGCCGAGAGGATCGAGACCGAGGCCGGGGCGCCGCTCAGTGCGCCATTCCGCCAGCCCCTCGAAGCTGACCTTCCCGTCATCGGGCTGCGTCCCCCAGACGGCACGCAGCCTCACGCGGCTCCCGTCCTTGGGTGCTGTTTCCATAGAACGCCAATCAACCATCGCTCCGCCCCTCCTTTATTGGCGGCCGTCCGCCTTGCCAGGCTATTACAAGCGCAGCGCGGCGCGAATATTCGTCCGGGCCGATGATGTGGACGGCCCAGAGGAAGCCCTCGCCGACGGCGGACAGGCGGTCGACCAGATCCTGGCCCTCGACCTCCTCCACCTCGATCAGCACGGGCGGATGCACGGTGCCCAGGATCGACAGCCGCACCGGGGCGCCGGCCGCGATGGCGGCGCGCTCCTCGGCCGATGGCTGCCACAGGCTCACCATGAGGTTGTCGCCGTCGCCTAATGGATGATCGTGGATTTGCAGCGGCTGGTATTCAGGCTGGGCCGTGGCCAGCACGCGGGTCGCGTTGGAGAGGGGGTGGGGGTTCATATCGTCGTCCTTTCCCAGTTCCCGTTTTCACGTTTCGTGCTTCAATGGTTCTGGGAAATTCTGTGGCCAAGCATTTGAAATCAAAGTAAGGCTACGCCGAAGGCCGTCTTGATTTAGCGCCCTTCCTCGTCTGCCATGATGCGTTCGATGACGTCGGGCTCGCAGCGCCCGTCGCGCAGGAACTCGCGGACTCCGCCTTCCCAGGTGCGGATGTCGGCAAGGAACTCCTGCAGGCTTTCGATGCCGCGGGCCGTGAAGGTCGTGATCCCGCTCTCGGTGCCGTCGTCGACCCAGATCATCTCGCCGTAATCGATGTTGTCGGAATTGGCGCTAATGACCTCGATGAGCTCGAGGTTCTCGCCGATCCGCCTGGCGACCTCGACGATGGAAAGGACCTGCGTGACGCGGGCCATCAGGCGGCCGCCGCGGAGCGGCCTTCCGGCCGGGTCCAGTTCCAGGGAAGCAGTTCGGGCAGCCGCGAGA